>DAIUDK010000022.1:0-32619 GCA_036845725.1 Chloroflexota bacterium
TGTACACCATTTCCATTTAGCATGTGGTCTAGTTTTTGGGGGTAACTTCACACAACTGGCATTGGAATTTGGGCACATTGCCCGCAGGAGCCATCTTTGACATGGTAATTACGACTACAGTCGCGTTCAGTTCGACACTGTACCAACCCGCAATCGGCGAACTGAACATCCTTTCCTCTACGCCTGAGTTCGACACACAAAACAATCAGGCCTTTATCATCGCGCGCGTCGGTAGTCGTGTCTACTTGCCGCTTGTCAAACGGTTATATTAGCGCCCCCTATAACAAAACCCATTTTGAACGCCGTTGTCCCCTGACCTTTCAGGTCAGGGGACAACGGCTTTTATCCTGTTCGATAAAACCGCTAAAAATGATCCGCCACCCAGATATACGGCGTCCCCTTCGGGAACAGGATATCCAGCAGTGGCAGCACATCCCCATGCGCGGTGACCTGCGGATCGTTCAGCACGTCGCGGGCGGAACGGTAGCCGATGACCAGCTGCGTCAGCTTGTCCTGCGGGAGTTCCAGGCGCAGGCCGTCGCTTGCCTTGCCCGCTAAGGTGATGCTCCCCCGGTTGATGACGAGTGCGAGCGTCCCCAGGTCCGTCTGGAACGTGAGTGCGCCGGTATAGCCGGCGGAACGCGAGAGCGCCAACCGCCGTTCCAGTTCCGGCACGATCTTCTCGAAGAACGGCTGCTGATTGAGCAAGCGCAGCATCCCACTGCCGTAACGCGGATACGTCACCGTCCATTCCGCGCCGAAGCGCTGCACGTACTCGGCGAAGGGATGGTCGGGCGGGATGAAAAGCTGCACCTCCTCACAACGCTTGTCCACCGCCTGCGCGGCGAAGGCGCTGAGGAGCGTTGGGAAGAACGTATCCGTGCAAGCCTCGATTTCGGCAACCTTCACAGCCTTATCATTTCGATCCCAGACGGCGTAGGCCAACAGTTTGCCGTTGGCGTCTTCCCACAGGTGCGTATCCGGCGGCGCGCCGTACCACGTTCCCTTGTGAAATTTGGGGAAATCTTCGATCGTGCGCACCACGCTGCACATGCGCGTCGCGTTGTTGGCGTTGTGGAGATCGAGTACGGCGGGCATATCCGCCTCGCCGATGGGCCGGGTGATGGTCGCTCCGGCAGGCGCGTTCGCCGCCGCGACCTCCGCATCGCGCGTCTTGACCTTGCACTCGAAGCCCGCCAGGCCCGGCGCATAACCGAACTTGGTGTAGAAGTTCTCAATCCCAAAGAGCATCGAAATATCGTAGCCTTCGGCGATCATATAATGGATGGTATCCTCGTACAGGTGGCGCATGTATCCCTTCTTGCGGTGCTCGCGGTTCGTGTACACATCGCCGATACCCGCCATGCATACTTCAGCCGTACCAATACGCATAGTGTAATCAAGGACCAGCAAATGGCAGACAGACTTCTCCTCGCCCTCAATCCACAATTCACGCTTATGCTCGCGCCCGTTATCTTGCGTTGTTATTTTCATTAGTCTCTGCTCCTGAGTGAGAGAATCATGATTCGTGAGCGAAATTCCGGCACACCCTTGATCCCCAAGTTCAGGCGGAAGAGCGCACCTGCGCCGGGTCCTTCGATCTCCTTGCCCTGGATGCTCGCTGTGGTGACGTAGATGTCGGTGTAGTCCGGGCCGCCGAACGTGGGACAGGAGACTTTCTTCGCCGGGAAGGGGATGCGCTGCACCTCCGTCCCGTCAGGCGCGTAGCGGACAAGACAACTGCCGTCCCAACGCGCAACCCAGACGTAGCCTTCAGCATCCACCGTCATCCCGTCGGGATGGCCTTCATCCGGTACCTGCGGCACGCGGACGAAATCGCGGCGGTTGGTGATTGCGCCGGTAGCCTCGTCGTAGTCGAAGAGGTAGATGACGTGCTTGGTCGTGTCGGTGTAGTACATCCCCTTGCGGTCGGGCGTGAAACCCAGGCCGTTGGACACGCCGACGCCGTCCACGACCTCGGTAAGCGTCAAGTCGGGATCGAGGCGGTAGAGCCGCCCGGAACGTTCTTGAGTGGGCATCGTCCCGCAGAAGACGCGCCCGGCGGGATCGGCGATCACGTCGTTGAAGCGCGTGTTGACCTCAGCGGGGATTGCTTCGATGACCGTCTCCGTCACGCCGTCGCGCCATAGCGTCACCGTGCCTTTGTCCTGGAAGAGCAGCAGCGCGCCGTCGGCCTGGATGGTGAACCCGCCGATGGGCCGGCCCTCGTAGCACATCTCGTGATGGCCTGTCGCCGGGTCGTAACGGAAGAGCCGCCCGTTGGGGATATCGACCCAGTACAAGCGCTGTTCATCGGGATGCCACAGTGGATTTTCTCCCGTGCGGCAGTTGTAATCGGCAATTAGTTCTGGTATCATCGCAACCTCCATATATCATCAATAAGGGAAAAAGTGGGGGTTTGGGGACGGGCGTACCCGTCCCCAAACCCCCAAATTTCAAAATCCCTGCAATAGTTCCAGGAACGCGCGATCCAATTTGTGACCGTGCCAGTCCTCGTAAGCCACATCGGCACGACCCGAATCGATGATGCCAAACGAACCGCGGAAGTTCCACAGCGCGTAGCCGATGTTGTGCGCCGTGAGGATGTCCAGTACGTCGCGGAACCAGGCCAGCACGACAGCGTACGGCGTGTAGCTGAACGCCCCCGCTTCGCCGCAGTGGACGCCGATGCCCTGCACCGCCAGATCGATCCACGGTTGGTATGCCTGCTCCAACTCGGCGCGGCCCCACGTCTCACCGTAATGCCATGCACCAGGCCATTGTGGCGTAGGCCAGTCCATCCCATTGACCCAACTCGCCTTGTAGTGACTGATGCCCATCGGCTCGTAAGCGCGGCAGCTCTGCGCGATGCCGGTGTCATTCAGCTCTGGAGCGGGGATGCGCCCATAGTCCATCCCATCGGCGATGACCAGTCGTTCAGGATCGACCGCGCGGATGGCGGCGACCGACGCGCGCACGACGCGCTCGTGATCTTCGCGCGTCATCGGGTAGTGCGGCGGACGGCCCTCGCCCGGATTCGGCGGCTCGTTGACCAGATCGAAGCTCAAATCCGCCGACGTGATGCCGTGATAGCGTTGGGCGAAGGTCTGCCAGTGAAAGCAGAAGGCGTCCAGCGCGTCCTGGTCCTTCCACAGGTTGAACGGCTCGTCGCGCTCGCGGTTCACCGAGTAGCCCGGCGCGCGATGGAAGTTGAGAGAGATGTGGATGCCGTACTGCTGCCCTAGGCGCACCAGGCGGTCTACCTTTTCCAACATCGGCTCGTGCAGTTTATAGGGATCGCCGTCCTCGATCCAGAGCGTGTAACACGCCGGGATGCGGGCGAAGTCGAAGCCCCAATCGCGCATCCAGCGGAAATCGTCCTCGCAGAAATCGCCGTCACTTTTAACGGTGAACATCTCCAATAAATTGAAGCCCCGCCAACGGGGCAAAACGGTTTGCATTGCACACCTCCTGAGATTCATCGGGCAGTCGCTCATCGAACCACCGTCGCTATCAGATTTTAGCCTGTTGTGAGAAAATGGGAAATTGAATAGCCAATTTCTCCCATTTCCCCTGTTACCTTTTTCGTCCAACGACGACATAGTTTATGGATGTCCTACGTGCAATCAGAAGACACCATCTGCAAGGCAGAGAAAGTGATTGAGCATTATGGTAACAGAAGCTTTGAATACAACAGATTTGATCGCTGCAGCGCAAAAGGGCAGCCTGGACGCCTTCAACGCGCTGGTGTTGGCCTATCAAAGCCAGGTCTACAACCTGGCGCGCTACATCCTGCGCGACGAAGCTTCTGCCGATGACGCCACGCAGGAAGCATTTATCGCCGCTTATCGCGCGTTGGGCGACTTTCGTGGCGGCTCCTTTCGCGCGTGGCTGATGCGCATCGTCACTAACGCTTGCTATGACCAGTTACGTCTGCAGAAGCGCCGTCCCATCGTCTCGTGGGACGACTTCGAGGACATGGACGAGGACACAAATCCCCATCTGGTGGATCGCAGAGAATCACCGGAGGAGCGCTTGCAGCGTGGCGAGCTTGGCGCACTGTTGGATCGCGCGCTCGCCGGCCTACCGCAGGAGCAACGCATAGTACTTGTATTAGTAGACCGGCTCGGTTACGCCTACGAAGAAGTCGCGCAGGTGTTGAACATGCACATAGGGACGGTGAAATCGCGGCTGTTCCGCGCCCGCGCCCGCATGCGTGAGGCATTGTTGGCAGAACAAGACCTGCTGCCCGCGCGCTATCGCACACTGGCACTCGAAACGTCGGCATAGGAAAATTGTACACGGATTTCATGGATTCTTTGGATTTTTTTCCTGAAAGAATCCGTGTTTTCCGTGTTCATCCGTGTACCTATGGAGTCACGGTAAGAGGAATGATGACAGCATCCCCCGTCGTGGCGTCTTCTGACGCAGTGGCCGCGGCATAGAACGGCAACCGCCCCTCAGCATCATAGAATCCCACCCGCAGTCGATACGTACCCGCCGGGACGCCGGGCAACGGATGAACATCAGCGACGATTTCGCCGCGCAGCCAGGCGAAGGTAGGCTTCGCGCCAAGCGCGGGCCAGCCATCGTGTTGGGCAACGATGGACGCAGGCGCATCCGGCGGCGTGACATGGACAAAGACATTGTAAGGGGCATCGCCAGTCTCTTCGGCGCGCCAGTATAACGTGACGGTGAACGGTGTCCCGGCGCGCGGTGCTGGCTCCAACGTATACCCGACCAATTCGGCAAAGCCCGGTCCAAAGTCCCCTGATGCGTTAAGAAGACCCGCAGGGGGCGCGTATGTACGATCAGAAACAATGGAAACCGTCGGCCCGCGCCAGGCTGTTAGAAACGTTCCTGATGTATCAGTGAGTTGCACTTCCAGCGGAGCCTGCGCGTCCAAAGCTCTACAAGTGATGGGCAGACGGAACTGTGTAGCAAAGCGCATTCCGGCAGGCCAGACCTGATTCGCCGATTCAGAAGCGACGGAAAATTCCAGCCGGTGTTCTTCGAGTTCCACCACCATATGCAGATCGTGCTCGACCACATCGGCAATGTTCTCCCAGTAGGCCCATCCCTCAACCTGATTGCAGGGCCGGACCGTATCGCGTCCAATCCAAAGCCCCAACAAGCGCAACGGCGCTTCCGGATGTGGCTGGTCTGCAACCGTGTCACCCAGCAATTCGACGGTTACGGCCCTTTCCGGCAGAGACGGGGATTGCGGCGCTGCTAAAAGTGTGACCGGCTGCAGCGTTACTGTCGTCTCAGCTTCACCAGCAAGGTAGACGGTGAGCACAGGCGTGTAGACACCCGGCGGCGTCCACGGATCAGGCGTCAGTACGTAACGGCCCAGGACAAGCGTTTCGGCAGGCCAACGCGAAGGGCGGTAATCACCGCTGGCCGGTGTGCCGTTGAAGCGGCCCCATTCGTCGCCGCGCGCGTCCAGCAGGCGCAGCACGACCTGGTAGAAGCGATCCGCAGGATCATCCAGTCCCACGGTCATCCAGTAAGTCCACACATCCAACGGTGCTCCGGCGGGCTGCGGCGTCTCCGGCAGGCTGTAACTCCACAACGTCAAACCGGGCAGCATGGATTGCACCGGCCATCCGGTAAACGGCGGCGAGATGGAAAAATCGGCGCGCCGGTTGAGGGTGAAATGGCGCAGCCCCAGGCCGTGGAACTGCGGCTGCGGCGTCTCCGGGCCGAGCGTGCTCAGCAGCGCGGGAACAATGCCCGTCGGGTCGGTGACGTGCTCCAGCCACGTGACGAGCCACACGCCGGACGTCTCTTGCAGAGCGGCGTTGAGGGCGGGGGTGGTGTTCTCGTAATGCAGCACGTGATTGACATCCAGCAGTTCGTCGTCGGGCAAGGGCAGCAAGCCATCATCGCCCGCATAGTAGGCCCAAGCCGGGAAGACGGAGCCGGTCTCAACGATAACGATGTCGTCCGGTTCGCGGTGCGCTTCGACGTAGTGGGCAACGCCGCGCCAATCCTCGCGCGCGTAGGCCGGATCGGCCAGCAGGTTCAGATCGGCGCGAATGGCAACGGTGACAAAGAGCAGGCTGCACACGCTGAGCCAGGCGTGTGCGAAGGTGCGCGTCTTTCGATGGTGAAGCCTGCGCGCCATCCCCCATCCTACCGCCAGCGCTAACACCGGCAGCGGGGCCAGGAACGCAGCATGGCGGCTGCCCCATTTCGGCAAATTGCGGAAGATCAGCGCCATCGCGCCTATGGGAAGCACAGACAGCAAAGGATACAATCCCGCATAAGGACGGCGGCGAGCCAGCAGCAACGCCGGGAACGTTGCCAGCAGGAGGAGGCTACCCACAGCCACGTGCGATACAGCAGGCCAATAATCGGAAACCGTCATCCCGGTGATGGTGATGCGCAGGAACTCAGCGACAGGCAAATGCCCGGCCCAATACGTGGTGTTGTCTCCCAGAAAGCGCAGCGCGCCGATGCCCCACGGCAGAAACAGCGCACCGGCGGCGAGCGTGGGCCAGAGCATATCTCGCATCCATGCGCGCACGGCGGGCCACGGACGGCGCAGCAGCACGACGAGCGCGAAGAGTCCCTGCCCGGCGAGCCAGAAAGCGGAGAGCGTCAATGTGGCGAGCGCGCCGAACAGCGCGCCGCCCCACAGCCAGGCCCAGCGACGGCGAACAGACGACATGCGGGCGTACAATGTCTCGATCAACGCCATGCCAGCGAGCAGCGTCCAGGCGATGAACACGCCATACATGCGCGTCTCCCGCGCCGCCCAGAGCATGGGGGTGGCAAGCGCCCCAAATAATAGCGCCCAGATCGCGGCGGCGCGCTGCCGGGTCAGCCGGCGGGCGATGCGGGCCAGCGCGGCAAGGGCGAGCAACCCAAAAAGGACGGTGGGGAAACGCAGGGCAAACTCAGTCGTCCCGGCGAGCGGCTGCCACACACGCAGCAGCAGATAGGACAGCGGCGGGATCAGCTCGCGCATGCTCAACGACAGCATCTCGCCCAACGGCAAGCGTGTCACCCACCACAAATACGCCTCATCGTACCACAAGCTCGGCCCGTCGAGGTTCCACACGCGCAGCGCAAACGCGGCGAGCAACAGGATGATGACAGGCAGAGAGCCAAAATGAGCTTTGCGCGGATCACAATCCACGTCCTGGGGAGCGCCGGATTGTGATCCGACGCAAGCGCGAAATCTAGGTAAGGCGTGATGCTGACTCACCGCGTCAATTCGCCGTGCAGATTCATCTGCATTTGTTGTTTGACAAAGTCGCTGCCTACGGCAGCTTCAAGGCTGAACAGGTAGAACAGCTTCGCCAGCGCCGCTTCCACGGTCATATCGAAGCCGCTCACCACGCCGATCCTCGCCAGTGCCGAGCCGGTCGCGTAGCCTTCCAGGTCCACCGTCCCCTTGAGACATTGCGTACAATCCACGATCACAACGCCGCACGCAATCGCATCTTCCAACGCCGTCATAAACGCGCGGTTGTTGACCGGGCCGTTCCCCACCCCGTAAGTCTCCAGGATCAGTCCTTGCAGCGGCGGTCGCAACACATTGGCGACAACGTCGAAATCCATCCCCGGAAAGAGCCGCAATGTCCCCACGTGAGCCGCCCCGAACGGCTGGATGGTAAGTGGGCCAGGCGCGGGGGGCGACAAAATGTTCTCCCAATGCACGTCGATGTGGATGCCCACCGTCCCCAACGGCGGGTAGTTGGGCGAGTCGAAGGCGTCGAAGCCCACCGCGTTGACCTTGACGGCGCGACAGCCGCGCAGAAGCTTATCGCCAAAATAGAGGCACACTTCGGGGATGGTGTAAGCGGCGGCGATCTGCATCACGGTGATGAGGTTCTCGCGCGCGTCGTTGCGCACCTCCCACAGCGGCAGTTGCGATCCGGTGAGGATCACCGGCTTCGCCAACCCTTGCAGCATAAAGGGCAGCGCCGACGCAGTGTAGGCCATCGTATCCGTCCCGTGCAGGACGATGAAACCGTCGTAATCGTCGTAGTGCGCTGCGATGTCCTGCGCGATCTTGAGCCAGTCGGCGGGCATCATGTTGGATGAATCCAGCAGCGGGTCGTACTCATGGATAGTGTAATCGGGCATAGCGGCGTCGCGCAGTTCCGGCGTCGCCGCCAATTGTGCCGCGAGATAGCCTGGCGCAGGCGCGTACCCCTCCACCGTCGGCTGCATTCCGATGGTCCCGCCTGTGTAAACGATGTAAACCCGTTTTTTCATTGTGATGTCATTTTCAGGGCTTGCGCCACGAACGCCCACATGTCGGCGCGCTCGGCGATGAGGACGGCAGTGGGCTTTCCCGGCCCGTGCCCGGCCTGCGTCTGAATGCGGATGAGTACCGGCGCATCGCCATGCTGCGCCGCCTGGAGCGCCGCCGCGAACTTGTAGGAGTGCGCGGGCATCACCCGGTCATCGTGGTCACCGGTGAGGATAAGCGTAGCCGGATAGGAGGCCGGTTTGGCGTTGTGCAAGGGCGAGTAAGTGTAGAGCGTCTTGAATTGTTCTGGATCGTCCGCGCAACCGTAGTCGCTCACCCATGCCCAGCCGATGGTGAACTTATGGAAGCGCAGCATGTCCATCACGCCCACCGTGGGCAACGCCGCGCCGAAGAGGTCAGGGCGCTGCGTAAGGCACGCGCCCACCAGCAGGCCACCGTTGGAGCGCCCTTCGATGACGAGTTTGGACGGAGAGGTAATCTCCTCCGCAATCAGATGTTCCGCACAGGCAATGAAGTCATCGAAGACGTTCTGTTTCTTGTGGACCGTTCCCGCTTCGTGCCACGCCTCACCGTACTCGGCGCCGCCCCGGATGTTGCCGACCACCAGCACACCCCCCATCTCCAGCCACACCAGCCGCCATACCATAAAGACCGGCGGCTGCGCCAGGTTGAAGCCGCCGTAGCCGTAGAGCAGTGTGGGGTTTTGGCCATCCTTGCGCCAGTCACGGCGATGGATCAGGAACATTGGCACTTGCGTCCCGTCTTTGCTGGTGACGAACACCTGTTCCGTCTCGTAAGCCGTCGCGTCGAAGTCGAGGTCCGGCGCGGCCAGCACCTCACTCACGGCGCGGTCGAAATCGTAGCGGTAGACCGACGGCGGGTAGAGGAACGAGTGGAAGGTGTAGAACAACGCTGCATCCTCGCGTCGCCCGTGGACTTCGAGGAGCGATCCCAACGCCGGCAATACGATTTCGCCCCGTGGCGCGCCGTCCAACCCAAAGCGCAGCAGTTGGTGATGCGCGTCATGCAAATAGCGCGCCACGAACTCGCCGTGCGCCAGCGTCACGTCTTCGAGCGTGTCGGCGGCTTCGGGGAGCAGCGTCCGCCAGTGCTCCCGCGCCGGATGCTCCACATCGATGACGAGCACCTGTCCGCGCGGGGCGCGCCAATCGGTGAGGAAGTAGAATTCGGAGCCGATGTTGCCGATAAAGTTAAAACGGGCCTCGAACGTGGGGATCAGCTCCACGAACTCGCCGTCGGGCAGCGATTTGTAGAAGACACAGTTGCGCCGGTCAGTGCCCTGCGACACGAGCAGCATCAGATACTGCCCATCGTCGGTGACTTCGGTGTAGAACCCCCATTCCCTGTGATCGGGGCGCTCGTAGACCAGCACGTCCTCCGCCTGGGGTGTGTTGAGGCGGTGTAGATAGACCTTCTTGTGGTAGTTCGTTCCGGCGTACTCCATCCCCGCTTCGGGCGCGGCGTAGCGCCCGTAGAAGAAGCCGCTGCTATCTGGTAACCACGAGGCCGTGCAAAACTTGCTCCATTCGACAGTGTCCGGCAAATCCTCGCCGGTTTCGATATCGCGCACGCGCCATGTTTTCCAATCCGAGCCGCTGGCACTGACGGCGTAGGCCAGCCAGCGCCCGTCCCAACTTACATCGACGCCGGTCAGCGCGACCGTGCCATCGTCGGACAGCGTGTTGGGGTCGAGCAGCACACGCCCCTCGTCCGTGGGAGCATCCATCACATAGAGCACGTCCTGGTTTTGCAAACCGCTGTTGCGGAACTGAAAGGTGCGCCCGCCGCGCTTGAACGGCGCGCCAAACTTGGGGAAGTCCCACAGTTCCGTCAGCCGGGCGCGAATCGCCTCGCGGCCCGGAATCTGTTCCAGGTAGGCAAACGTCAGCGCGTTCTGCGCTTCGATCCACGTCTGCGTCTCCGGCGCGTTAAGGTCTTCCAGCCAGCGGTAGGGATCGGGAACCAGCGTCCCGTGGTAGTCATCCACTTGTCCAACCATGGGTGTCGCAGGATAAAGTCGTTTGGTCATGGCGCGCATCTCCTCCAGAAATGGTCATGTAGTCGTTAGTCTTGTAGTCAGGCAACACAGTCATCACGACCTATCATAGATTGTACACCGGTTTCCGGTAATCGCCTATGCTTTTCCGACTCCCCTTGCCTTTCCTCACCACCTGAGTACAATATTGACCTATGAGCGTTGTGGATGAAGTCAAGGATAGATTGGATATCGTCGAGGTCATCGGGCGGCACGTTCACCTTCAGAAGTCCGGGCGCTATTTCAAAGGACTCTGCCCCTTCCATACCGAAAAGACCCCTTCGTTCTACGTCTTCCCGGATACCCAGGGATGGCATTGTTTTGGCTGCAACAAAGGGGGCGACCTTTTCAACTTCGTGATGGATTTCGAGGGGCTGGACTTCCGCACGGCCCTAGAGGAACTCGCGCGCCGGGCCGGGGTGGAACTGCAACCGCGCACGCCCGAACAGGTGGAGGCCGAAAGCGAATCCGAGCGTCTGCGATCCCTACTGGAAACCACCGCCGCTTACTATCACACGCTGTTGCTCACCGCGCCGCAGGCCGCGCACGCCCGCGCCTACGTGGAAAAGCGTGGCTTTACCCGTGAAACCCTCTCCACCTTCCAGGTTGGGTACAGCCTCAGCGACTGGGACGCGACGCGCACTTATCTGTCCGGCAAAGGCTTCAGTCCCGAAGAACAAATCAAGGCGGGGATGCTCGTGGAGCGCGAGGGCGGTGGAACGTTCGACCGCTTCCGTAACCGGCTGATGATCCCCATCTGCGACCGGCGCGGACGGGTGATCGCGTTCGGCGGGCGCGTGCTCAACCCCGACGATCAACCCAAGTACATGAACTCGCCGCAGACCACGCTCTTCGACAAGAGTAATATCCTTTTCGGCTATCACCTCGCCAACCAGGCCATCCGCGAGGCCGATGCCGCTATCATCGTCGAAGGCTACATGGACGTGATGATCCCACATCAGGCCGGCTACAAAAACGTCGTCGCGCCGATGGGCACGGCGCTCACCGAAGGACACCTGCAACAACTGCAACGCCTTACCAAGCGCTTCATCCTGGCGCTGGACCCCGACGCGGCGGGCATCCACGGCACGTTGCAGGGATTGGAAACCGCGCGACAAACGCTCGACCGCGAGTGGGATGCCGTCTTCGACCCGCGCGGGCTGGTGGGCGTGGAAGGGCGGCTCAAGGCCGATATCCGCGTTGTGACCCTGCCAGAAGGACGCGATCCCGACGAGTTGATCCTGGAAGATCCCGCGCAGTGGGAAAAGCTCGTCGCCGATTCGCAGCCCATCGTGCGCTTTGTTTTCGAGCAATTGCTGAAACAGGAAGACCCGCGCGAGCCGAAGGGCAAAGCGCGGATCGTCGACGCGATGCTACCGCTCCTCAACGATATCGGCGACAGCGTGGAGCGCGAGGCTTACGTCCAGGACATCGCGCTGCGACTGGGGTTGGATGCGCGTGGCCTTTTCGACCGGCTACGCGTGCGCGAGCGCGCGCAGGCTGTGCGCCGGCAGTCCGCTGTCAGGGCGACTGGAGTGCCAGGGCGGACAACGCCAGTCGGCGACTTGGAAGCCTACATGCTCACGTTGCTCATGCGCTATCCAGAAGTACTGACGCTCGCCGACGCCCAACTCGATGCGGCGCAACTAGACACGATCAATGACGATGATTTTTCCGGCACAAGCCGGTTGATATGGCTGGCCTGGTTGGAGATGAGTGAGCACCCCGAACTGGAGATGGGGGATGTACTACCCGTGGATTTATTAGGACAAGTTCATACGTGGATCACGTCACCGCTGCCCGATATGCCGTTGGATCAATGGGCACGTGATGCCGTCCGCACCGTGTTACGCCTGCGTGAAAAGCGACTGCGCGACATCTCCAGACACACCCAAAGTCTGGTCGCAGAAGCACAAGGAGAAGGCGACCTGAAGGCCGAGCGTTATTTGGCCACGCTGCAAAGTCTCTCTGAGACACTCTGCCGGGTTCAACAGGCGTTGAGTCGGTAATCCATATTGTTTGGGCAAGGAGGAGGAATGACAGTTAGGCAACGAACAGTCAATCGCGTCCATCAAGATTCGGACGATATGGCCCTGCATGATCCAGAGGAGGCACATCAGTTCCAGGATGATAACTGGGAAGAAGAAGACATCGAAGTCGAAGTCAGTGTCGATGGCGTAGACTTCGAGCGCAATGGTGCAGCCGATGAGGATCATGAGACATGGGAAGATGAACCCTCCTCCGATGAACTTGAGGAGATCGAGGAGGAGCTATCCAAGCCCATCATTGTAGAGGATCTGGTCGATGACCCGGTGCGCATGTACCTGCGTGAAATCGGGCGCGTCGATCTCCTCGAACCATACCAGGAGGTCTGGCTCTGCATCATCCGTGAAGCCGTCGCCCAGTTGAACCTCATTTGCCAGACGGTCGCTACGGCAGCCGACCCCGAGGTGATGGAAGCCAGTGTTCTGGACCTCTACAAACAGGCTCGCACCGCGTGGAGCGAAAGTCAGCGCGCCGCCAAAAACAACGAACTCGACACACCGGAAATCACAGAGTTCCTGGGCGAAATCCTGCAACAGCAGCAAGTGCTCATCGCCGAGAAAGCCTCGAATCTCTACACCTACATGGGGCCGAACCAGTGGGGCGACGATCCGCATTGGCGGCCCGTCATCCTGGAACTGCTGCGTGTGGCGATGTTCCTATACCTGCTGCCCCCCGAACTGGTTGAATTCATCCGCGGGAAAATGAGTGTCAATACCGCTGCTAGCAACGTCCGCCGTTGGCCGACGACGTCCCAGATACGCCAGCACGTCTACCCAGATACGGTCTTCGCCTGGTGGGAGCACGTCGAAGTGCTGGCCGCCGAGGCGCAGCAGATGCTAGTCCGTGCCAACTTACGGCTGGTGGTGAACATCGCCAAACGCTACGTAGGACGCGGCGTTTCCTTCCTCGATCTGATTCAGGAAGGCAATATCGGGCTGCTGCGCGCCGTTGAAAAATTCGACTACATGCGCGGCTACAAATTCTCGACGTATGCGACGTGGTGGATTCGCCAGGCCATCAGCCGCGCCATCGCCGACCAGGCGCGCACCATCCGCATCCCCGTCCACATGGTGGAGACCATCAACCGATTGATGCGCATCCAGCGGCGCATGATGCAAGAGCTGGGGCGCGATCCCAACCTCGACGAACTGGCGCTGGAAATGGACGTTCTGGAACCGGAAGACATCGCCGCCATCACCCAAGCGCGCGCCGACAACCTCCCCCTCTCACCTGTCCTGGATCGCAAACTGCGCCGGGCGATGTCCAAAGTCCGCCGCATCATCAGCATCTCCCAGGAGCCGATGTCGCTGGAAAGCCCTGTGGGCACGGAAGACAACAGCGAGCTTTCCGACTTCATCGAAGACGACAACCTCCCCGGGCCCATGGATGCCACCTCGATGCAGATGCTGCGCGAGCAACTCCAACACATCCTGGGCGAGCTGGGCCGCCGCGAGCGCGAAGTGCTCGAAATGCGCTTCGGCCTCAAGGACGGCCGCCCGCACACGCTCGAAGAAGTCGGGCAGGCGTTCAACGTCACCCGCGAGCGCATCCGGCAGATCGAATCGAAAGCCCTGCGCAAACTCCGCCATCCGGGCCGCAGCCGCAAACTGCGTGACTTTTTGACGTAAGAGGTGCTATGTTTAGGAAAATAGAAATTCCGACACGTGCGAAGGTCGACTTCATCGACATCACCGCCGAAATACAGCGGGTCGTCCACGAAGCCGAGGTTGACGAGGGGATGTGCTTCATCTACTGCCCGCACACCACGGCGGGCATCGTGCTCAACGAGAACTGGGACCCGGATGTCGAAAACGACATCGCCATGCTGCTGGAGCGCATCGCGCCGGAGGCGCTACCCTACCGCCACAGCGAGGGCAACTCCACGGCGCACATCAAATCCGTGCTGCTCGGCAGCGATCACTTCATTTTTGTGCAAGAGCGCCGGCTGTCCATGGGGCAATGGCAGGGCGTCTTCCTCGCCGAATTCGACGGCCCGCGACGGCGCACAGTCTGGATCAGAGTCGTGGGCGATGCCGCCAGCGGCTGACGAACTATCGTGACCAACACACATTCCCCCATCACCTGGGAAGCCATCGAGGTGCTGCTCCACCGCGTGCAAAAGCCGGGGCGCTACGTCGGCGGCGAAGTTAATGCGATCCGTAAATCGTGGGGAACCACCGACATCCACATCTGCCTCGCCTTCCCTGACGTCTACGACCTGGGAATGTCCAATTTCGCGCTCGCCATCTTCTACGAACTGCTCAACGCCCGGCCCGACGTGCTGGCAGAGCGCGCCTACCTGCCCGCGCCGGACATGATCGCACAGATGCGAAACGCAGCAATACCGCTCTACACGCTGGAAAGCTACCGCCCGGTCGCCGCCTTCGACATTTTGGCAATCAGCACGGCTTACGAGCAACTGTACACCAATAGCCTGGAACTGCTCGACCTCTCCGGTATTCCCCTGCGCGCCGCCGACCGCGATGCGACACACCCGCTCATCGTCGGCGGGGGGCACGGGACGTTCAACCCAGAGCCGGTCGCGGACTTCTTCGACGTGTTCGTCATCGGCGAAGCGGAAGCGGTTTTGCCCGAACTGATTGATACGTGGCGCGCGCACCGGCATCTCCCGCGTGAGGCCCAATTACGCGCGCTGCTCGACGTGCCGGGGCTGTATGTCCCGTGCTTCTACGAGGCCAGCAAGGAATCCGGAGCACTAATACCCACCGACCTCGCCGCACCCGCTCGCATCCTCAAGCGCATGCTGCCCACGCTGCCCCCCACCCCCATCCGCCAACTCATCCCCAACGTAGAAGTGACGCACAACCGCGCCGTGGTCGAAATCCAACGCGGCTGCACGCGCGGCTGCCGCTTCTGCCAGGCCGGAGCGATCACGCGCCCCGTGCGCGAGCGGCCCGCCGCCGAAATCGTCGAGAGCATCGCCGCCATCCTGGACGCCACCGGCTACGAAGAAGTCGCCCTGCTCTCGCTCTCTTCCGCCGATCATTCCGAAATCAAGCCGTTACTGGAGGCGTTGCTGGACCGCTTTCAGGGTCGCCACGTCTCCATCTCGCTGCCGAGCCTGCGCATCGAGTCGTTCTCGGTGGATCTGGCGGACATGCTTTCGCAAGGCCGGCGCTCCGGCTTCACGTTTGCGCCGGAAGCGGGCAGTGACGCGCTGCGCCGCCGCATCAACAAAGACATCGCCACCGAAGATTTGCTCGCGGTGGCCACCGAGGTCTTCACGCGCGGCTGGCGCACGCTCAAGCTCTACTTTATGCTCGGCCTGCCCGGCGAGACCGACGAGGACATCGAAGCCATCATCGATCTAGCGCACCGCGTCCGGCGCTTGGGGCTGGACATCGGCGGGCGCAAGACGGAGATTCACGTCAGCGTGAGCACCTTCGTCCCCAAACCGCACACCACTTTCCAGTGGGCAGCCCTGGCCGACCGCGAAACGGTCGAACGGCGGCAAAGCTTGCTGCGCGAACGGCTGCGCGGGCGCGGCCTGCGCCTCTCCTGGAACCAGTACGACAGCACGCGCCTGGAAGCGTTGCTGGCGCGCGGCGACCGGCGGTTGAACGCCGTCGTCGAGGCCGCGTGGCGCAACGGCGCGCGCTTCGACGCCTGGGACGAATGGCGCAGCCTGGAAGCGTGGGAGCGCGCCTTCGCCGAGACCGGCTTCGACGTGGACGCCGCCCTCTACCGTCCCCGCGCTGAGGACGAACCGCTTCCCTGGGATCACCTGCACAGCGGCATCGAAAAGCGCTTCTTTTTGCGAGATTACCGCCGCAGCCAGGCCGGCGAGTTGCTGGACGACTGCCGCGACCAATGTCACGCCTGCGGTATCCTCGTCAATTATCCAGGGATGTGGACGGCGGAGTGGGAATGTCCAGAGCAGGAAGTAGGGAGTAGGGAGTAGGGAGTATGAATTGCGAATTGCGAATTACGGATTCCCAATCCCCAGTTACCAATCCCCAATCCCTTCGGTATCGCATCACGTTTGCGACGCAGCGGACGCTGGCGTACGTCTCCGTGCTGGAATTAGGCAAGGTTTGGGAGCGGAGTCTGCGCCGGGCGGGAATGCCACTCAAGTACAGTCAGGGTTACAACCCGCGCCCCAAGCTGCATTTCGCCGCGCCGTTGCCGGTAGGCTGCGGCAGCGATGCGGATCTGCTAGATGTGTGGCTCGAAGTACCGGTGGCCCCGGAAACGATGCTGGCAGCCCTGGCAGACGCGGTCCCGCCCGACCTTTCGGTCATCAACGTACACACTGTGCCAGAAGACGAGGCCGCGCTCTCGGAACAGCTCGTCTCCGCCGAGTATCGCGTGTGGTTGCGCGATGTGCCAGAAGTGGTGGTGGAATCCGTCATTGTAGCGTTTCTGGACAGCGACACGCTCGCGCTGGCAAAGCGCGGGCGTAAATATCGGGGCAAAACTTACGACCTGCGCCCACTGGTCCAGGAATTGCGCCTCGAAGACGCGCCCGCCCCCTGGACCGGCCTGTGGATGCGCGTCCGCGCCCGTCCCGGCGCAACCGGCCGCCCCGATGAAGTGCTGAAGGCGCTCGATCTGACCGATTCACCCCGGCGCTGCACGCGCACACGCTTGATTTTGGGGTAAAAACTGCTATCCTGTAAATAAGGAGGCTTACTATGACCCAGAACGCTTTTGTCGAACAGATGCGTGCTGAACACGGGGAAGATTTCAGCCCCGAACAGAACTTTACAAGCCGCCGCAGCTCAATTTTCAGGGGTAACAGCTACGACATATCCGCGTTGGGCGCGCTTGCCAGTGGCGTACTGGTGCTCTTCACGTGCGTCACGTGCGGTCTTGGTTCCTACTGCCTGCCCTTCATCCCCATGCTGCTCGGTCTCATAGGGATTGTCGCCGCGCGCGACGCCATCGATGAGGAACGCACCAAGCTATGGGCGTGGCTAGGGATCGGCGCTGGCGTTATCGCTGTCCTGGGGCTGCTCCTGAACGTCCTGTTCTCATGTCTATTTATCGCAATGTTGGGAAGCAGTTAATCCCGCCCCCTTCTCAATGACCACTCACCGGCTGCTGTAAAACCGGTGAGTTTTTCTTTACCACTTAAGACGGCTGAATCTGGTATAATGTACAGAATGGTTTCAATCATTACCGAGGGAAATGAGGGAGAATTGTGTTAGCCAAACTATATACCGATATGTGTCACGTCTATCCTAAGTTTAGAAAAACCACACGCAAGCAGATGTACCAGCTTATGGCTAAGTACTATCAAAAGCGCGATTGGTCCTTTATGAATTACGGCTACGCGCCTGAGGATGCCGCCGAAGTCCCAACGTTGCAGAGTGAAGACGAAATCAACCGCTACTGCATCCAGCTCTACCATCACGTCGCCAACGCAGTCGATTTGCGCAAGCTGAAGGTGTTGGAAGTGGGCAGCGGGCGCGGCGGTGGCGCGGACTACATCAAGCGGTATCTTGGTCCGGCACAGATGATCGGCGTGGACTTTTCCAACCGCGCCGTCAATCTGTGCAAACAGTATTACTGTGTTGATGGATTGAGTTTTGTGCCGGGCGATGCCGAACATTTGCCATTCGACGACAATAGCTTCGATGCGGTGGTGAACGTGGAGTCTTCGCACTGTTACGGCTCGATGGACGCCTTCCTCACACAGGTCAAGCGCGTTCTCAAACCTGGCGGACACTTCCTCTTCACGGATTTCCGTCCGCGCGAGCAGATCGATGAGATGGACGAGCAGATCGAGCGCTCGGAAATGCAACAAATCAAACAGAAAAACATCACCCCCAACGTAATCGAGGCGCTGGATGCCGACCACGAGCGTCGCATCGCGCACATCCGCCGGGGCGCGCCAAAATTATTGGGCAAATTGATGCAAGAATTCGCCGGCACCAAAGGCGCGGGCATCTACAAAGGGTTCCAATCCGGAGCCTACATCTACAAAAGTTTCGTCCTGCAAAAGCCCTGATCAAAGAAACAAGAGGCAAGAAGCAGGAACGGAAGTCTTGCCTCTTGCATCCTGCATCTTGCCTCCTTTACCAACGCACGCACGCCAGCCAGTCGGGGAGCGCGTCTAGCAGGTGCGTCATCACGATCCTGGCTTGCGCGCGGAAGAAGTCGACTGTGCCATCGTAGGCTTCCCCACCGTCAGCGCCGACCAAATCGGTGACGCCGCGCAGAATCAAGCAGCGCACGCCGTTCCGTGCCGCGACGTAGGCAATCGCGCCGGATTCCCAATCGCCCGCGGCCGCGCCGAAACGCGCGCGCAACACGGGAACTTCCTCAGCGACCAAATCACGGTCACCGGAGAGCAAAAGACCGCACTGCACCGGCATCGGGTACGGTTCTGCCAGCCACGACAAATCCAGATCCGTCGCATAATGTCTTAGCGCCGCTTCCGGATCGCCCATCTGCTCGATAATGTCGTAGACAAGCGTGCGTTCGGCCAGCACAACCGCCTCGCGCGCGATCGCTCCCTCGAAGCCGCCACACGTCCCCAGGTTGACGATGAGTTCCGGCTGCCAGCGGTCGATCACGTACTGCGTTCCCGCCGCCGCCGCGATCTTGCCCCACCCCTCGTGAAAAAAGACCACCGGCTCCGCGCGTCCGGCGACATCGATCTGCGCGATACACCATTCGCCATAGGGCGAAAGGGATAGCCGGTTATGGCAAAACCGTTCACGCACAATGTCCCACTCCTGTCCCGCCGAAATCACGACGACTACGCGAATACCTGTTTCTGTCATTGAACATCTCCTCCAAAATTAGTCCTATTTCAACGCTTAAGGCGGATCACAATCCGGCGTCGCGGGATCGGCGGATTGTGATTCGGCGCAAGCATTTTTCTGATCGTTAGTGTAACCGGTCTACATTCCATCTGAATCCGTTGACAAACCTTGTGCGCCACAGAAGTGCGCGTGCGCCGCCGCCAGCCACGGATGGACGACTGCCAACGAGGCGCGGCGTTCCCACAGGTAGCACAGATAGACGCACACTGCCGCATCCAACGATTGCGCCAGCGCCGCTTCCAGAGCCGCACGGTATGGTGGTTCGCCCGGCTGATCCCACGCCAGTTTGTCCGCCACAAAGACCACCTTATCCAACGCCGAAGCGCCAGCTTTGAGCGTAGTATGGCAGCCGATGGCACTTAGTACAGCGGTGTCGGTCACATCAAAAAGGTCGCGGGCCAGGATGACCGAAAGCTTCTGATGCAGAATCATCGGCAGTGCACGCTCTTCGGGCAATATGGGAATATCCAACGCCTCTGCCACAGCTACACGCGCTTCCGCCGGAATGACGGCACTGACATCGTGCAGCCATCCCGCCTGCGCCGCGCATGCTGGCTCCACTCCCACCGTTGCAGCAATCCGGCTCGCCTCCGCCGCAACCTCCGCACTGTGAAACGCCGTCCGCGGGCAATCGTGGTATTTCAGGAACGCGACCACATCTTGCGCCGTGTCGCCAGTTAACACAATGCCTGCGGCGAGCTTAACAAGTATCTCGTGCATAAGCACACAGTATACCCGATTTTCCATTCTCCGAATCCCCCGCAGACCAGTGAGCTTCCAACATCCAGTAACAAGCAACGAGCATCAAACTTGTGACTCTGACAGAAACCCGTATAATGAAGATGTAGCCTCGTGACCTTATCTTCCAGGTTAGGGCTTATCCGCAAGATTCTTGCACACTCGATGATATAACACACGGGCAAGAACAAGCATAGAGGGTCTTATTTTGTTCCGGTTTATTCGGGTCAGGAACGCCCATGGAAGTTGAAGCTAAATTTATCATACAAGATACACAAACCTATCATGACTTGCAAATGATAGAACGGCTGGGGGTTTTCTCAATCTCAATCCCACGCGTGGAAGACATGTGCGACACGTATCTTGATACCCCAGATCGCAGTCTATTGCGGTCCGGCTACGCTTGCCGCCAAAGAGATCAAGATGGGTGCGCCGTGATCTCCTTGAAATCGCTGCACGGCGCTGAAGGCAATATCCACCGCCGGGAAGAAGTGGAAGCCCCTCTGGCACGGATCGAAATACCGCCGGAGCATTGGCCCGACAGCGTCGCACGCCAACGCGTTCTCGCGTTGATCGACCCCCTTATGCGGCTGCAACCGCTCCTGTACCTGGAACAGCACCGTCTGGTGCGTGAGGTCCTCTACGCCCAACGCCTCGTTGCCGAACTCAGCCTTGACACCGTGAAGCATTACGGTCAAGTGTACCATGAACTAGAGGTCGAACTCAAAGGTTCAGGAACAGAATTTGACCTCGCCGCCATCCTTGAGAAACTGGCACAGATGCCCGGCCTGCAGCCAGAGCCACGCTCCAAATTCGAACGGGCGCTGGTAGCGCTAGAAGCGCAGGAAAAGGCATATCGCTTGGCACGCAAGCCCACGTACCCCGGATCAGCACTCACAGATCAATCTCCAGAGGATGACACACCCGGCATTGTCCCCGGCGATTCTATGGCCGAAGCAGCGCGCAAGACATTGCGGTTTCATATGCGGCGCGTGATTGCGAACGAAACCGGGACACGCGCGGGCGTCAATATCGAGGCGTTGCACGATATGCGTGTGGCGACCCGGCGGATGCGCACCGCATTTTATGTCTTCGCGGATGCCATCGACGCCGACGCGACTACACCATACCTCAAGGAACTCAAACGCACCGGGCGAGTGCTAGGCCATGTCCGCGACCTGGACGTTTTCCGGGAGAACACAGAGGCGTATCTGGGCGCGTTTGCCAAGAGCATACCGCCAGACCTGATCCCGCTGATGTGTGCCTGGGATACTGAATACACATGCGCACGGTCGAAGTTACTCAAGTACCTCGATAGCGAACGTTACACACAGTTCAAACTCACCTTTAGCACCTTTCTGGAAACGCCAGCGTCGCCCCCACCTGGCAGCAATGCTGCACAGCCCATCGCCATTGCTCTTCCCGATCTGATCGCTACACGGCTGGTCGAATTCTACACCTGCAAAACCAAACTCGACCAACCCGACGCCGATCTAAGCGATTACCACCAAATGCGCATCGTCACCAAATATCTGCGCTATACGCTAGAATACTTCCGCGAAGTGCTGGGGCCGGAAGTGGCGCAGGCTGTCGAAGAGCTGAAGGTGCTACAAAACCATCTAGGGGCGCTGCAGGACGCCGTCGTCGCCAACACGTACTTAAAAAATGTCATCACCTGGGGGACATGGCAACACCCGACAGAGGAACATCTGCGCTGGACGCCCACTCCCATCACCGCACCCGATGTGATGGCATATCTGGAATTCCGCCAGGCCGACAGCCGCCGCCTGGTGCGGACATTCCCCGAAGTTTGGGCACGGTACGAGAATACGACCGATAACACCGCACAACAACAGCGTACGCATTTTACCGCGTTGATCGCCAACGCCATTACTGCGCTATCATAGGCATAGATTTATACCGACAAGGAGACACTTATGACCCAGAAACCAAAATTCGTCATTCTGCTTGGGCCACCCGCTGCGGGGAAGGGCACACAAGCCACGCGTTTGAGCGAACACCTGAACCTGCCCCACGTTGCCAGCGGCGATCTGTTTCGCTACAACCTTAAGAATGAGACGGAGTTAGGCCGCCAAGCCAAAACCTACATGGATCGCGGGGCGCTCGTCCCCGACGACATCACCATCGCGATGGTGCTGGACCGCATAGGCCGCCCCGATTGCGCAGCAGGCGCGCTGCTCGATGGCTTCCCCCGCACTCTGGCGCAGGCCGCAGCGCTGGATAAGGCTCTGGCGGAGAAAGATGTCGCCATCAACGGCGTGCTCAATATCATCGTACCCGACGAGGTGCTGGTGGAGCGTGTGACCGGGCGGCGGTTGTGCCGTACCTGCGGCGAACCCTATCACATTAAGTTCAATCCGCCAAAAGTGGCGGGGGTCTGTGACATCGATGGTGGCGAGCTGTACCAGCGCGACGATGATAACGAGACGACTGTGCAGAATCGCCTCAAGGTCTACTGGGATCAGACCAGCCCTCTCATCGGCTACTATCAGAAAAGCGGTATGCTGATCGATATTGACGGCCATCAGGACATTGATGCCGTGACTGAGGCGCTCAAAGCTGCCGTCAGCAATTTGTAAATGAAAGACGGATTTTGGGCTGCCCTCTTCGGCAGCCCAAAATCTTCCTGCAAAATTCTCCGCTCATTGTGAAGGAGAAGCCATGCTGGAAAACGTAGACCTGGAGCAGAAGCTACGAAAAAGCATCTACAAAGCGCAGCGCCCAAACCTGCAACGCCGCCTCTGCGCGCTGCAACAGACCTGTATGGATTCTGGCCTGCCCGCGATCATTATTTTCGAGGGGTGGGATGCGGCGGACAAGGCCCTGGTACAAAAAGCACTAACGCAACAACTCACTCCCCAGAGTCTCGTCATCCACGACATCCAACCCCCGCGCACCTACGAAACCCTGATGCCATGGCTCTGGCGTTTCTGGCTGAAGATTCCACGCTATGGCGAGATGGCGATTTTCTACCACAGTTGGTACGAGCACATCCTGCGGGAACGAGTCGAAAGCAGCCTCTCCAGACAGGACTTATCAAAGGCGTACCGCGATATCACAAATTTCGAGCGCGCGCTGGCGGATGATGGGTGCGTCATCATCAAACTTTTCTTCCACTTGAGCCAGGAGGAACAAGCGCGCCGCCTCAACGAAATGGAAAGCGATCCGCTGTCCAACTGGCGCGTCCGGCCAGAACACTGGGAACGCCACCAACGCTACGGGCAGTATCTGACCGCCATCAGGGAAATGCTCAAACGCACCGATGCCTCCTGCGCGCCCTGGACGGTTATTGCGGCCACAAATTTCCGGTGGGCGTGCGTGACGACCCTGGAGACGGTCATTGCGCGAATCGAAAGCGCGCTCGAATCGCGTGGCGTCGCCCTGCCGGCAGAGAATACCGACGGCGAACCCGCCCCGGAAGATACACCGGGCGCTCTGCTTCACGCAGGCGAGGAAGGGGAATAGCCATGTTACAAGCCATCGATTTGAACCATAGCTTACCCCGCAAAGTCTACAAGAAGGAATTGTTACGCGCGCAGTTGCAATTGCGCCAGTTGGCCTACCAGCTCTATCTGAGCAGACGTTCGATGGTGGTCGTCTACGAGGGGCTGGACTGCGCCGGCAAAAGCGGTGTTGTGAAGCGTGTGGTCCAACAACTGGATCCGCGCGGCTACGAAGTGTACACGATCCACCCACCTGGGGACGACGAGCGCGCTCATCATTATCTGTGGCGATTTTGGCGCTGCCTGATTCCACCCGATAAGAAACAAATCCTGATCTTCAATCGCAGTTGGTACGGACGGGTCCTGGGTGAACGCGTGCAAGGCATCCACTCTAGAAGTGTGTGGCGGCGTGCTTACCGTGAAATCAACGAATTCGAGCGCCATCTGGTGGATTTCGGTATTATTGTCGCCAAGTTCTGGCTACACATCAGTCCAGAAGAGCAAGCGCGCCGCGCCGAGAGCCGCGCCGGATCAACCGGTAAAGTTTGGGAACCCGTTCGGCAGACCAGAGGGCAACGCACGCAATGGGAACAATACGAAGAGGCGGTTGAAGATATGCTACTGCGCACCAGCACCGTACCCGCGCCGTGGGCGATTATTGAGAGCGACGACAAGTATTACGCGCGCGTCAAAGCCGTGCAAACGCTGGTGCAACTGCTAACCAGAGAACTCAATTACCAGCCCGCAGATCTCTTAAAAAGCCTGCAGGTCCCCGCCGAAGTTCTCAGTGCGGAAACGTCAATCTCCGGCGTTCCAAATGCCGCGATGGGCAATCATCCATAACTGCGAATTAATCTCTTCCGCATCCTTCTTGGGGGTGAGCCGTTTGTAGTCCCCTTCCGGCATCAGCACACGCGCCTGCATGTTGTCACGTAGATGAACCCCAAGGATATTGTCGCGCAGAGCAGCACGTATCTGCGGATCTTCGACAGGAAAGAGCGTTTCCACACGGCGATCAAGGTTACGCGGCATCAAGTCGGCGCTGCCCAACAGGATCTCCTCATCGCCATCGTTATGGAAGTAGAAGATACGCGGGTGTTCGAGGAAGCGTCCCACAATGGAGGTCACGCGGATGTTTTCACTGATCCCCGGCACACCCGGTCGCAGGCAGCAGATGCTGCGCACTTGCAAATCGATCTGCACACCGGCCTGCGAAGCCTTGTACAAGGCCACGATGCATGCTTTGTCCACGAGTTGATTCATCTTGAACACCAGGCGACCGTTGCCCTTCTTTTCGTGGATTTTGATCTCGCGTTCGATGCGCTCCAGGATACTCTGCCGCAGCACCCGCGGTGCGACGAGCAACTTGCGATACCCGTCCTGGCGCGAATAACCCGTCAGCGTGTTGAACAAATCGGCAACGTCGGCAGCGATCTCGGGATCGGCCGTGAAGTAGCCAAGGTCTGTGTAGAGGCGTGCCGTCACGGCATTGTAGTTGCCCGTTCCCAAATGGACGTAGAACCGCATCCCGTCCGGCTCGCGGCGCACGACCATGCACAACTTGGCATGCGTCTTCAATCCCATAAGACCATAGATCACGTGGACGCCCGCGCGCTCCAGTGCACGGGCCCAGGTGATGTTGTTCTCCTCATCGAAGCGCGCCTTCAACTCGACCAGCACCGCCACCTGTTTGCCATACTCGCGTGCCTTCAGCAGCGCATCGACGACCGGCGCATTCGTCCCCACCCGGTACAGCGTCTGCTTGATCGCCAACACCTGTGGGTCGCGCGCAGCCTGCTGCAAAAAATCAACCACCGGGGCAAAGCTATCGTAGGGGTGATAAAGTAGAATATTCCCGTAGCGGCGGATAGCGGCAAAGATGGTTTCATCGCCAGCAAAGGCGCGTGGTATGTTCGGGACAAACGGCGTATCTTTCAAATCCGGGCGATCCACAGCCGTCAGTTCCATAACGTTCGCCAGGCCGATCGGGCCGTCGGCTGTGTAGACCAGGTATGGGGGAATTTCGAGGTTTTTTGAAAGGATGTTGCGGATGTTTTTGGGCATGTGCTTGTCGACTTCCAGCCGCACCACCAATCCGAATTGCCGCCGCTCCACGCTTTCCTCGATGGTTTCCAGCAGGTCAGCGGCTTCGTCTTCCTCAATCTCCAGGTCCGCGTCACGCGTCACGCGGAACGGGTAAGCCGCTACGATTTCCACGCCCACGAAAAGCAAGTCCAGATTGGCGATGACGACTTCCTCGATCCACACAAAGTTAGTGTCCTGAACCGATTTCAAACCGAGTGGATCGTACTTGTCGGCCTTTTCCTCCGTTGGAATGCGCAGCAGGCGCGGTAACACCTGGGGAATTTTCACACGGGCGAACCGTTCGCCGTGCACGGGATCGCGCACGACGACGGCCAGGTTCATACTGAGATTGGAGATGTGTGGGAAAGGATGTCCCGGATCGAATGCCAGCGGCGTCAAAACCGGGAAAATTTCTTGTTCGAAGTAACGACGCATCAACTTGCGCTGTTTGCCCTTGAGGTCGTCGTAGCTCAAGACATGAATGCCCTCGGCGTCAAGTTTAGGCAACAGGTCCGTCTGCCAGCAGTTCATCTGAGTGGTCAGAGGCGGGAGGATTTGGCGGCGGATGGCGTCCAATTGCGCAGCAGGCGTCATCCCATCGGGCGGTGTCTCCAGCACGCCGGCCCGCAATTGCCTGTACAACCCGGAGACGCGGATCATGAAGAATTCATCGAGGTTGTTGGAATAAATCGAGAGAAACTTCACACGCTCCAACAACGGATGACGTTCATCCAGCGCCTCTTCCAGCACCCGCAGATTCAGCAGCAGAAAGCTCAACTCGCGGTTGAAGTAAAGGCTCGGGTTGTTCCAATCAATGGCGGGCGATGCATCGTTGGCCGCCTCGGATCTTTCTTTAGTTTTCTTCATAGGCATAGTGGCTTCCTTGTTTATTCATTTTCATTGTAACACACACAACGCAGGAAAACAACTTTACGCGCCCCTGTAACTTGCCAAGATGATGCCTTATGCTATAATCTCATGCGTAAGCGCGGGTGTAGTTCAGTGGTAGAACGCATGCTTCCCAAGCCTGATGTCAGGGGTTCGAATCCCCTCACCCGCTTTCTCCCCACGTGTCGATCGAATTCAGCTCCGTTGCCTTGTGTGTTCGAAGCACTATGTGTCTACTCTTCCGTCAAAGCGCGGTGGATGACTTGAGCCAGTGTATCGGCATCAAAGGGCTTGTGAACCACATCGAGGAAACCGGCGTCTTTCAACGTCCGCACACCAACTTGCATCGTATACCCCGTAATCGCCATAATCTTACAAGTAGGGGCCAGTCGCTTGAGTTCGTGCAACAAAGTCTCGCCACCCATCTCCGGCATAATCAAATCCGTAATCACCAATGCAATGTCGGGGGCCGCACGGAATATTGCCAATGCCTCGCACCCATTCGACGCTGTCAGTACGCAATAGCCCAGCTCGTCCAGGATACTCTGTCCCGCTGCCCGCAGGTGATCATTATCCTCCACCAATAGAATCGTCTCACCACGGCCCAACGGCACGCCCACGGGTTCCTCCACACCCTCTTCGATCTCCATCGTGGATGCCGGCAGATAGATATGGAACGTTGTCCCCTTCCCTATCACCGTCTCCGCCCCGACGTAGCCTTCATGCAAACGCACAATGCCGTAAACCTGCGCCAGCCCGAGGCCAGTTCCCTTCCCCACATCTTTGGTCGTGAAGAATGGCTCGAACAAATGCGCGTGAACGGTATCGGTCATTCCAATGCCGGTATCCGCGATGCTCAGGCGAATCCAGGCGGGATGCGCCAGGCCACTCTGAAGATTCTCGACAACGCCAGCCATCTCTGGCAGTGGCGGCGGCGAACCAGGGCGCAGATGAAGACGCTCCAGACTGATGCGCAGCGTGCCGCCGGCCGGCATGGCGTCACGCGCGTTGAGTGCCAGATTGGTCAACACTTGCTGCACACGTCCAGGATCGGCCTCGATGATGAATTTCCCCGATCCCACCTCCAACGCAATGTGTATATTTTCAGGGATGGTGCGCCGGAGGATGGCGAATACGTCTTCGACAAAGGCTGCGAGATCCAACGACTGGCGTTCGATCAATGAGCGGCTGCTAAAATCGAGGATTTGTTGCACCAGATCGGTGGCCTTGCGCGCTTCCCCAATGACAACCTGTAAATTCGACACGAGCGCGGAGGGCACGGCCGGATTGCGTAACCCCAACTGAGCATAGAGGATGATGGTCGTCAGTAGGTTGCGGAAATCGTGCGCGATGCCGGCAGCCAGTTGGCCAATGGCCGCCAGGCGTTCCTGACGCCGCAAGCGTTCTTCCATCCCCTTGCGTTCGGTAATGTCGCGCACGATAGAAAGCACCAAGTCGCGCTCCCCCACGCTCAACGGAGAGGTCGTGACCTCAACCGGCACGCGCACGCCATCCTGACGAATGTCAATCGTTTCGAAGGGTTGGCCACCGTATTGGGCAAGTTCATTTCTGATCACCTGACCAAAAACCCCCCTACGTTCGGGCGCTTGCAAATCCGGGATGGTCAATTGTAGTAGTGCCTCGCGGGTGTACCCAAGCAGAACACACGCGCGCGCGTTGGCGTCGATAATCGTGTCGTCCAAAGCCTGAATGAAGATAGCGTCGCTGGCCTGATCGAATAACGCGCGGAAATAGGCCTCGCTTTCCCGCAATGCGGCCTCGGCCTGCTTACGGGTCGCCAGTTCCTGCTGAAGCTGGTGATACAAACGGGCATTTTCCAACGCAATGGCGGCATGGTAGGTAAACATCCGCAGTGTGGGAGCGTGCGCCGGCGTGAAGAAACCCAGGGTTACACTGTCGATATTCAAAAAGCCAACGACCGTATCGCGCACGATGATCGGCGCTCCCACATACGATTGCAGCCAGGCAGATTCCGGTGTGTAAATCCAGCCTGGGTACAGGTCAATGTTGGGAATCACCAGCGGTTCGCCGGTTTCGGCCATTTGCCGCAGGTTAGCGGCCTCACGCAAGTCAAAGACGGCAGTGGCAATATATGCCTGCATACCAAAACGCTCGTATCCGCGCGACCGAACGATATGTGCACACTGCTGTTCATCAATGAGCATCACGTTAACTGCATCACCAGGAATCACACGACCGACTTGTTCCAGTAAGCGATCCAACACCTCATCGGGATCCAATGAACGGCTGAGCACAGCCGCGGCCTCGGCCAACGCCTGTGACAAATCACGCTCCTGGCGGAGAGCGTTTTCGGACTGTATCTGTGCTGTGATATCACCATAGGCGACGGCGACGCCATACCCTTCCAACGGGATGGGAGCAGCGGTTACATTGATCCAGGTAACCTCGTCATTCTCTTTGACGACACCCATTTTCACGTTCTCGACCGGGCGATTTTCGCGCAGAGCCCGCACGCTGGCAAACTCATCACCCGGCATAGGCGAGCCATCAAGCCGGATGACGCGCCATTCCGGGCCATCGATAGTTCGCTCACTATGCCTGGATACCGGCAGGCCGAGCAATCGCTCAGAGGCGCGATTGACTTCCAGGATATACCCGTAATCATCGGTGATTGTAATGCCAAGCGGGAAAGACTCAAAAAGCACACGGTATTTTTCCAGGCTGACGCGCAGCGCAGCCTCGGTGCGCCGCCACGCAATCAACTGCCACACGCCCTCCATCAATAGGGTTAGTTGTCGCACATCTGTGTCATCATAGTCATGCGGCTTATTCGCCACGCCGATCACAATCACAATGTGCTCACCGGAGAAAATCGGGACATTGACATGGCGGCGCAGCGCGATGTGCCCTGCAGGATAGCCCTTCTTCCAAGGATTGGGGGCGGCGTAGTCATTGATGATAATGGGGCGGCGCTGGCGCACAGCTTCACCCCACAAACCCGTCGTTTCCAATGGACAGACCTGCGGTCTATTGGTCAGCGCGCATTCCTCCATCACCGTCTTCGACCAGGCCTGCATGGTGAGAACGGTTTCATCCTCGTTCGTAAACGACAGGTAGCCGATTTCACTGCGGGTCAAGCGTACCGCCGCTTCCAGCGCAAAATCCATAATGGCCTCAAGTGACGCCTCGCGCATCTGGTTCAGACGCAGAAGGGTTTCCATCCGTTCTGTATTAAGCCGCAACGCTTCCTGCGCCCGCGTTTTCCCGGTCACATCGCGATACATCCACAAATGGCCATGATGCTCCGCACCTACCGTCACCGGCACGTAATCGCGTTCCCATACACGCCCATCGGCCAGAATCAGAATCTCGTTGCGTACCGCCTTTTGTGCCGCCAGACACGCCAGGATACCCTGCACAAAGCCATCAGGGTCCTTGAACACAGATTTGAACATATCAATGCCAGAAGCGCAATCTACACCGGCAATCGCATCCGGGGAGGGAAAATCGAATAAATCGCAGAAAGCCTGATTGGAGTACAGGACGCGGTGCGCCTCATCTTCGAACAATACCCCTTGCTGAAGACCCTCGATCAATGCGGTGAGTTGCGCAAGATTCTCACGGAGTGCCTGCTCCGCCCGTACGTGCGCGGTCACATCCACAAACATGGCCGCCATGCTGTCCAATCCGGTCTGAAAAGCGTACACCTGGAAAGTCATGGCATTTTTCTCATCCCCATAGAGCAACTGATCCGTGTTCCAGGAAATCCCCTGGGCGGCGACCTGACGATAACGATCCGGCACCTCAGTTTCGCCCAATGCGGGAAAGGCTTCTTCGATGGGCTTTCCGACGAACTGCATGTTATCTACACCAAGGATGCGGTCGGCAACGCGGTTAGCACCAGCGAACACCAGATTACCATCAGGATGGAGAGCATAAAGATGAATGCCCACCGGTACATGTTCCAGCAAATCATAAAGCCGGCCCTCAAGATGCTGCGCTGCAGTCATCCGCGCCGCTTCCAGGTCGGCGACGCGTTGACGCAACGCGTATACTTCGGCGAGCAATGACTCACGAGTCCTGTCCTCATCGGTCGTAATGCGCCTCCTGATAGTATGCGCCCCGGTGATGAGAGAGTACCACGTCAAAAAACCGACACAATTTATACCCTTAATGATAGTCAAGTGTGGAATTTTGTCGAGAAAGCCATAACGCGTTTACACAAAGAGTTGCGTCCGCCACTGGTTGAACTTGTTATAGACAGTCAACCCATGTCTGTAACTCCGCTCTAACACAGAAGGCAACCATGCGCACAAAGCATACAAGTCCGATTTGCCAAAATCAGCTTCGGTTGGTACAATCTAATCACAACAAGCGTAAAGCAAGTTACAAGGAGTCTAGTGATGCAATACCGAACATTTGGAAAGTTGGACTGGAAATCCTCGGCGTTGGGATTTGGCTGTATGCGCCTGCCCACCACCGATCCGCAAGATCGTACCACCATCGACGAAGACCTGGCAACGCAGATGGTGCGCTACGCCATCGACCACGGTGTGAACTACATCGACACGGCGTATCCTTATCACAATGGGGAAAGTGAGCGTTTTGTCGGGCGCGTGCTCCAAGATGGCTACCGCGAGAAAGTACACCTGGCGACGAAATTACCAGTATGGGCGGTCGATGCCGCGGATGCACCCGACCGCATCCTCAACGAGCAGCTCGAAAAGCTGCAAACCGACCACATCGACTTCTACCTGTTCCACGCACTGAGCAGGATGCGTTGGGAGACCGTGGAACAGTTCGACCTGCTGGCCTGGGCGGAGAAGGCACTGGTCGATGGCCGCATCCGCCATCTGGGATTTTCGTTCCACGATAACTACGACGCTTTCAAGATGATCGTCGATGCCAGTGATCTGTGGGAATTCTGCCAAATTCAGTACAATTTCATGGACATCGAAAACCAGGCTGGGACAAAGGGGCTGCGCTACGCCGCCTCTAAGGGACTGGCGGTGGTGATCATGGAACCCATTCTCGGCGGGCGGCTGGTAGAGCCACCCGAACCCGTGCAGGCCATCTGGGACAACGCTCCCGTCCATCGCAAGCCCGCCGACTGGGCGCTGCAATGGCTGTGGAACCAGCCGGAAGTGTCGGTCGTCCTCAGCGGGATGAGCACGATGCAGCACGTGACCGAGAACGTCGAGAGTGCGGCTAACTCCGGTGTGGCCACGTTGAGTCCCGAGGAATTGGCCCTTGTGGATCGCGTCCGCGCCAAGTACAAGGAACTTTGCCCCATCCCCTGCACCAAGTGCGAATACTGCCTGCCCTGCACCGTCGATCTTAAAATCCCCGAGCTATTCGACATTCTGAACCGGGCCACGATGTACAACAAATTCGACGAGGCCCGCGAGCACTACGCGCGCTTGTCCGACGCAGAAAAAGCCAGCGCCTGCATCCAATGCCGCGTGTGTGAGGAAAAGTGCCCGCAATCCATCCCAATCAGCGAGTGGATGCTCGTCGTTCACGATGTACTCGGCGCGGGCAAGGCGCTGGATGCCTGCACCTTGCCGTAACGACGTCTGAGCGTGCAGAGAAATAGCACAAGCCCCTGGGCAATGTCCAGGGGCTTGTTAATCTCACAACTAGCCTCGCCGCTCTCAGTCCACCGTCAAGGTCTTGCTCAAATTCCGGGGGAAATCCGGATCGTAGCCCCGCGCCACACTGACGCGATACGCCAGCATTTGCAGCGGCAACACGGCCAGCAGCGGCGACAACAACGGCCCGGCGTTCGGCAGCGCAATCAACTCATGCGCATTGGCACGCAGTCGCGCGTCCTTTTCGGCGACAACGACCGTATAACCGTCGCGCACCGTCGTCTCGTTGAGGCCACTGATCATCACCGGCACATCGCCCGGCCTGCAGACGAAAATGACCGGGTAGCCATCGTTGACGGCGGACAACGGGCCGTGTTTGAACTCCGTCGAAAGCATGCCCTCGCAATGCGCATAGGTCACTTCCTTGAGTTTGAGCACGCCCTCGAGCGCGATGGGATAGGTCGCGCCGTAGCCCAAGCAATACAAGTCATCCGCGTCTTTGATGCGCGCTTCGATGCCATTCAGGGCGTTCTCCGTCTGCGCCACCGTCGCCTCGATGAGGCCGGGCAGGTTGTGCAACAACTCCGTGCTGTAATTGCCCATCTGCAGCGCCAGATGCAGGAAGGCGACGACCTGGTTGACGAACGTCTTGGTGGCCCGCACATCGTTTTTCGCCTGTTTCACTCAACGCGCAGAACGCCGCGCAGCCGCAGCCGCAATCTGCGCGGCGACACGGGCATTGTTG
>DAIUDK010000022.1:32719-46665 GCA_036845725.1 Chloroflexota bacterium
CGCAGAACGCCGCGCAGCCGCAGCCGCAATCTGCGCGGCGACACGGGCATTGTTGAGCAACAGGCTCTCGTTGGCCCGCTTCGTCCGCGCGTCGCTGAGCGCCACCATACGCGCGAGAATGAACGGGGTGATGGCCTTGCCGGTGACGCCCTGCGCATCGGCCTCGGCGACGGCCTGGGCAATAAGCGGCTCGATTTCGGCGGCGGGGACTTCGTCCTCGGCGGCGATAGGTGCTGTGACTAGCACCCCTTGCGCCAAATGCAGCGCCCGCTGCGCCTGGAAGACGTCCACCACCTGATCCGCACTATCGACGCGCTGATCCACCGGTAGGCCGGAAGTGCGGCTGTAGAATGCCGGGAATTCGGCGGTTTGCCAGCCGAGCACCGGCACGCCCCACGTTTCGAGGTATTCCAGCGTACGCGGCACATCGAGGATGGACTTCGCGCCCGCGCATACGACGATCAACGGCGTGGAGGCCAGCACGGGCAAGTCCGAGGAGATGTCCTCCGGGTGTCCGCGATGCACGCCACCAATACCGCCCGTCGCAAAGACGCGAATGCCGGCGCGGTGCGCCAGCAGCGTCGTCGTCGCCACCGTCGTCCCACCGTGGACACCACGCACGCCAATCAGTGGCAGATCGCGCACGCTCACCTTGAACGCGGTTGCGTCCGTCGCCAACGTTTCCACTTGCGCGTCACTCAAGCCCACGCACGCCGCGCCGCGCCATATTCCGATGACGGCGGGCACAGCGCCTTCCACGCGGATCGCCTCTGCCATCCGCCGGGTAATATCGACGTTGGCGGGATAGGCGAACCCGTGCGTGATCAACGCGGATTCCAGCGCCACCACCGGCCGTCCGGTATCAATCGCCTGCTGAATCTCTGAAGCAATGTTAAAACTGACCACACCTATCCTCCGATCCCAAAACTAAGGAAGAAGTGAGGGTTTGGGGGCAGTACACCCTCCAAACCCTCACCCTAAATTCTCACTCCGCGCCTTACTTCTTACTAAGCAGTTGCAGGGCCAGTGTCGCGTAGGTCTGCGCGGCAGCGTAGATTTGCGCGATTTCGACGTGCTCGTTGATTGTGTGCGGCAGCGCAGGATTGCCGGGGCCGAAGCCCACGGTAGGCACCTGCGCCACGGCGGCGGTGTACGCCCCTTCCGTCGCAAAGTGCCAGCGCGTCGTCCCCGGACGCAAGCCCGTCGTTCGCGCGGCCTGGAGCATCGCCCGCACCAACGGGTGGCGTTCCTCCAAGGCCCACGGCAGCGACGTGCGGCGCACGCGGTAGGTCTTGCCGGTGTGCGTCGTCACTTCTTCTTCGATCACTTTGACTTCCGCGTTGGCCCCCTCGCGGGTGATGATCCGCTGCACTTCGAGCAAGGCCATCGCCTCCGTCTCGCCAACGGTCAGGCGGCGATCTAGCGTCATCTCGCAGGAGTTGGGGATGGCATTGCGGCTCACGCCATGCGAGTGAATCTCGGTGACGGCCAAAATGCCCGGCCCCAGGAATGTGTCGTCCACCAGCTGGCCGGCGAGGATCTCCAGGTTGAAGATCAGGTGAGCGGCGGTATAAATCGCATTGCTTCCCAATTCCGGGGCCGAGGAATGTGCCGAGCGCCCTCTGATGTTCAATGTCATCTCCACATGCCCGCGCTGCCCACGCACAACCTGAAGGTTCGACGGCTCTGCAATCACCACCCAGTCCGGATAGAGATGGTCCTCTTCGAACAATACTCGCGTGCACGTGCCCTCAGCAGGTTCTTCCAAGCCAACGCACGCCACCAGCAATGGGCCTTCCAGCGAGACGCCACGCTTTTTCAGGAGCGCGGCGGCATGGATGGTCGCCGCCAGCCCGCTCTTCATATCGCACGCGCCCAGCCCGTAGAGACGGCCATCCTGGACATCCGCGCCGAACGGATCGACGCGCCAAGCTGCCGGGTCGGCCACTTCAACCGTATCCATATGGCTATTGAACATCAGCGTGGGACCGGTGTGCGGCCCGATGCGGCCTATAACGTTTCCCGCGTCATCCATCCACACGGCATCGAAGTCAAGACGGCGCATTTCATCCATGATCAATGCCGCCACTGCACCTTCGTCGCCCGGGAAACTGGTAGTGCGCACCAACGCGCGGGTAAAATCAAGTAAAGCCTGCCGCTCTTCGGCGGAAAGTTCCCATAATTGCATGTCTTTTCTTCCTCGTTATGTACGTTGACTGAACAAACGGGCGACGTATCAGGTCGCTGTGCTAAAATGCCCCATCGCCCAACAGCGCGGTAGGAATGGTACGCAAAATAATGGCAAAATCCAACCACGGAGACCAGTGTTCGATGTAATACAAGTCGAGCAGCACCATCTCATCGAAGGTCAACTCACTACGACCACTGACCTGCCACATACCGGTCAAGCCGGGTGGTACGGTCAAGCGTTTGAGATGCCAGGGCTGGTACTGTGCCACCTCGGCGGGGATCGGCGGACGCGGGCCAACTAGGCTCATTTCACCCTTGAGAGCGTTGATGAACTGCGGCATCTCATCCAGACTGAAACGGCGCAGGAAGCGCCCCACCCGCGTCATGCGCGGATCATCGCGCAGTTTGAACGTGACATCGTTATGCTCGACAGCTTCCTTCAGGCTCTCCAGCTCTTCCTCAGCGCCGACACGCATCGAGCGGAATTTGTAGATCGTAAAACGTTTGTAGTCTTTACCCACACGCTCCTGAGTGAACAATACCGGCCCAGGTGAATCGAGTTTGATCGCCAAGGCAATGAGCGCGAAGAGCGGCCAGCCAAACAGCAGCGCCAGACTCGCTCCCACGATGTCCATCGCGCGTTTGATGATTAACGCCGTCTGGCTGAAGGCGATTTCCCGCACTTCGATGAGCGGCACCCCCCCCAGATCGCTCACCTCTACACGGCTGAGACTCATCTGAAACAAATCGGGTACCAGCCGGGCAGCGACATGCCGCCGCTCACACTCGCGCAGGATGCTCAAGATGCGGCGTTGATACGTCCAGGGCAAGGTGATGATGACCTCGTCCACATTTTCGATGACGATGATCTCGGGGAGCTTGTCCAGATCGCCAAGACCTTTGATGCGTCCCAGTCCGCCTTCCCCTTTATCGGGGTTATCATCGACGTAGCCAACGATATGATAGCCCAGGTCCGGACGTGCGACCAGGGTACGCATCACCCGGCGGCCCACTTCGCCGGCCCCCACAATAACGATACGCCGCACACCAATACCCTTGCGACATTGGTGCGCCTGCACCATCAAGACAAAAGCCCGCCCCAGGGAAATCAGGGCCACCATGAAAAAGCCAGCTTCCAGAAGCAAAAGCCGCGAGTAAACCAGAGGGCGAAACGCAAACGCATACGCGAGGGCCAAAACCAGCGTCGTGGCTACTGCTGTTATAATCTGGAAGACCTGATCGATCCATATTCGTCCACGCCAGTGCGTATAGGCTTTCTCAAACCACAGCACCAGAGGAACAACAACGGAAAACAAGGCGCAGAAAAGTAGATAGGCGGAAAAGGGGGCATCGAATACGACGTCTACGAACCATTGAAACCGATAGCGAAAGAGATAGGCCAGTCCCATCGCCACATTGATCATAACGATGTCCATCGCCACAACCCACAATGGTGCTGCGTTGCGTTGTCTTCCGTTCATGACCGTCCTTTTTCCATCTCCAGAACCCGGTGGTAGAGCAATTCGGTCTGTCGCGCCGTCTCTGCCCACGAGAAACGCGCCACGTGCGCTAATCCGCGCTGGCGCAGTTCCGCGCGCAACGGCGCGTCCGTCAATAGACGGTGCACCCCCTCGGCAATCGCCGCCTCAACCGTTGCCGGCTCGCCATTGGGATCGACCAACAACACGCCGTCGCCGCCGGCCTCAGGCAGCGAAGTCGTCGCTGCCGCCAGCGTTGGAACGCCGCAGGCCAGCGCTTCCGCCACCGGGAAGCCAAAACCTTCGTAATGCGAAATATAGGCAAACGCCTCAGCCGCATTATACCATAGCGCCTGAGTTTCGACCGGCACAAAACCCGGAAAGTGAACGCGCGCGCCAAGGCCCAGGCGTTCGACTTCCACGAAGACTTCTTCATATAGCCAGCCTCGTCCTCCGGCTAGGACCAGATGTACCTCGGGATCACGCAGCCGGGCAAAGGCGCGCACGAGTTGTGTTAGATTCTTACGCGGTTCCAGCGTCCCTAGATAAAGCACAAACCGGTCCGGCAACTGCATCTTTTGGCGGAAGGCAGCCACTTCTGCGGACGGCAGCGGGCGAAAGCGTGGATCGATGCCGTGGTAAATCGTGTGGACGCGCGCTGCCGGCACACGCAGAAGCTGCTGCACCTCCTGCGCCGTGAACTGCGACACGGCGATCACCGCAGCAGCACGGCGGCAGGCAATACCGGTGAACGTCCCCAGGTACAAACGGTTGCCCCGGCGGAAGAACTCCGGGTGGCGCAGAAAACTCAAATCGTGGACGGTGATCACCTGCGGGCAAGAAGACACCAACGGTCCAACGAAGGCCGGCGCATGGAGCAGGTCCGCACCCAAACGGCGCAACAGCCCCGGCAGAACGCACTGCTCCCACAAGATACGCTTAGCCGGATGTGTCGTCGATATGCGAGAAAAGCGCACCGGCACAGCAAAGTCGGTAGACGACAAGCGCTTATCGCCCAACAGCACCTCGTACCGCAAGCCACTCTCCACAGCAGCCAGAGCACGCAGCAGATTCGCCATGTAGACGGCAATACCGGCACTGCGATATGAGTCTCCGGCGGAAAGTAAATGCGCATTGAAAGCGATCAAACGTTCGTGGGCTGTGTTCATAGGCCACTTCATTATAATCTGGTTCGAAGGAATGACAAAATAGAGAAAGCATTTGCCAGACAGAATGAGTCGGATAGAATAGGAGACGTAGGAGGCGATTATGACGGAGGTCAATCATTCCAAATCAGCAGTCCACATCATCGTGCATGGACAAGTGCAAGGCGTTGGCTTTCGCAGTTTCGTCCAGATGCAGGCGCTGCCCCTCGATATTGCCGGATGGGTGCGCAACTGCGCCGATGGAACCGTCGAAGTTTGGGCCGAAGGGCCGCGCAGCAAGCGAGAACGCCTGGTGCAGCAGGTACAAAAAGGACCAAGGTACGGGCTGGTCAACCATCTAAATGTTGATTGGCAACAGCCCAAGAACTTTCTAAGCGGCTTCCACATCCGCTGGTGAAAACCTTTCTCTATGAATAAGTTCAAGAAATTCGAAACCGTCGCCTGGCTGATCCTGCTCACGTCTTTCTGCATCTGTATGCTCATCGCCATCGGCGTGCCCTGGAGCGCACGCTGGCTGGTGATGAACACCACGCGGCCTTTGAAAGTCTTCATCCAACCGCGCGCTGGCATCGTCGCCCAGCAGGAATCAGGCAGCGCCCTCTCCACCCTGATCAACAGCGACACCGAAATCATTGGCAAGAAGACATTCCGGATTTCAGAAAATGCCGAGGCGTGGTTGCGTTTTTATCATCCAGACAGTTACGACCCGGATGCCGATCCGCCCACCTCGCCGATCATCACCGTGCAAATCTATGGCGAAACCGAAATCACCATCGAGAATACACAAACACCGCGATTTTCGGCCAGTCGCCTCGCCAATCAGGTCACACTCAACATTCGACGTGGGGCAAACACCCAAATCGCCGTAGAGGATAACGACCGTCCGACGGTGCTGTACGTCCAAACGCCGCACAGTGTTGCTGAAATGGACAAAGGGACGTATACGGTGGTGGTCGAAGCGGAACAGACCGAGTTCGCCGTCAGCGGTGGGACGGCACACATCCCCAATCCAGCCACCGGAGAAAAGTTCATCCTGGCCGAATTACAGCGGGCTGAAGTCACCGCCGAGGGACTGGCGGAAATCTACGCCGGTGAACGCGATATCCTCCGCAATCGTAACGGCAATTTCGAGCTACCGCTGGAAGGAACATGGGACATTTTCAGCCGCACGGCTTTCGCCGATCAAAACAGTGGAACGGTACTACAAACGGCTCTGGCCGACAATCGCCACATTGTTCTGCTAGAACGTTATGGACAGGGATTCTCTGAAGCCGGCATTACCCAGGAGATCAACCAGGACATTCGCGGCGTCCAATCGCTGCGCGTACGAGCGCGCCTGCGGGTAGACACCCAAACCCTCACCGTATGCGGTTCTTTGGGAACCGAGTGCCCGGTGATGATCCGCATCAAATATACCGACCAGACCGGTGCACTACGCGAATGGCTACAGGGGTTTTACGTCAGGGAAGGCGACAGCAACCAGCCTGTCTGCCAGAGTTGCGAGTGGCAAGCGGTGCACATCAAGGTGGCCCCCGGCATCTGGCACAACTACGAATCTCCCGATCTGCTTCCACTGATGGAGGCGAAGGACATCGATCCGGTGGCGATCCGCCAAGTAGACATCTATGCCTCCGGGCACGGCTACGGCGCGGCCATAGACGAGGTCGCCATCCTGGTGGCCGAATAGCGCCACCTTCTGGAAATGCTAATGAAACATTCAACGCCTTACCCCATCGGCAAACTGCCACAACCCGATTTGGTCGCGCTGTTGAGCCGCAGCCTCGGCAAGCCCGATCCCCGTGTGGTCTTCGGCCCCGGTTTGGGGCGCGATGCGGCGGTCATCGATTTTGGGGACCGCTACCTCGTCGCCAAAACAGACCCGATCACCTTTGCCACCGACGAAATCGGCTGGTACGTGGTCAATGTCAATGCCAACGATGTGGCATGCCTGGGCGCACAGCCCCGCTGGATGATCGCCACGTTACTGCTGCCGGAAGGCACGACCGATCGCGCGCTCGTGGATCGCATCTTCGAACAGCTCCACAGCGCCAGTCACGCCATTGGCGTGGCGATCGTGGGCGGTCATACCGAGATCACCCACGGCCTGGAACGGCCCATCGTCGTCGGTGCGATGTTCGGCGAGGTATCGCCGGAGCGATTAGTGCGCTCCGACGGCGCGCGGCCCGGCGACGCGCTCATACTCACCAAGGGCATCTGCGTAGAGGGGACGGCAATCCTGGCACGCGAAGCTGCCGGACAGTTACGTGGTAAAATCGATGCAGCGCTGTTGGAACGCGCCACGCACTTCCTGCACGATCCGGGCATCAGCGTGGTACGTGACGCGACCATTGTCGCCGCCTCAGGGGAAGTCCACGCGATGCACGATCCCACCGAAGGCGGCGTCGCTACCGGCATCCACGAACTGACGCAGTCGGCAGGCGTGGGCGCGATCCTGGAGCACGAGAGCCTGCCGATCTACCCGGAGACACGCTCGCTCTGCGAGGCGCTGGGTCTGGACCCGCTCGGCCTTATCGCCTCGGGCGCGCTGCTGGCTGCCGTTGCCACAGACAGTGTGCCGGACATCGTCCAGGCGCTCGAACAGGAAGGCATCCCGGCAACTGTGATCGGAATGATACGCGAAACGCCAGGCGTCCTCCTGCGCGATGGCAGCCATGAACGTCCACTGCCCACATTCACCCGCGACGAAATCGCACGTTTCTTTGATACACGATGACAGCCTTCTCACATCCCCCCATCCCACCCGACCGCGCGGACGGGCGCAGTTCCCTCGTCCACCTCGCGCTGATCGTCACCGGCACGCTGGGCCGAATCGCGCCGCTGAAGCTGCTTCCGGCGTGGGCAGCACTGGCAACGATCGCCGGTTGGCCCTGGCAAGCATTGCGCCTCCCGGCGATTGGCCTGAGCGCAGCTTTTATCGTCGTCGATTGGGCGATGCTCGGCCTGTTACCGGTCAAACGCCGCTCGTGGGGGCCGGTCACCCCCCCGCTGCTCGGACTGACCCTGGTACACACACTTCTCTCCTGGATTGGCGCACTGGTCGTTCCCAACGGTACCGGACTGATGCTTATCACCATCCTCCACACGCTCCTGAGCGCCGTTGCGATCTACGCCACCTGGATCGAACCTTTCCGTCTGTGGATTACGCGGCAGAGTTATCATCCACCACAGTGGGACGAAAGCACCCCACCCCTGCGCGTCCTGCACATCTCCGATTTGCACTTTGAGGGACCGTCGCCGCGCGAAGAGGCGCTGCTGACCCAGATTATGACGCTCGCCCCCGATCTTATCCTGCTGACCGGTGATTATCTCAATCTTTCTTCCGTGTACGATCCGGCAGCGCAGGCCGGCGCGCGAGAAGTGCTGGCGCAACTTCACGCCCCGCTCGGCGTCTACGCCATCACCGGCAGCCCGGTCGTGGACGTTGCCGATATCATCCCGGAAATCTTCGCCGGGTTGGACATCCATTGGCTGAACGATGAGGCAAGCCTGATCCAACACGGTGGGTACACAATAAGCCTGCTCGGTGTCCGCACCACTTACGACGAGGCCCGCGACGCGGGTGCACTGCAACACCTGATGCAATATGTGCCCCACGACGCTGTCAGCCTGCTGCTCTACCACACACCCGACCTGATGCCCGTAGCGGTACAGCTTGGCGTGCAGCTCTATCTGTGCGGCCACACGCACGGCGGGCAGCTTCGCCTGCCGTTCTACGGCGCGCTGGCAACCAGTTCCCGTTGGGGAAAGAAGTACGAGATGGGGTTATACCACGAGGCGAATACCACACTCTATGTCAGCCGGGGGTTGGGGATGGAGGGGTTGGGCGCACCGCGCGCGCGCTTTCTCGCACCGCCGGAGATTATCCTGTGGACTTTCACAAAGGAACAGTAGCAGACTACAAAAGTCTTACGAGGAACCTGGTCGAGCCAATACGTGCTGAGACTTTTGTAGTCTTGACTATTGACGAACAGCCAAAACGTAGTATCTTTAGATCAGAGCTTGCGTTGGTCGGGTAGTCGCGCGTTGCGTATGATTTGTACGAGAACGCGAGGAAAGTCCGGACTCCACAGGGCACAGCGCCGGGTAACACCCGGGCGGGGCAACTCGCGGACAGGGCCACAGAAACAAACCGCCGCAGGTCGTGAGACCAGGTAAGGGTGAAAAGGTGGTGTAAGAGACCACCGGCGCGCCGGGCAACCGGCGCGGCCAGGCAACCCTCGTTGGGAGCAAGGCCAAGCAGGAAGGATGGCCGCAAGGCCGGGGAGCGACCCGCTACCTCCCCCACCGGGGCAACTTCCGGGTAGGCCGCTAGAGGCCGGCGGTGACGCCGGTCCCAGATAGATGACTACCGATGACAGAATCCGGCTTATAGACCGGCACAAGCTCGCAGCTACGAAAGGCTCTGAACAGGGCCTTTTTTTATTTGCCAAACCACTGTTTTGTGGTAAGATGGCTTGGTGTCTGGAGACGGACTTTCTGCTCCTGGCGTGAGACCAGGAGTAATTCCATGGAAAGGAGGTCAATCCGTCTTGGCTAAACAAAAGAAACAGAATTATGAGTTGTTGTTCGTCATCAATCCTACTCTCAGTGAGGAGGACAAAGAAAGCCTTCTCGCCCGGGTGAAAGGATACCTTGAACAGGCAGACGGCGAGATCTTCAGCTTCAAAAGCTGGGGACTGAGACGTCTCGCCTACACCCTCAAGGGTCAGAAAGAGGGGCAGTACTATCTGGTACAGTGTGCTATGACAACGGAGAAAGTGTCCGAGTTCAGGCGCAGCCTCACCCTCGCCGAAGGTGTTTTGCGCGAAATGGTCATCCGCGTCGACGAAGAATTCCCGCCGGAGAAGCCGGAACGCAGCTCTAAGCTGGACATTATCCCTGAATTTGAAGAAGAAGAAAGCGCCAGCGACGACGATAGTTTGGACGACGAAGACGAAGATTAAGGGCACATCCAAAAGGTAAGCTGATGGCACGCGGACTTAATAAAGTAATGATTATCGGGCACTTGGGCCGTGATCCAGAGATGCGGTTCACCGCCAGTGGTCGCCCGGTTGCGTCCTTCAGCGTCGCTACGACACGCGGGTGGACCAACAACGAGGGAGAGCGGCAGGAAGAAACCGAATGGTTTCATGTTGTGACATGGGGAGGACTAGCGGAGTTATGCAAAAAACGCCTCCACAAGGGTTCCCAGGTTTATGTCGAAGGCCGCTTACAGACCCGCTGTTGGGAAGGTCCCGATGGAGAACGCCATTACCGCACTGAACTGGTCGCCCAGGAACTGATCTTCCTGGACGGATACGAGAGCGCGTCCGAAGAGGAAACCGATCTCTTCGTCGACGACGATATGGATAATCCAACACCATTTTGATCAAGGAGATAAACTGTGAGCGACTTTAGACAGCGTCGTGGACGCCGTTTTGCACCACGCCGAAAGGTTTGTTACTTCTGCACTGAAAAATCAGATGGCATCGACTACAAAGATGTTGATCTGCTGCGCCGGTTTGTGAGCGATCGCGGCAAGATTCGCCCGCGCCGCCAGACAGGTGTGTGCGCCAAGCACCAACGACGCTTGACCGTGGCGATCAAGCGCGCGCGGCATATGGCCTTACTGCCCTTCGTAGCCGAAATTCAAAAATGAGACAATAACTTTGGCAGGCCGGGCATAGGGCATCCTATGCCCGGCGTTTGTTGGAGAATCAAGCATGGCAAAACATGAAAATACCCTTAAGACACCGACTCGCCGGCAGGTTGCGCGGCGAGCCAAAGAAGAAAAGCTCAATCGTATTTTGGTCTGGTCGGCGATTGGCGTTGTGGCGGTTGTTCTGCTGATCATCGGGTATGGGGTCATCACAGAACTAGTCATCAAGGCCCGCAAACCGGTGGCCCGCGTCGACGGCGTCGCCATTACCACGCAACAGTTTCAGCAGCGCCTGTACTACCAGCGCCTGATGATGCGCCAACAACTTTACGATTATCAAAACTATCTCACGCAAATCGACACTACTGACGAAACAATGCAAAGTTTTTTCCAGCAAGTGCAGAGTATGGCGACCAATCTGCAAAACCAGCTCTCGGCCAGTTCAGCCTCTGTGCTCGGTAAACAAGTCCTGGATTACATGCTCGAAGAGGAAGTGGTACGGAAGGAAGCGCAGACCCGCAATCTGACCGTAAGCCAAGACGATCTGACCCTGGCCATCGAGCAAGTCGTCGGTTATGACCGCGCCGCCGCTGAGACGGTCACAGATACAACCAAGATTGAGAGTTTTGAAGAACGGTACGAGAATCTCAAGGAAAATTACCTCAAACCAAGCCGATTTTCCGAGCAGGATTTCCGCACGATGGTCGAAACCAGTCTGCTGCGCGAGCAACTTGTCGGCATTATTGGTGCGGACATCCCGCAGACCTCGGATCAAGTCGATCCCATTATTTTCGCGGTGGACAGTGATGAGACAGGCATGGGGCTGCGAGAACGGATCGAGAACGGTGAAGATCCCACCGGGCTGATCGTAGAAGTCAACAACGACGAGAGCGAGCAGACAGCCGGCTATGCATTGGGTTGGGTCCCGGCCGGCTACCTGGGCGGGCAATTAGGTGCGGAGATAGAACAAGTCATCTTCAATACGCCGGTTGGGAAAGCGGCGGAGCCGACACTGGGTAGCGATGGGTTCTACTACGTCATCTACATCAACGGGCACGAAGAACGTCCGGTAGATGCAGCCACGATGCAGCAAATGCGTGAAGACCAGTACAACTCCTGGCTGGAGCCGCAAAAACAGGAGCGGTGGGAGTATCTCGATTGGCAGACGGCAGTATTGACTGCGCCATAAACGAGGGGCACATAGCACACAAGACGGCCTCCTTTGGTATCAAAGGGGGCCGTTTGCATCATACTCCCGCACATTAGACCATCCGCTTGGCATCCAGCACATTGCGAATTTGCTCGATCTTTCCCAAGACTCGCGTCAACGTCGATAGATCCGGGACTTCGAGCGTAATGTAGACCGGTACAATATTGAAGCGACTGCGTTTGCCGGTGCTCAGTGAGGCCATATTGATATCACTGTCAGCGACGACTTCGGTGATATCGCGCAACAACCCGGAACGATCGTAAGCCGTCACAATCACCTGAATCGGGAACGTGTGTTTGTCGGGCCCCCAATCCACGTCGATCATACGCTCCAGGTCCTGCGGTCCCATGCGTGCAATGTTGGGACAGTCCTGCCGGTGTACTGTTACACCACGGCCACGGGTGATATAGCCAACGACATCATCTCCAGGAATGGGATTGCAGCACTTCCCCAAATGGGTCAGTATCCCGCCAGTGCCGCGAATGTTGATCGCGCCCGTCACAACCTCAGGCAACGCCGCAGGCGTACCGGTATACGTGTCGCTCTCATCCTCGTCAGTATCATCATCCGGCAGCTTTTCGTCAAACTGGCTGATATAGACTTCCAGACGCCGGGCAATCGCTGCACTGCTGATATCGCCGATGCCGACCGCGGCTAGAAAATCTTCGGTATTGAGATAGCGTTTGCGGAACAATTCGGCCACTTCGTCCATCGAAAGAACCAACTCAAGGCGTCGCAGGAGTTTGTCGACGGTCAGACGGCCCTGCGCGATATTCTGCTCTTTTCCCTGCCGCCGGAACCACTGTTTGATCTTCTGCCGGGCGCGGGTCGTCTTGGTGTAACCCAATTCATCGTTAAGCCAGTCGCGGCTTGGCCCATCCTTGCGTCCACGGATGATTTCTACCTGCTCGCCGGTTTTAAGTTGGTAATGCAAAGGTGTCCAACGGCCATCGACCTTAGCACCACGACATGTGTGGCCGATTTCGGTATGCACAGCGTAGGCAAAGTCCAGTGGCGTAGCGCCGAGCGGAAGATCGATCAGGCGGCCATGCGGCGTAAAGACGTAGACACGGTCCTGAAAGACATCCGCACGTACCGAGGCCACAAAGGCGCGCACATCATCGACCTCATCCGTATAGTCCTGGACGCTCTGACGCACGATGGAGATTTGATCGAGTGTGTCTTGACTGAACAAGACGTCGCCCTCCTTATAGCGCCAGTGTGCAGCGACGCCAAATTCAGCGACTTCGTCCATCTCGTATGTGCGAATCTGAATCTCCAACGGCAAACCATCTTTTCCGATCACCGCGGTATGCAGGCTCCGATAATCATTCGTTTTGGGGTGCGCAATGTAATCATCGAACTCACCGGGTACCGGAGTCCATAGTTGATGCACAATTCCCAGGACTTGATAACACTGCGTGATCGTCTCGACCAGCACACGCATTCCGACAGCGTCATAGACGCGCGCAAAAGGCAGGTTCTTGCGCCGCATCTTGTTGTAAATGCTGTAAATGTGTTTGGGGCGGCCTTTGATCTTGGCGGGGACTTTTTCTTTAACCAATGCAGCCTGCAATACGGCAATGTGCTCCGTGACTCGAGCATTGCGCTCCTCTTGGTGCGCGACTAACAGCCGATCCAGCTCTTTAAACATCGGCGGGTTGAGATAGCGGAAGGCAAGGTCTTCCAACTCCGCTTTCCACACTCGGATACCGAGCCGGTTGGCGACCGGCGCGAAGATTTCGAGCGTTTCGCGCGCCATGCGCAACTGATTGTCTGGAGATAAGGAACCGAGCGTCCGCATGTTGTGCAAGCGGTCGGCGAGTTTGATGAAGATGACACGCACATCATCCTGCACCATCGCCAGGAGTAACTTGCGCAGACTTTCCAGCTCCTGAAGATCGCGGGAGCGCAAACTATCTTCTTTGACCCGCTCTTCGACCCTATCCAGCTTGGTCACGCCCTCGACCAGGGTGAGGACCTCCTGCCCAAACTGCGCCTCCAGCTCCAGGCGCGGCACATCGCAGTCCTCGAGGACATCATGCAACAGTCCAGCGGCAATCACCGCTGGATCGAAGTGCATTTCGGCTAAGAGATGGGCAACGTTGAGGGGATGGATGATGTAGGGTTCGCCGGATTTGCGGTTTTGGCCTTCGTGGGCGGTACAGGCGAAGTTGTAGGCACGGCGGATAAGATTATGAGACTCCAAATCTGCTTGAGCATTGAAGACCTGCTCAAGAATA
>DAIUDK010000023.1:0-2001 GCA_036845725.1 Chloroflexota bacterium
GTGCGTTCCCAGACATATTCGCGGGCGGCGTCGCTCAAGGGCGGTTCTTCGTGATCCCGCAGCCATTGCCCGCCATAGCGGGCGCGGTAATTCGGGGGCAACTCGTCGGCGAAGGTCTGCCCCGACATGACGCCGAACGCCAGCGTCCACGAACGCGGCACCACGTCGAGGTTGTATCCGCCGCCGCCGAGCGCCAGCCAGCGCGGGGCCAGCCTATCGAACGCTTCGAAGAGCGCCGTCTGCCCGGCGGTGGTCAGCGCCATGTGGGCGAGCGGATCCTTGTAATGGGTGTCTGCCCCAAATTGTGATACCACGACATCCGCCGCGAACCGTTCCAGCAGCGGTGGCACAATCTGATTGAACGCCCACAGATACGTTTCGTCATCCGTGTCGGGCAGCAGCGGCACGTTGACCGCATACCCGGTCCCCGCGCCCTCGCCAACGTCGTGCGGAAAACCGGTGCCGGGGAACAAAGTGCGTCCATCCTGGTGCAGCGAGATCGTCAACACGCGGTCGGTGTCGTAGAACAGCGCCTCCACTCCGTCGCCGTGATGCACGTCAAGATCGACGTAAGCGGCGCGCAATCCCTGGTCCACCATCCACTGGATGGCGACCGCCGGGTCGTTGAACACGCAAAACCCGGAAGCATAGCTCCCCATCGCGTGGTGCATCCCTCCGCTGTAACTGAACGCGACGTCGCACTCACCGTTGACCAACAGCTTCGCGCCGGTCAACGAGCTGCCGGTCTTCAGGCTCTCTACTTCGAACATCTCCGGGAAGATCGGGTTGTCGCCGGAGCCAAAGCCGTAACGCATCGGCGTGATGTATTCGCGGGTCTCCGTCCACGCGCCGCCCTCGCTCAAGATGCGCACGACCTCGATGTAGTTCTGTGAGTGAACGAGGGCCAGTTCGTCTTCCGTGGCGGGCAGTGGTGCGATCACCTGTACGTTGGACGCGGCGAACGCACCGTATTCTTCCAACAACTCGAATGTGCGCCGCAGTCGTTCCGGCTTGAGAGGGTGATTTTTGCCGTGTCCGTGTTCCCAGAGGGCCGGCGTTGAAAGAAAGACAGCGCGCCTCGGGGAGACGGCGCGTCTTACCGTGTTTTTTTCGCTCGGATTCACCTCACACTCCTTTTCTGACAGGGCTTTCAGGACTGAAAACGATTTTTCATTCTGGCTATTCCGTTCAAAGTCAATAACTTATGTGGCAAAGACTACAAAAGTGGCTCTACCTTGATTTCTCTGCAAGTATAGACTGAGGTGCACTGAATGTCAACCTGACTTTTGACCTTTTTTTGCGATTACTGCATCAGCAGCAGGCTGATCGCCATCACCGCCATGCCGGCGACCATGCCAAGGATGCTGTCGTGGCCCTTGCCGTAGGCGCGGCTGGTCGGCAGCAATTCGTCTATGCTGATGTAGACCATGATGCCGGCGATGCCGGCGAAAAGCGAGCCCATCACCTGCGGCGGCATGACGCCGCCCGGCCCGCCGACCAGCAAGCGCAAGGCGACATAGGCGATCAGCGCGCCGACCGGTTCGGCCAGGCCGCTCAGGAACGAGTAGATGAACGCCCGGCGGCGTTCGCCGGTGGCGTAGTAGATGGGCACAGCCACACTGACGCCTTCGGGAATGTTGTGCAGCGCAATGGCGATGGCAATGACCGCGCCAACGGTGGGATCCTTTAAGGCCGCCAGAAAGGTCGCCAGGCCCTCCGGGAAGTTGTGGATGCCAATCGCAAGCGCCGTGAACAGACCGGTGCGCAGCAGCGCGTGGTGTTGGGCACAAGGCGCGGATTCCGCCGGGTGCGTATCCAGGCAATCGGCGGAGGGCGGATGAAGTTCGGCGGTCTCTTGCTCTGAGTGGACAGCGTGCGGGTTTTGCGCCGAGGGAATCAGGTTATCAATCAGCCCGATGAAGAGCATGCCGCCGAAAAAGGCAGCTACGTTGATCCAATTACCCAACGGCTCACCGTAGGCCACAAGCAGTTCTTCGGCGC
>DAIUDK010000023.1:2101-43506 GCA_036845725.1 Chloroflexota bacterium
ACGTTGATCCAATTACCCAACGGCTCACCGTAGGCCACAAGCAGTTCTTCGGCGCCTTTGAAGAAAATTTCGATGAACGAGACGTAGAGCATCACGCCGGCGGAAAAACCGGTCGCTACCGACAGAAAGCGATAGTTGGTGCGTCGGGTCAGGAACACGAAAATGCTCCCGATGCCGGTCGCCAGTCCGGCAAAGAGCGTCAGTCCGAATGCGAGCCATACGTTAGTGGTCATAGGGATACTCTCTCCAAAAACAGTCTGGTAGCCGTTAGTCGTTTAAACAAATCACCGTGATTATACCGGCAAAGCCGATTTGCGGGAATTGTGTGTGTGGCACTACCAGTTGTTAATCTAGTTTCTCGTTATCATCCGCGCCCACACGTCCGCTCGATGAAGCGCGGCGGCCAGATCGGGGTGCATCAGTTTATGGACGGCGTTGTGCGCAAGTCTTCTTTTTCCCTGCCCTCGAACTTGATTCCTTGTCAAGGGTTTTTATAAGGCATACCTTAAAAGAAGAAGATCCATTATCCAACACGGCCTACTTGCCGTTCTCTCCCGCGTGTGACTACGCATTCTTGACACATCTTATGTGGTAGATACAATGATGGAATTGCCATTGACAGTGTAAAAGGTTTCAAGGTGCTTTGAAACCTGTATGATTTAGGAGATCAGATGAATCATCGCCAACCGTTGCCACAAAACTATCTCGTTACCGGCGGAGCGGGTTTTTTGGGAATCAACTTGATCCGCCATCTGCTCCGCCAGGGACATGCCATCACTTCGTTGGACATCGCCGATTTCACATATCCTGATGTAATCGATCAGGTACACGTTATTCGAGGAGACATCCGTGATCCGAATACTTTGGCGCATGCGATGCAAAACTGCGACATCGTCGTGCATGCCGCGGCGGCCTTGCCGCTTTATCCGCGCGAAGATATCTACACGACCAATATCGACGGCACACGCAATGTGTTGGAGACGGCATATCGGCGCGGGATTGCACGGGTGATTCACATCTCCACGACTGCGGTCTACGGGATTCCCGATCATCATCCGCTGCTCGAGGAGGATGCGCTGGACGGCGTTGGCCCTTATGGTGATACCAAAGTGCAAGCCGAGGCTATCTGCCGTGAGTACCAGACGCAAGGAATGTGTATTCCTATCCTGCGTCCCAAATCCTTTGTCGGCCCAGAACGGTTGGGTGTCTTTTCCTTGCTCTATGAGTGGGCTGCTGAGGGGAAACATTTCCCGATGCTGGGGCGTGGGGACAATCACTACCAGCTTCTGGATGTGGAGGACTTGTGTGACGCTATCGACCTGGTCGCGCGCGCCGATTGCGCAACGGCGAACACTACTTTTAATATTGGAGCCAAAGCTTTTACGACCGTGCGGGCGGAGTTTCAGGCCGTGTTGGATGCCGCCGGCCATGGCCGGCGCATTATTCCTTTCCCTGCTGGCCCCATGACCCTGGCGCTGCGCATCCTGGAAAAACTTCATCTTTCGCCGCTTTACCAGTGGACGTATGAGACCGTGGCGAAGGATTCATTCGTCTCGATAGAAAAAGCCGAGCGGGAGCTTGGTTTTTCGCCGCAGTATTCCAATACCGACGCGCTCTTGCGGAATTTTCGCTGGTATATGGACAATCGAGCGGTATTACAGGGGACCGGCGTGACCCACCGGATAGCGTGGAATCAACGGTTGTTGCGTTTAGCTAAAATTCTCTTTTAGGGATCAACCGCGCAAAATCACAAGCAGAGCGCTACTTCCACAATAATCTCCGCCGCCTCTTCCTTGCGCAGCGAGATCTGATAATCCTTTACTGTAAATTCCAGCGGATCACCCAACGGCGCTTTGTGCTTGAGCCGGATTTCCGCGCCGGTGACGACGCCCATATCCAGCAGGCGTTGGCGCAACGGGCCGCGACTGTTGGGCCGCACGATGACGCCGGTTTCGCCTTTGCGCAATTGGCTGAGCGGAATCAACTTGACGTGCGGGGCGATCTCGTTTGGTGGGTTGCACACCATATCGGACGCTTCCAGCAGGTCTTCCCGCGGCACCACGAGAATCCGGGCGGCAACCGGTTGCGTGATGCAGATGTGACGGTCTGGCGTCGTGTCATCTCCTACGCCCAACAGCCGTTCGCCTGAATCGGTGAGGCTGAGCACTGTCACCAGCGCGCCGACCTGTAATCTGTGGGTGTGCAGAAAATCGCGTGTTGGGGTGATACAATGGATGAGGATCTGTGAGTTGGCCATGGGAGGAGGGAATGATGCGCGAAACGGGTTCGATGAAGTATAAATTTCTGGCATGTGCAGAAATCCTGATTGTCTATATTGTGATGCGGCTATTGGTGCAGGCGATCCGCTCCACCGGTCTGTTGGATGCTGAAGTCCGTTTGCTCGGCTGGTCGTACATCGGCGGCCTGTTTCAGATGGGCGTGCCATTGATCGTTATCTGGCTAAGCCGCCGGCCTTGGGCAGACTACGGTGTGACCCTGGCTGGCTGGCAGAACAACCTGGATATCGGCATCAAGGCGTACCTCGTGAGCATCATCCCACTTGTGATTGGGATCGGCGGTACGATGCTGCTCAAGCTCGACTATCGTACGTTGCCTGGCGGTGTGCTGGTGGCGCTGACCGAGATCGCAGGTATTGCCGTGATGCTGTGGGTGCTGCGCCGCCAATCGGAGGAGAAGGCGCTGGCCTCAGTGCGCAGCAATGTGATCACGCTGGTTGTGCTGTTACTCCTGCCCATTCTGGTCGGGCTGGCGATGCGCCGTCTCACTCTGATTGTCATTTCCACGGTGGTCTGGCAGTTCGTCTTTTCGGGTTTCGGCGAGGAGATTTTTCTGCGCGGCTACGTGCAGGGACGGCTGAATCAGGCATTTGGCCGCCCGTGGGCGGTTTTCGGTGTGCAATGTGGGCCGGGGTTGGTCATCGCCTCGCTGCTGTTTGGGCTGCTCCACGCCTTCAACACCTACAACCCGGCTGCCGGTGAATATACACTGGCGTGGGGATGGGCGCTCTTCACTGCCTTTGGCGGCCTGTTCTTCGGTTTGATCCGCGAGAAGACGGGGAGCCTGCTCGGCTGCGGCATCGCGCACGGTCTGCCCGACGCCGTCGGCGAGGCGCTGATGAAGATTATGGGGTGGGCATTGTGAGATGCCTCCGCCGGTCGGTTTCGGTCTCGTCTTTGGGACACGGATCGACGCGGAAAACACGGATTATTTCCAGAAAGAAATCCATAGAATCCGTGTACGATTCTTGGATTTTTGCTCGCCTCCAGATGCTCGGCGGTGGAACTAAAGCTGCGCCGGTAGCGTCATGTAAACGGAGGTGAAAAATGAAGATGAAAATATGGTTATTTGGGTGTGTTGCTGTGGCGTTGATGCTCACGGCGTGTGGTGCGAGTAGGGTTGCCGTTAGCGCTGCATCCCCCGAAGGGGAATGGACATTGCAGACGTTGAACGGTGATCCTCTGCTTGCGGGATCAGCGATCAACGCGACGCTCGAGGACGGGAAAATCACCGGCCATAGCGGATGCAACAGTTACGGTGGGACGTATACAGTGAAGGGCGCCGATCTCCAACTTGGGGAGATCGCGATGACCTTGATGGCCTGCATGGAAGACGGCGTAATGGAGCAAGAGCAGGCTTATATGGCGGAGCTTGCAAACGTGACAGAGTTCCGCCTGGACGCTGACCGGCTGGAGCTGCTGGATGAATCTGGTGCGATTCTCCTTGTCTATGCCCGCCTGGAACCGTTCACGGGCAATCCGGCGGCGCTGGTCAATACCGAGTGGCAATTGCTGACGTTGGACAACAGCCCACTGGATGAAACCCTGTCCTTCACCCTGTCCTTTACGGAGAACCGCTACAGTGGTATGGCCGGCTGTCGCCACTTCGAGGGCGAATACCAAGCCGGCGATGGCGAGATTGATTTTCCCATGATGGCGATGGTTGAAGAGACGTGCCCGGATGCGGACGAGGCGTATTGGGCATTGGAAGGCCGCTTCACGGATGCGGTGGGGCAGGCGCGCCGCTGGCGTATTGTAGACGGTCAGCTCGAACTCCGTACACTGCCCGGCGCGGTGTTGGTCTTCGTGCCGTACGCGCCGCTGCCGGAGGTGACGCTGGAAGGGACATCCTGGTTGTTGACCACCTTCATCGAAGGGGCGACTGCGACTTCGATCCTTGCCGGTACAGAGATCACGCTGATGTTCGAGGCTGAACAAGTATCAGGGTCGGCCGGATGCAACAACTATTTCGGGCCGTACACACTTGAACACGGCGCGCTGCGTTTCGGCGCAGTCGGTATGACCAAGATGTATTGCGCGATTCCTGAGGGCGCGATGGAACAGGAAACGCGCTATGCCGACATCCTCTCGGCGGTCACCCTGTTCGAATGGGATGCCGACCAGTTGACGTTGCAGACTGCAGACGGGCGCGGGCTGGTGTTTACCGCGCAGCGTTGAATCGCTGCATTATGAAACCGCCCCTCAGACTGTCCTGAGGGGCGGTTCGCTTTGCCGGAGTTTTGCTTTGTCTGGCACTGTACGGTCAATTGGCGTTTGCTGTCCCACGTATTTTTCCCCTGACTAATCGACTAACATCTACCGACTACCTGGCCATGTGGCTAGTTTTTCCGAATAATGGGCGAAATCCTATACTTCAATCTTGACAATACTGTATGATATATGGTATAATGTCATCAACAGTGAGAGGAGGTACACACTATGAATGAAGTTGCACAAAACCTGATTTCGGAATTACGACGGGGGACGCTGGTACTCAGCGTGCTCAGCCAGCTTCAAGAGCAAGCCTACGGTTACTCGCTCAAGGAGCGGCTCGCCGAGCGCGGCGTCGAGATCGACCAGGGCACGCTCTATCCGCTGCTGCGGCGGCTGGAAGAGCAGGGGTTGCTGCAAAGCGAATGGTCGTTAACGGAATCTCGCCCGCGCCGGTACTATCAAATCAATGCCATGGGGCAATCGGTATTGGAAACACTTACGCAAGAATGGCGGTCTATGGTCGCAGCCATGCACCGGTTATTACAAGAACAGGAGGAAAAGTAAAATGGAACTGATCAATCGTTACGTTTATCAAGTTGGGCGGCGGCTGCCGGAGCGCACACGCGCCGATGTAGAACAAGAACTGCGCTCCTTGTTGCTCGACGCGTTGGAAGAACGCACCGGGCGGACGGCGGATTTCACCGAAGAAGAGCAGGTCGCCGTGCTCGAAGAGTTCGGCTCACCGGAGCAGATGGCGGACAAGTATCGCCCACGACCACGCTACATCATCGGTCCAAAGCTCTACAATCTCTATCTGATCGTGATCGCTGCGATTGCCGGCGCGGGACTGCTTGCCAGCATCGTCACCACGGTCGTATCCACACTCGGCCCTGAGGCCAACGTATCTGTGTTTGGGCTGCTGCTGCAGGCATGGACAACCTTCATGAACATTGCGCTGAGCGGTGCTGGTTCGGCGACGCTGGTCTTTGCTGTGTTGGAACGGGTGATCCCCGACGAGGAATTCGAACTGAATGAAGATAAGAAATGGAATCCGCGCGACCTGCCCGCCATCGAACCACGCAACGAGGTCAAACGCGCCGGGCTGGTCGTCGAAATCGCGTTCCTGGCTTTGCTGATGACGGCATTTCTGGCCTTTGGGCAGCGCATCGGCGGTGCGTACTACGATGGGACCTGGCATTCGACGCCATCGTTCCTCTCGGCGGCTTTCTTCTCGCTCTACTTGCCGCTGCTCGTGGCGCGCTGGGGGCTGACGATCCTTCAGGATATCGTGTTGCTGCGCCAGGGACGTTGGCAACTCGGCACGCGCATTTCCGACCTGTTGCTGCACTTCCTGGACATCTCCATCTTGGGTCGTCTGCTCGGTGGTCCGTCGATCGTAAATGCTGAGGCGTTGCAGGTTGCGCTTGCGGAAGCGCCGGAAGTGGTTGATGTGCTGGGAATGCTGTTGGAACGCGGGTTGCAGATCGGCTTTCTGGTCGCTTTGCTGATCACGATCTTCGAGGTCATTTCCAGGATATACCAGTTCATCCGCGATTACAGACTTTGGATCGTGATCAAACCGAAGCAAGCGAATTAACAACTCGTCTGTGGCTGTAGCGCAAATACACGAATGGCATCTCTGCTATTCGTGTATTTGTGTATAATGCGTGGTTGGAACATTAGCCCTATAAAAGGGGACTTTCTACCGGTGAATAAGACAAACAAACGTGCTTTTGGAGTTTTGTGGGCTGGGCAGTCGATTTCGCTGCTCGGCACGGGGATGACGCGCTTTGCCGTGTTGCTTTGGGCGTACCAGCAGGAAGGGACGGCCACGGCGCTGGCGTTGCTCGGCTTTTTCGTCACGACGGCGTTCGTCGTCGCCAGCCCCTTCGCCGGAGTGTTGGTGGATCGCTGGGATCGCCGCAAGGTGATGGCCTTCGCCGATCTCGGTGCGGGTTGTATGACGGCGTTGTTGTTGGTACTCTACACGGCGGGCCGCTTGCAGGTCTGGCATCTGTACCTCGCGCAGGGCGTCGCCGGTGCGTTGGAGGCGTTCCAGGATCCCGCGTTCTCGGCCTCCGTGAGCCTGCTGGTTCCCCGTGAGCGGTACACGCGCGCCAACAGTCTGCTCGGTCTGGGGAAGTCCGCGTCGCGCATCTTTGCCCCCGCACTGGCGAGCGTGCTGATGCAAACCGGCGGTCTCGAATGGGTGATGGCCGTCGATCTGGGGACATTGGCACTGGCGTTGATTGGCTTGCTGTGTATCCGCATTCCAGCGCCGCCGCGCAGCGTCGAGGGCGCGTGGGCGACGGGTCACCTGGGTCGCGAACTGCGTTTCGGTTTCCAGTACATTTTCCGCCGCCCTGGGTTGCGCGGTGTGCTGCTGATCTTCTTCCTGATCAACGTGTTCGCCACGCTGACGTACTTCGGCGTGCTGTCGCCGATGATCCTGGCGCGCACGGGTGGGGACGAGGTGGGCCTCGGCGTGGTGCGCGCGGTGATGGGAGTGGGGGGCGTCGTCGGCGGGATGGCGCTGAGTCTGTGGGGCGGCCCTCGGCGCAAGGCACGGCTGTATCTGCTCAGCACCTCGCTCTCGTTCCTGATCTGCGACTTTTTAATGGGGGTCAGTCGCTCGATGGCGGGCTGGTCCATCGCCGGATTTCTCTCCGATTTCGGCATTCCCTTCATCATCAGCCCGTACTACGCGCTGTGGCAAGAACTTGTCCCGCCGGATGTACAGGGGCGGGTCTTCGCCACCCGCGAGATGGTGCAGGTGACGGCGCAACCGTTCGGCTATCTGGCCGCCGGTTTCCTGGCCGACCGGGTGTTCGAGCCGGCGATGCAAGTGGGCGGCGCGCTTGCGGGTTCGCTGGGCTGGCTGGTAGGGACTGGGCCAGGCGCCGGTATGGCCGCGATGTTCATCTGTACCAGCCTGGGCGGCGTGTTGATTGGCCTGTTGGGGTGGCTGTCACCGGCGATTCGTAAATTGGATACCCCCTGATCTGTGTTACAATAGGCTTATGAACACAACAACAACGCTCGTTTCAGACGGGCCACAAAACACATTGGCCGACGTTTCCCTCGACCAACTCTCCGAACCATTGCGCGCGGCGGCGGCCCGTGCGAGCTGGACGGCATTGATGCCGGTGCAAGCGCGCGCGATCCCTTATCTGCTCGCCGGGCGCGGGATGATGATCCAGGCGCGCACCGGGAGCGGAAAAACCGGCGCCTATCTTCTGCCGATGTTGGAACGTCTTGACCCAGCACGTGATCACTGCCAGGCCCTCGTTCTCACACCCACGCGCGAATTGGCCCGCCAGGTGATGCAGGAAGCGGATCTGCTGTGCGGCCCCGCCGGCTTCCGCACCGTGGCGGTGTACGGCGGTGTTCGGTACGGCCCGCAGATCGACGCGTTGCGCAAGGGCGCGCACATCGTCGTGGGGACGCCGGGGCGCGTCCTCGATCACCTGCTGCGGCGCACGTTCACATTGGAGCATCTGGAGATGCTCATTTTCGATGAAGCGGATCGCATGTTGTCGATGGGATTCTATCCCGACATGCGTGAGGTGCAGCGCTACTTGCCGGAGCGTGACGTCAACACCTGTATGTTTTCGGCGACCTTTCCACCTTCGGTGTTGCGCACGGCGGGCCAGTTCATCCGCGAGCCGGAGTTTTTGTCACTGAGCAGCGACCACGTTCACGTCACCGAGACCGAGCACGTTTACTACACCTTGCCCGAAATGGAGAAGGATCGCGGCCTGGTGCGGTTGATCGAGATCGAGAATCCCGCTTCGGCTATCATCTTCTGCAACACCAAGATGCGCGTGCACTACGTGACGGTGGTCTTGCAGCGCTTCGGCTACGACGCAGACGAGCTAAGCTCTGACCTCCCGCAGAAAGACCGCGAGCGGGTGCTGAAGCGCGTGCGTGAGGGCAGCCTGCGCTTTCTGGTGGCGACCGACGTGGCTGCGCGTGGCATCGATATTCCCGAACTTTCGCACGTGATTTTGTACGAGCTGCCGGAAGACGTCGAAAGCTACATCCACCGCGCTGGGCGGACGGGTCGAGCGGGTGCGGCCGGCGTCGCCATTTCACTGGTGGGGCTGACCGAGAAACTGATGCTCAAACGCATCATGCAGCACTACAGTATCGCTATGGAGGAACGTGATATGCCGACCGACGAGAACGTGGCCGATGTGGTGGCCGAGCGGCTGACGGCGCTGCTGGAGGCGCGCTTGCGCGCCCGCGACAAGCTCAAGACGGAACGCAGCCAGCGCTTTATTCCGCTGGCACGCAGCCTCGCCGAGGACGACGACGGCTTGGAGGTCATCACAATGCTGCTGGACGACGACTACCAGCGCATGCTCCACGCGCCCGTCCCGCAGCCTGCCGAGGAGACAAAATCCTCAGAATCGCCAGCCTCTAGTTCCGGCGAGAAAGCGCGCAGCAAACGCCGCCGTTCACGTCGCCGTCGATGATTTTGGTACACGGATGAACACGGATTTCACGGATGGTTTCAAGAAAAATCCGTAGAATCCGTGAAATCCGTGTGCGATTTTCTCTGCTACACTTTCCCTACAGGTGCGACGTAGATGGCGAATTCCTCTTCGCCGTCCACGCCGAGCACTTTGTTCAGCGCCGCCTGATTGTACGCGCCGATCGCGCACGTCCCCGCGCCGATGGCTTCACAGGCCAGATAGAGGTTCTGGCAGACGTGCCCGGCATCCACGGCGATGATCTTGGGCGAGATGAAGCTGTAGCGCCATTCCGTGCGGTACGGGATCACCGTCCACATAAACACCACCGCGCCCGTCCCGATGAAGCTTTGCCCGTTGCACGCCATGCCAATCTCATGCGGCAGTTGCTCATCCGTGCGCAGGAAGCATAACTTGTGGTCTAACGAGAGGTAGCGATACAATCCCGGTTCTACGCCCTCCACCCGGTTGATGAGCAGGTACGTCTCGAACGGATGCCGCGCTCCCGCCGAGGGCACGGTACGCCGCACCGCGATCCCGCCGCGCCAGATCTCGTGGACGCCTTGCGTGGCCCACAGCAGAAACGACAGCTCTTCCAGTGAAAGCGCTGCGTCGTTGAACCGGCGATGGCTCTGCCGCCCGTTGAGCGCTTCGAGCAGCGACATTGTGCCGACGGTGAGATCGGCTGGTGCGGTCAGGTCGATCAACGGCGCATCTTCGGGATAAGGTTTCTGCAGCGGCGGCGCAGGGAGCCGTTTCTGTTGATCGGTTTGTATCTCGCCGAACTTTTCCCATTGATCGCTTTTGAGAAACTTACGATACGTTTCGATAGATGATTCTGCCACTTTTTGTACCTCCACGAGTGTGGCAAATGGCACTATGTCTCCCTACTCTGAACACTCTTTCAGCACGGCGCCGGCTGAAATGGGATCAAAGCCTTCCGGCCACAGGGTTTCTTCATTGTACGTCGCGCCGCGTAGACGGCTCCAGGTGAGACTGGTATCCTGCAAATTTGCTCCGGAGAGATCGGTGTACGCCAGGTTCGCGCCGCGCAACTCGGTGCCTACCATCTGCGCGCCTTTCAAGCACGCGCCCAATAAATTAGCGGTGCCCATAAAGGCCCATTCCAGATGCGTGTCAGTGAGGTTGGTCTCTTTCAGATTGGCTCCTGCTAATTTTGCACCGACCAAGTGTGCTTCACGTAGATCAGCTTTCAAGAGATTGGCGCGTGCCAGGTGCGCGGCAACCAGAAATACTTTCTTCATATGTGCATTGTTGAGCTGCGCTTCGCCCAGATGTGCCCATTCCAAATGTGCGTGTTCCAGATGTGCGCCTTCCATGTGCGTGCCCGCCAGGTGTGCTTCGACGAGGAATGCCCCGTTGAGCCACACGTCCCGTAAATTGGCTTCGGACAGGAAAAAGACCGCCGGGCCCTGGGTGATGAGGCCCGATTCGTACAAGAATTGCAACACCTGCCCTTTGCTTGAGCCGTCATCGCCGAGGCCGTGCAGCACGGCTAATGTTTGCTCGCGGGCGATACCGCGCACTTCACTCGCGGCGTGAGCGTTCCGCAATCCTTGATAGACCAGCAGGTCGCTCATTCGCGTGAAGTACGCATCCAGGAGCAGTTGCTTGTCCTTCGCCGTGACCCGCGAAGTCGATGTCCCTGGTAGTCCGCATAAATCATGGAAGGAAGCGCCGGTCGAAAGACGGCTAAGACGTTCACAGCTCTCGAGGATTCGCGCGCGGCTTTCTTCGAGGGATGGCGTTGTGCCATGTTCGAGCGTTTGTGCCAGGTTCTCGTTGAGGCGGTGCTGCAGGATGCGTGCCTCGTAAATCCGCGGGTGATCCCTGCCTAACGCAGTGACGAGCTTTTGCATTCCTAGCCTGTAGTGGTAAAAATATCCTTGTTCCATTTTAACCAACTTCCCTTATTGGGTATAATATGAGTATGAATGGCGTATGCCAGAGCGTACATCAACTTGGTTTTTCTATATCGTTGGTCACCTCTAGTATAGCGCAGTGTTGCTAAGAGGTCAAAGCGTGAAAATCACTTATTATCAGGGTGTTTTTGCAATTCTTCATTCTGAGGGGAAAACCCTCAGCTGTTAGCCGTCAACTGTGGCGTCAACTCGGTATTTTGGTGCCACGCTGCTGCTTTATTCTGGTAGCTGTGGTTGCAATTTGGATATCTTTGCTGATCGCTGAAAGCTTGTTTCAAAGGGAGGCCCATGGGGGACAGATTGCAGATCATCGGTTTGGGGATGTGTACGTTGGACGTGTTGGTCCGCTGCAAGGATTTACCGACCTGGGAGGGCGGCACGCGGATTAGCGCCTTTGGCTTTGACGGTGGCGGCCCGGTGGGCACGGCGATGGTGGCCTCGGCCAAATTGGGGGCGCGCGTGGGCTTCATCGGTACTGCGGGCAACGATGCCCCCGCCGAGTTCAAGCTGCGCTCGATGCGTGAGTGTGGCATCGATTTGAGCCGTATGGTCTACCGCGACGCGCCGGAAGATCAGGTGGTCGTTGTCAATATCCACGCCGAGACGGGCGAACGCATCTTTTCGGGCGTGCAGCGGTGGGGCGAGGAGCCAATCCGTTCGGAGGAACTGGATCGCGATTACATTACCGCAGCGGACTATCTGCATTTGGATGGCTTTCACAGCGCTGCGGCGATTCAGGCGGCACAGTGGATGCGCGCCGCGGGCAAGACGGTGGTACTGGATGGCCACAAGACTGACGGCCCGGTGCGCGAGCATCTGTGCCACTTAATACCCCACGTCGATGTTCTCATCAGTGGGTCGGGGTTTGCGCGGCATTTGACCGGCATCGACGACATCTGGCAGGCCGGCGCAGCAATTCTGGCGATGGGGCCACGCATCTTCGTGCAGACCGAGGGCATCGACGGCAGCTATACGATTACGGCGCAGGAGCAGTTCCACACACCGGTTTTTCCCGTGAACGTCATCGATACGACCGGTGCAGGCGACGTCTTCCACGGCGCGTATATCGTCGGTCTGTTGCGTGGATGGTCGTTGCGGCAGATCGCGCTCTTTTCGACCGCAGTCTCGGCGCTCAAGTGTATGCAACTGGGTGGTCGTGGCGGAATTCCTTGTTTCGACGCGGTGATGGCGTTCTTGCATGAACGTGGAGTCACTATAGAATAACACGCAATCTATTTCACATTAAGGAGATCAGATCATTTATGCCACTCGTTTCAATTCTTCCGCAACTCAAACGGGCGCAGCAGTGCCATTACGCGCTTCCACTCTTCGACACGGTTGATATGTACAGTACCGATGCGATGTTTGCCGCATTGGAGGAAAAGAAGGCCCCTGCAATGATTGCCATCTACGCGGGGGCGCTTGACCGGCCTAACGCGCGCGCGTTTGCCGCGTACATCCGTGCCCGCGCGGAGGAAGCGACCGTCCCGGTCTCGTTGATGTTGGATCACGGCGGCAGTTTTGAGCATTGCATGCAGGCCATCTCGTTGGGCTTTACCGACGTGATGTACGACGGCTCCAAATTGCCGTTTGCGGAGAACGTCGCCAACACGCGCGCCGTTGTGCGTGCGGCGCATGCGATCGGCCTCGCTGTGGAAGCGGAGTTAGGCCACGTGGGCTTCGGCAGCGAGTACCAGGAATTCGGCGCGCAGCGCAAGGGCTTTACCAACCCCGATGATGTGGAGCGTTTCGTCGCCGAAACCGGTGTGGATATCCTGGCGGTCGCTATCGGCACGGCACACGGCCTGTACGCCGGGGAACCGCAGCTCGACCTGGATCTGCTGCGCGAAATCCGCGCGCGGGTCGATATTCCACTCTCGCTGCACGGCGGCTCCGGCTGCTCCGACCAGCAGTTCCGCGACGCCATCACCGCAGGCATCGCCAAGGTCAACGTGGCGACCGACCTCTTCGTCACCACGGCGCGCCGCCTCACCGAGGCCGCCCGTGCCGAGGATATGCACTACTTCGCCTTCGGCAAAATCGCCGTTGACTCGTTCATCGAACGCTGCGGCCATTACCTCGACGTCTTTGGCGCAACGGGTAACGGGTAACCAGTGATCGGTAATGAGTATCCAGTAACCGGCAACTAGCAACCAGTTTAAGGAGAATTATGAAATTCAATAACCGTGAAGACATTGTCCAATTGACGCCGCTGTGGACAGGGGAGCGCTTCCCCGATGGCCGGCCGCGTGTGCCGGATGACATCCTGCGCCGGATGCGGCGTGTCGTGACTGAAGAGGCCTGGTCTGTGCTCTGGCAGCACGGCTATCACTTCCAGTTCGAGGGCGACTGGACGCGACTGCGTCCTGAGATCACTTTGGTGGGCCGCGCGGTGACGGGTATCTTCGTCCCGCATCGCCCCGACCTGCACGACTATCTGATGGATTACGGCCACGAGGTCGAAGGCCGCATCGGCGCGATGAATTCCTGGGTCATCGAAACCCTGGTCGAAGACGACGTCATCGTTATCGACTTGTTTGGCAAGGTCTACGAAGGTACGTACTCCGGCGCGAACCTCTCCACAGCCATCGCCACACGTACCAAACGCGGCCAGGTTATCCACGGCGGCATCCGCGACGCACAGCAGATCGTGGAAATTCCCAATTTCGCCACGTTCTGCCGGGGTATGGATCCCACACCGATTCGCAACGTCACATTGGTGGGGATGAACGTTCCCTGTCGCATTGGCGCAGCGACCTGTATGCCCGGCGACGTCGTCCTGGGCACGATGACGGGCATCCTCTTTATCCCACCGCACTTGGCGGAAGAGGTCGTCGAACACTCGGAGCGTACACACATGCGCGAACTGTTCAGCCACCAACGGCTGCGCGAGGGCATTTACAATTCTAGCCAGATGGATACTAAATGGACGGAAGCCATTGAGGCGGACTTCGCCGAATGGCGCAAGACGCACAGCATCGACGATGTTGATTGGGATAAGAAAGGCCCAGAGCAGTCTGACGAGGGTGGTACGCTACTTGGTTAGTCGTGTTTGAGTTGGAATGGAGACTTGGAGGCGGGTAGGCCCGTCCCCAAGCTCTTACTTTCCCCCTTTTTGATGTTTTCAAGGAGGAGTTACAGAGATGAATGGCTATACAGGGGAAATTCTAAAAGTTAATCTGACCACCGGCACTATGGACGCTGAACAATTGCCGGAATCCTTCTACCGGCGCTATCTTGGTGCGAACGGCTTTATCGGCTATTACCTGCTCAAGGAGATGCCCGCCAGCGTTGATCCGCTTGGCCCGGATAACTTGCTGATCTTCGTTGCCGGGCCGGTGACTGGCGTACCGATTGCCGGTTCTGGGCGCAGCGCGGTGGGCGGCAAGTCACCGCTGACCGGCGGCTACGGCGAGGCTGACGTGGGGGGGGCTTCGGCGCGGAGATGCGGCGCGCAGGCTTCGACGCGGTTGTGGTGCGCGGCAAGGCGGCATCGCCCGTCTAGGTGAGAAGCTGGTGCGCTACGCTTGCATCATCAACGATCTCAAGCACGCGGCCGGACGCACAGGTCTGGGCGCGGTGATGGGATCGAAGAACCTTAAGTGCGTCGCGGCGCAGGGACGGATGGCGGTACCTGTGGCCGACGATGCCGGCGTCAAGGCGCTGGCCAAGTCGATGACCGACACCTGGAAGGACAAGGCCTGGGGAATGTACGAACTCGGCACCTCCGGCGGGTCTGACCGGGCTGAACCAGGTTGGCGCGCTCCCCACGCGCAACTTCCAGGACGGGCAATTCGAAGGCGCGGAGAGAATCGGCGGCGAGGCGATGCGCGATACGATCCTGGTGGATCGCGGTGGTTGTTACGCCTGCCCCATCTGTTGCAAACGTGTGGTCGAAGTCCACGACGACGAGTACGACGTTGATCCGATCTATGGCGGTCCGGAGTATGAGACGCTGGGCGCGCTCGGCTCCAACTGCGGCGTAGACGATTTGCGCGCTATCTCCAAAGCTAACGAGTTGTGCAATGCCTACAGCCTGGACACGATTTCCATCGGCATGGCGATTTCGTTTGCGATGGAGTGTTTTGAGAACGAACTGCTTAGCGTGAAGGATACGGATGGCCTCGAACTGCGCTTTGGCAACGGTGCGGCGATGGTCGAGATGGTCCGGCGGATCGGTGAGCGCGAGGGCCTGGGCGATCTACTGGCCGAAGGTTCGACGTTCGCGGCGCAGAAAATCGGTCAGGGTGCGGAAGCGTATGCGATCAACGTGAAGGGGCAGCCCTTCCCGATGCACGAGGGCCGCACGCGGCACGGGCAGGCGCTTGGCTACGCCGTCTCGCCGACCGGGGCCGATCACATGCACAACGTCTGGGACGAGGGTTTTGCCCGCGATCCGGTAGGGGAGGGGGCCTACAACGTGGGTGTCTACGAGCCAATCCCGCCCACTGTGTTGAACGTCGCCAAAGTACGCGCCTACACCAACACCGCCAACTGGCAGTGGTTGAAGAACAGCCTGGGCCTTTGCATGTTCGTGCCATGGTCGGATGATCAGGTGATCGAGATGGTGCGCGCGATCACCGGCTGGAAAGTGAGCAAGTGGGAACTCATCAAGGTCGGCGAGCGCGGCGTGACGCTGGCGCGGCTCTTCAACCTGCGCGAGGGACTGACGCGCGCCGACGACACACTCCCCGCGCGGATGAGCAATCCTCACCTGAGTGGTACGCTCAATGAGAAACCGGTGACGCCCGAAGTGCTCGACGAGGCCATCACCCTCTTCTACGGGATGATGGGCTGGGACCCGCAAACCGGTGTCCCCACGGATGGTAAGCTTCACGAGCTGGACATTTATTGGGCGCGGTAGGTGTCAACGGACTAAACGGATTCAACGGAAGGGTTCCATGACACGCGCCAGGGCTTAGGCCTGGCGCGTGTCGTTTGTCGTACTTGCTCTAAGGGGTATGCATGTTCATTCCCACCGGAACGTTTTTGCCGAGACAGCGATCCCTAGCAGGAGCATTCCGATCAGCACACCGACATCCAGCAGGTGATTTCCCCACGACTCGCCGTACCACAGGCCGCGCAGCAGGTTCACTACGTAGGTGAGCGGGGTGAAGTTCGATACCTTTTGGACGGCCATAGGCAACATTTCAATCGAGAAGAATGCGCCGGAGAGGAGCAGCATCGGGTAGACCAACACCATCGAGGCGATCCAAGCGGTGCGTACCGTGGGCATGATCCCCGCCAGGATAAAGCCAATCCCGAAGAAACTCAGGCTGCTCAGGATGAAGCCGGCCAGCAGGCTGAAAACATTGCCCGTGAAGTTCACATCGTAGACCAGTTTTCCGGCGGCAACGAGCAGTAGCATCCCCAAAGCGGTCATCGTGAAGATCACGATCACCTGCGCGCCCAGGACGACCAGCGGACTGACCGGCGTGGTCTGCAAGCGGCGCAGGATGCCTTTCTCCCGGTAGGTGGCCATCGTCATCGTGTTGGACATCAACCCGGCCATAGCGATGATGACGGCGGTCAGGGAAGGGATGGCGACATCGAGCGTCCGCTGCCCGCCGTACATCGGCGTGGGCTCGTTGCCGGAAATCATGCCATACATGAACAGATAGATCAAGGGGAAGACCAGCGTGAAAAAGGCGCTCGCCGGTTCCCGCAGAAACAATTTGGCTTCCATCCAGCTCATTTCGAATAAGATTTTCATTGTATACCTCACTCTCTCATCTCACGGCCGGTCAGGCTCAGGAAAACATCTTCCAGATTGGGCTGTTCAGTGCGTAGATCGCGGAATGCCACTCCCTGCCCGGTTAGCAAACTGACGACTTCACTCACTATCGGAACTGCGCGGCCATTCTTCCCGTGGATAGTCACTTGGGTTCCCCGAACCTCAAGCTGGCCCATTCCCGTCAGGGCCTTTTCCAGCGCTGGGGACAGCCCCCCGTCCAGGACAAAGATCACCCGTTCCTCTGCTTCCAGGCCGTGAATCAGTGCCGCCGGGGTATCTAGCGCCACAATCCGCCCGTGGTCGAGAACGGCGACCCGGTCGCATAGACGCTCCGCCTCTTCCATAAAGTGGGTGGTCAGGAAGACCGTCTTGCCCTGGGCGCGCACATTGCGCACCAGGTCCCAGATGGCGTGACGGGCTTGTGGATCAAGGCCGGTGGTCAACTCGTCCAGGAAGACCAACTGCGGGTCCGGCAGGAGCGCCAGGGCGATGAACAGGCGCTGCTTCTGCCCGCCGGACAGTTTGGCGAAGGGGGCGTTGCGCTTCTTCTCCAGCCCCAACTGCACCAACAGCTCCTTCCAGGCAACCGGATTGGGGTAGAACGCGCTGTACAGGTCGAGCGCTTCCCAAACCTTCATCCGGTCCGGCAGGTTGGACTGCTGAAGTTGTGTGCCGGTGCGCTCCCGCAGGATGTGGCTCTCGCGCTGCGGATCCACGCCGAGGACGCGGATCGTCCCCTGGTCCGGTTTGCGCAGGCCCTCCAGACATTCGATGGTGGTGGTCTTGCCGGCGCCGTTCGGCCCGACCATCCCGAAGATCTCGCCCGCGTAGACCTCGAACGAGACGTTCGCCACGGCGACAGTTTCGCCATACGTTTTTCTCAACCCTTCCACTTGCACAATGGTGTTCATATTCCCCTCACTTGCTCTTCAAAATCGCTTCTAAGGCCGCCACGTGCTCGCGAAAGACTTGCCGTCCTTCGGGGGTGGCAGAAACGTAGGTGCGCGGTTTGCGCTCCACAAAAATCTTGTTGACCGCAATGTAGCCGGCCTCTTCCAGCTTGCGCAGGTGGGCGCCCAGGTTGCCGTCGGTGACGTCGAGCAGATCGCGCAAGTAGGTGAAGTCCACCTCGTCGCCTGCTTTCAGGGTCACCAGGGCGGCCATGATGCGCAGTCGCACCGGCTGGTGGATGATATCGTTCAGATCAGCCATGATTTACCACCTGAAACGGATGTACAGGCCCAAGGCGATCATCACACCACCACCCAGGAGCCCCATCCAGAGGTAGAAGAGGTCGGGCAGCAAGAAGTAGCTGATCAACACTAGGGCAGTGATCGGCAGTGGCCACCAGACGGCGGCAAAGGAGAGCAGCAGTCCCATGGACAAATGGCCGATCAAGGCAAACAAGACGATGAGCACCGTGATCTGTTTCCCGTCCGTCGGCCGGGTGACTGCGATCGTGGCCACGCAGTAAAGGGCCAGGAAAATCCAGAACAAACCGACACGCTTTGCCGTGGCGGCTGTCTCCGGGCTGCGGACGCGGCTGCCCGTGCGGAATCCCCAGATCGCGCCCAGGACGGTGCCGAAGATGCTTAATCCGAGCCAGATGTAATGGCTGATTTCCGGCAGGAACTGGGTGCAGATAAAGCCGATCAGCCAGACAATACCGGTGACGATCATCGTGATGTAACTGCCGCTGTTCGCAATGGCGTGGCGCGTTTTCTGCTCCATCTTTTGGATGGTCGCCAGCGCCTCTTCAGCTTCGTTCGGTGTGATGTTCATATGACATTCCTTTTTTTTTGCTTTAGAGTACTCTGTGATATAGAGTATTCTACATCAAAAAATGGAAAATGTCAAGACCCAGAAAGCGTTGTTCTCCTGACTCAGGGAAGTCCTGGCCTGTGTTTTTATGCAATCACTTATCCGTTAAGATCCGTTCAATCCGTTAACAGTTTTATGGCGTGCGCGTATATTGTTGGAGGAACGCCCACATCACGCGTGTGGCATCGATGTCCTGTGTGGTGTGCCCGACGATCGCTTTTGGCAAGGCGCCTCCGCCAGGCCACGCGTGCCCTCCGCCGTGGATGGTGTAGAACAGCACTTCGCTGTTCTCGTTACACTGTCCGTATCGGATGCCGGTTACTTCCCCTTGCGCGGGAAGTTCGTCCGGCGTCACGGCGCAGTCGTTCTGCGCCGCATACTGCGCCATCCACTCCGGGATCACGGGAAAGGGGACATCGAACATCGCTGATCTCCCGCCGTAATAGGGGACTATTTGATCGGCATCGCCGTGGAAGGCGATCATCGGCACAGTGTACGAGGGACGGCACTTGTCCAGTGGATAGAGGTACGCGCCTCCTACTGTCCCAATAGCGGCGATGCGCTCGGAGAGCTCGCACGCCAGCAGGTACGACATCCCGCCGCCGTTCGACAGCCCGTTGGCGTAGATGCGGGCGGGATCGATGGTGTACTCGCTTTCCAGCTTGTCGATGAGGTCGGAGATAAATGTGACGTCTTCCATCTGCGGATTCAACGAATCGGCAGTTCCATGCGCCCCCCAGCGTTTGGGGAAGCCTGTTCCGGAGGGATAGACGACGATGAAACCGTATTCGTCGGCCAGAGGATTCCACCGGCTGACGTCGCGTTGGTTGGCGGGCCATTGCGCGAACCCGTGAATGGTGATGACGAGCGGTGCTGGCGTGGCGGGGTCGTAGCTTGGCGGCACGTACAGCAGATACTCGCGCCGCACGCCGGATGAGATGAGCGTCCCGTTGGTTTTGTTGGACACCCTGTACGCCAGCGCCGTCACCAGCGCGAGTACAACCGGCGCGGCAGTGATGACGCCGATGATCCGCAGTACCTTTTCCCCGCGTGTAGTGTTTTTCTTTAGCACGCTTCCTCCTGCAAAAAGCTATCGAGCCACTCGAAGGGCGGCCTTCTGACAAGGCTTGTGTGTTTAGCGTGAGGGCTTCAGCCCGGCTTTTGCAGAGCATACATCGAAAAGATGCGGAGTCAAAGGACTGTTCTCCTATTGAAATTTTGCAAACTATGCGTTACTATGGAAGTAGGTTTTTGTTATCAAATGACATTTTTCCGCTCACTCATAGTTTGGTTTCGAGGAGGAAAGGATGAACACCATAACGTTGCTCCACTGGAAACGATTCCCCTGGTTGCTCGTGGTCGCATTGCTGGCCGCGGGGGTGTGGGCGCTCTGCCTCACTGCTCCCGCGCTGGCTCAATCGCCCATCACGGTGGATGATTGGCAAACGGAGCAGACGCTTACGCTCACCACGCCCGGCGTCGTTAGTTCAACGACGACCGGCACGGTCATTCTGGGCGACGAGCGCGATCTTATCATTGTGCTAACCGCCGGTGATGCCGTTACCGCGCAGGTGACCGGCGGCGTGCTCTATTACGAAGCGAACGTGGGTGCGCACGCCGCCGCTTTGCTCGTGTGGGACGGCGAAGACGGCGACCCCGCTACGCTCGATCCCACCGGACTCGGCGGTGTGGACTTGACCGGCGGCGGGACGCAAAACGCTTTCGTATTGCCCCTCACGCTGGATACAAACACACGCTTTACCCTCACCGTCTACACCGGCGCGGGCCACGTCTCCACGTACACCGTCGCCTTGTCGCCGGGCACAGGGAATTTGCCCTTTACGCATACCGTGCCGTTCAGCGCGTTCACCGGCGCGGCGGACTTCGCCGACGTGGGCGCGATTGCGTTGGAACTCGCCACGGACGGCGGCGGCGTCGTTATCCTCGGCGAATTCCGCACCACAACCGTCCCCGCCGATCTCGTCATCACCAAAGAGGTCTACCCCGACCCGGCCATCGCCGGGCGCTCGCTCGTCTACACCATCACGGTGACTAACGCCGGCCTGGGTACGGCGCACAACGTCGTCATTTCCGATACGATGCCTCCGAGCACCACCATCCACACCGTGGATCAGAGCGATGGCAATTTGTGGGATTTCGACCAGGGCGATTACGGTCTCTATACCGAATGGCGCGACGTGCGCCCCTGGCCCATCCAGGATGATGACTGGTTGCACCTGCGTGCCCCCATCACCCATACCGGTGTTTACACCTCGCGTGTGTTCGACGCTTTCAACCTTGTCGCGTGGGATTGGTTGGCCTGGACGCCGCGCCGGCCCTACGGCAAACCGTTGCCCGACGATGGCGTCGCCGAAACCGCCTACGAATTAGGCAACGCCGACATGACGGGCAACCAGGTCTTGCTGCACCTGGAGGCCATCTCGTACACCCAGTTCACGACCGATACCTTTATTTTGCCCATCGCCGGCATCGTCACCGATACCTCCGGCAACAACACTCCGGCTTACTTCCCTGCTGCATCCGGCGAACATTTACCCACGCTCGTCACGGACGGCCGGTTCGGCAACGCGCTGCACTTCGATGGCGATCTGCGCCAAACTTCTGCTATCTCCGATACCCACGACCCTGCCCGTTACGCGCTCGAATTATGGGTCTACCCGGAGGTCGTCGCCGACACCGCGCTTATCCTGCGCACCGACGCGCTCACCACGGAAATCGCGCCGGGTCATTATTCGCATTTGCTCGGTATCCGGGACGGCAAATTCATCCACTACACTAACGCGGGTGGAGGGCGCACTGCTATTGGGACAACCGACGTGCAGACGAACACCTGGTACCACATCGTCGGGGCGGCGCAATCTGGCGGCGAGCTGCTCCTCTACGTCAACGGGCGTGAGGAGGCCCGCGTGCCGCGCCTCGGGACCCTGTGGGCGGGCGGCGATCATTATCGCCTGGCAGCCGGCTACGGCCCTACCACGACGATGACGTACTTCAGCGGCATCCTGGATGAAGTCGCCGTCTACAGCCGCACGCTCGCAGCCGATGAAGTGCGCGACCACTACCTGCGTGGCGCGCTCGACATGGCGTTCCAGGTGCGCACGTGCGCTGATGCGACGTGTGCTTCCGCAGTCTTCGCCGGTCCCGGCGGCGACTCATCCGCGTATTACTCCGAACGCAACACGACCGGTACGATGCCGCTCGTCGCCGGCCTTGACGTGCCCGACAGCCGCTACATTCAGTACCAGGTCACGCTGCACACCGCTGACCTGGCCTACACTCCGCAATTACGCAATGTTAGCCTCGGGCCGGCGCACCGCGTGGTGACGGCCACCCAGGGCAGTTGTGTGGGTGACGCGCAGAGCTTCTCCTGCGCCGTGGGAACGCTGTTGCCCGGCCAAGCGGTGACGGTCAGCACGGGCGCGTGGATCGACAGCGCCGCGCTTGGCTGGATTACCAACACTGCCTCGATAACGACGACGGTGGTGGACGGCAACCCAACCGACAACACGGTGGTGCTCTCTTCGACAGTTGAAGCTGAAGTGAACCTTATGGTCGAAAAATATGACGAGGACTACAACGATGGCACGGACCCCGTCAGCCCCGGTGAGGTGATCACGTATACGCTCCTCGTCCGCAATGCCGGGCCAAGCGTGGCGCGTGGCGTCACTGTGACCGATTACTTCACAGCGGGGACGTTCATCTCTGCCACTGCGCCGGCCGGTTGGGACCCTTGCCAGGTCGAGAGTCACGTCATCACCTGTACTACGTCTTTCCTCGGCGTGGAGTGGGACAACTGGCAGCAGACGTATGATTGGGAGCAAATCACTGTCACGGTTCGTGCACCGCTTACCGAAAGCATCGTCACCAACACCGTCTGGGTGACGGGTACCACGCCCGAACTCGATCCCACCAGCAACATCACGACCGAAACCACATTGATCACACCGGTGGCCAACCTGTCCGTGGACAAAATCGCCAGCACCGACCTGGTTGATCCCGGCGCGACGCTTATCTACACCGTCACGGTGACGAACAACGGGCCGTATACCGCCACGAACGTCGTTTTGACGGATACACTGCCCAGCGAGGCCACCGATTACGCCGTCTACTCCGACAGTGCGTGGGATTGCGATTGGCCGTCCACCGATGTCGTGGTGTGTGCGTTACTCGATGACCTGGCGGCAGGTGCGACGGCGAGCCTCACTCTCACTATCACCGCGCCGCAAACCGGCCTTATCGTCAACAGCGCGCACGCGATCGCCAATCAGTATGACCTTGACGAAGACGACAACTGGGCCGACGTCTACACTCTCATCCGTCCGGTCGCCGATCTTTCCATTGAAAAAACCGACACGCCCGATCCCGTCTATGCTGCCGCGCCACTCACATACACGCTGACCGTGACGAACGTCGGTCCCGCAGCGGCGGGTATCGTCACCAGCACGGTGCGCGCGGGCACGGGCCAGACAATGCGCATCGACATTCGCCCTGGCGAATCCCGGCCTTACCGCACCTCCGTCTGGCTGGACAATGTGCCGGGCGCTATCCAAAATGTCACCGTAACCCTGCGCGGCCTGAGCCACAGCTATCCCGGCGACCTGGGCGTGCTGCTCGTCGGCCCGTCCGGCCAAAACGTGTTATTGATGGGCAACGTCGGCGGCGGCACAGACGTGGATAACCTCGATCTCGTCTTCAACCAGCAGGGCGTAGCCATCACCGATCCAATTACAATCGGCACCATCTACCGTCCGACCAACGACGGGTTGGCGGAAGGCCTCCGTATCGACGGGCCTTATGGTGGCAGCCTCGCCAGTTTCTACGGCAGCGACCCGAACGGGCGCTGGCAGCTTCACGTCATCGATACCGTGTATTCGGATGCTGGTATTTTGGCCCGTGGTTGGCAGCTCGAATTGACGACCGTAACCGCCGACACCATCATCGTCACCGACACGCTGCCCTCCGGCCTGAGCGTGCAAGGGTCGGTGCAGACGACGCCCGGCTGGCAATGCGCCGGCAGCACCGCCCTGACCTGCGAGGCGGATTACCTCGGCGTGGGAGAAATGGCGACCTTCGAATTCGTCGTCACCGCGCCGATTACCGGCGGCGTCATCACCAACACTGCCGGGATCACCTCCACCACCGCCGACCTCAATCTGCTGAACAACACCGCCGTCGAAACCACGACCGTTATCCCCGCAGCCGACCTGGTGATCCTAAAGTCGGTAGACCCCGCGCTCGTCAGCCGGGGCGATCCTGTGACGTATACCCTCGCCGTCGAAAATCTCGGCCCCAGCCAGGTCATGACGACGGTGATGCTTACCGACGATCTGCCTGCCGCGTTGACTGCCGTGCAGATCATCACCAACGGCTGGGCGTGCGACCTCGGCGCGCTGCCCGCACTCACCTGTACGCTCGATAGCTTGGCAATGACGGCCGCGCCCGTGCTGACCATCACCGCCAACGCGCCTATCACGCTAGGCGAGTACGTGAATACGGCCTGGGTTACATCGCCAATCACCGACCTCACGCCGCTCAATAACACCAGCACGGTCGCGTTTACCGTCATCGAATCGCCCATCATCACATTGACGGCTCACAACGACAGTCCCACCTTTGTCGGCGACGAGACGCACCTCTGGGCCGTTGCCACGCCGGAGGATAACGTGAACTACACCTGGGATTTCGGCGATGGGGCAACTGGCGCGGGCGCACTCGTCACTCACACCTACCCGGTGGCCGGCACGTTCACCGCCATCGTCACCGCGACAAATCCCGCCAGCGTTCTCACCGCTACCACGGTAGTGACAATCAACGAAATCCCGCTGGCCGACCTGTCGCTGGTGAAGTCCGTCCAACCCGCGCTCGTCAGCCGGGGCGACCCGGTGACGTACACGCTCGCCGTGACGAACCTCGGTCCCAGCGCAGTCCTGACGACGGTGACGCTTACCGACGATTTGCCCATCGCGTTGACCGACGTGCAGGTCATCACTAACGGCTGGGCGTGCGATCTTGCCGCGCTGCCTGCGTTCACCTGCACGCTCGATAGCCTGTCGGTCACGGCTGCGCCCACACTCACCCTCACCGCCAACGCGCCGGTGACGCTCGGCGCGTATGTCAACACTGCCATGGTCGTAGCGGCGATGGATGACCCAGACCTACCTAACAACAGCAGCGCGATCACGTTCACTGTCATCGAATCGCCTATCACTACCTTGACGGCTTACAACGACAGCCCCACCATCATCGGCGATCCCACGCACCTCTGGGCCGTCGCTACGCCGGAGGACAACGTGACCTACGCCTGGAATTTTGGCGATGGGACGACCGGCGCGGGCGCGCTTGTCACTTATACCTACCCAACGACGGGCACGTTCACCGCCATCGTCACCGCGACGAATCCAACGACCGTCCTCACCGCCACGACGGTCGTAACGATCACCGACATCCCGGAGCTGCCTCCATGTATGGTGTATCTACCGTTGATTATGCGCAACTACGTCGTCGCGCCGGACCTGGTGGTGGAGCAATTGCTCGCTTCACCCAACCAAATCGTCGTCGTCATCCGCAACCAAGGTGACGCACCGGTTGAATCACTGCCTACTAATGAGTTTTGGGTGGACCTGTATATCAACCCCACTACACCACCTACCGCCGTCAACCAGACCTGGCAGCATCTCGGTTCGCAGGGCCTGGCCTGGGGCGTTACCGCCGACGCGCTTCCGCTTATGCCTGGGGACGTTCTGACCCTGACCGCCGCTGCAACTGGCGGGCCGTACCCGTACTTCCGCCCGGACGTAAGCGTTGTTACCTGGCCTTTGCCGGTGGGGACGGCGGTCTATGCGCAGGTGGATTCGGCGAATGAGGCTACTACCTACGGCGCGGTTCGGGAAAATCACGAAATCATCGGTGGCCCGTACAACAACATCACCGGCCCGGTACAGATAAGCGCGGCTGCCAACCGTATCATTGTCGTTGCACCTGCGTGGTCCGAGACCCCGAAAAAGGATCATCTGCCGCAGCGACCTTAGAATCTAGAGGTATTTTTGCGCTTGCGGGTGCCCGCAAGCGCAAAAATACCTTCAAAATCATTTGTCGTAGGGATATCGTTTGCGGTACCTTTATCGTCAGGTTTGTGGGCGGGACACCCGCGCCGGAATACTTTTGGAGGAGGAATTATGCATCATAACTTGCTATTTAAATTGGGCGTTTTGTTGATTATCGCGGGAATATTGTTCCTGGGAACGGCGTCGTTGCAGACGCAGGCCGCGCCGCCGCCATTGCCGACCCGTCCGCTTCCTACCGCTACGCCTACCCCTATATTGACGCCAACGGTGGTACCCCCTGAAACCGGTACACCGTCGCCGGAATCAGTGCCAGCGCAACCGGCGCAGAGCAGCGCTATCGTGTTGGAGGCGCGCTCCACCGCAGCTCTCGCATGGGCCAATCTATGGACGGTGGTGGAACAGCAAACTGAAGACGGCGCGTGGCAAGCCGTGGAAGGTTGGCAAGGCACGTTCGACACTGTGGCTGCGGATGTGGGCTATAAGACCTGGGACGTTCCGCCGGGTCTGTTTGGGCAAGGTCCATTCCGTTGGCGGGTGGATGCTGAGCAAAACGGCTCGACATTGGCGACGAGTGACCCTTTCACCTTGCCGGAACGGGCGGGCGTCCGCCTGGTGGTCACAGTGACGTTGCCAGCTACGTCCGCTCAACCGATCTTGCTGCCGGCCACCGGCGCTGCTATGGGGTGGTTAGGCGTTTTTGTTTTGTTTGTGAGTGTGTTGTTTATCTGGCAATTGCTGATGAAGTTTAGAGTTTGTAAATAAACTTTCCCTAATGACGTGTGTAGCGCGGGCAGAACGCCTGCGCTGCACACGTCATTTGCCATTCTCGAGTCCACTGAAAAAACTTAACGCAGAGAGAATTCAACTTTTTAGAAGAGTTTTTACTTCCTCCGCTTTTTTCCACCCTTTTCCTCGACTTGCTTCTGCAATTCGTACAGCTTCGTGAGCGCGTCCAGCGGCGTCAGGCTGTTGACGTCGATCTGGCGTAGCGCCTCCACTACAGGCGGTTCCTGCGCGATGAGCATCGGTTGGTATAGCTCCGGCTCTTGAACCTGCGTGCCGGGGCGGAATTCGCCGCTTTCCAGTTCTTCCAGCAGCCCTTCCGCGCGGTGGACGACGGGCGCGGGGATGCCCGCCAGCCGCGCGACGTGGATGCCGTAGGAGCGGTCCGCGCCGCCGGGGACGACTTTGTGCAGGAAGACCACGTCGCGCCCTTCCTCGGCGACCGCCAGATTGAAGTTGCGCACGTGCGGCAGGTGCTCCGCCATCTCGATTAGTTCGTGGTAGTGGGTGGCGAAAAGCGTCCGCGCGCGGCGCTCCGGGTGGTTGTGAAGATATTCGACCACGGCCCAGGCAATCGCCATGCCATCGTAGGTGCTCGTGCCGCGCCCGACTTCGTCCAGGATGAGCAGGCTTTGCGGTGTGGCGTGATTGAGGATGTTCGCCGTCTCCACCATCTCCACCATAAACGTAGACTGTCCCGCCGCCAACTCGTCGGACGCGCCGATGCGTGTGAAAATGCGATCCACCACACCGATGTGCGCCCGGTCCGCAGGGGTAAAACTGCCAATCTGCGCCATCAAGATGATAAGGGCGTTTTGTCGCAAGAATACCGACTTTCCGGCCATATTTGGCCCGGTGATGATGTGGATGCGGCTCTCCGCGTCCATCGACAGGTCGTTGGGGATGAACGGATCGCGTTGCGCGCGCTCGACGACGGGATGCCGACCGCCTTCGATAACGAATACCGGCTCGGTCTCGAACGTGGGCCGGACGTAGTGCTGCCGCGCGGCGACTTCCGCCAGCGACGCCGCCACGTCCATCCGCGCCAACGCCTGCGCCGTCGCCAGCAGCACTTGCGCCCGCGCCGCCACCCGCTCGCAGATTTCGCGGAAGAGGCGCGTTTCCAGCTCGGCGATGCGTTCCTCGGCGTTGAGCACCAGGCTCTCGTATTCCTTCAGCTCCGGCGTGATGTAACGCTCGGAGTTGACCAGCGTTTGCTTGCGGATGTAGTGGTCGGGCACGAGGCTGACGTTGGACTTGGTCACTTCGAGATAATAGCCGAAAACTTTGTTGTACCCCACTTTGAGGTTTTTGATGCCGGTGCGATTGCGTTCCTTGTTTTCCAGCCCGGCGATCCAATCGCGGGCATCTTTCGTTGCCAGCAAAATGCCGTCCAGTTCGGCGGAAAAGCCTGGACGGATCAGCCCTCCTGCGCTCACCTGGGCCGGCGGCTCATCCACAATCGCATCTGCAATCAGCCCCGCAATCTCCGGCAATGCCTCCAACCCCTCAAGCAACTCCCCAAACCCATTTGCCGATCCTTCGCTTGCACTCAGGACAAGTTCGCTGATTCGCTGATTCGCTGATTCTAACTTCTCCCGCAGTTCCGGCACAACCTCCAACGTCGCGCGGATACCGGTGAGGTCGCGGGGTGTGGCACGCCCGGCGAGCACGCGCGTGGTCATTCGCTCCAGATCGGGGATACGCTTGAGCGCCTGCCGCACTTGCGCGCGCAGGATGCCGTCGTTCACGAAACCCTGCACCTGATCCAGGCGCGCTTCCAGTTCGGGGATGTCGAGCAGGGGCTGCGCCAGCCGCGCGCGGAGCAGCCGCCCGCCCATCGGCGTGCTCGTGGCGTCGATGACGCCGAGCAGCGACCCCTGTTTTTGCCCGCGCAGCGTCTCTGTGACCTCCAAATTGCGCCACGTCGAGGCGTCAATGCCCATAAAGCGGTCGGTGGTGTAGGTGTGGAGGCCGGTGATCTGCGGCAGCAGCCCTTGCTGCGTCTCTTGCAGGTAGGCGAGCGCCGCGCCCGCCGCGCGTATCGCCAGCGGTTTGCCCTCGCAGCCGAAGCCCTGCAGCGTCTGCACGTGGAAGTGTTCGAGCAGCGTTTGGCGCGCCGCCGTCTCCTCGAAGCGGTAGCCGGGCCACGGCGTACACTGCGCCGCGAGCGTCCCCGCCAGCGTTTCCTCAATGCGCGTCGCCGGTTGATCGGGATCGCGGTCTTTCCACGTGCCCACTTTGGGGATCAGCACTTCGCGGGGATGCAGGCGGGCCAATTCTTGCCGCGTCACGCTGAGAATGTCGCCGTCAGCTTCCAATTGCGTGGCGGCGAACTCGCCCGTGGAGATTTCGGCGTAGGCTACACCCGCGCGCTTGCCGTCGATGACGACAGCGGCGAGGTAGTTGGGGCGTTTCTCGTCGAGCATCGCCGGCTCGGTGATGGTGCCCGCGGTGACGACGCGTTCGATGCGGCGTTCCATCGGCCCGCGGCTGGTCGGTTCGCCCACCTGCTCGGCGATGGCGACGCGGTAGCCCTTCTCAATGAGGCGCGCGATGTAGCCCTCGACGGCGTGATGGGGCACGCCCGCCATGGGGATGCGCTCGCCCTTCGAGACAGGCCGCGAGGTCAGGACAAGGTCCAGCTCGCGCGCGGCGACCTCGGCATCCTCATCGAAGGTCTCGTAAAAGTCGCCCAGCCGGAAGAAGAGGATCGTATCCGGGTAGCGAGCTTTCAAATCCAGGTATTGCTTGCGTATGGGGGTGGTTTCTTTATCGTCCATAGATGGCATTATACTCAGGAGCGGGGGAGGAAGCAAGAAGCAGGATGCAAGGTTTTTGTCTTGCTTCTTGCTTTTTGCTTTTTGCGCCCTGCTTCTTTATAGCATAGGCATCCAGATGTTGTGCTCTTTGCCGAATTGGAGCGCGGATTCGTAGCCTGCATCGGCATGGCGAACGACGCCCATGCCCGGATCGGTGGTGAGGACGCGTTCCAGGCGGCGCGCGGCGGCGGGTGTGCCGTCCGCCACGATCACCTGCCCGGCGTGCTGCGAGTAACCGATGCCCACGCCGCCGCCATGGTGGAAGCTCACCCACGTTGCGCCGCCCACGGCGTTGATGAGCGCGTTGAGGATGGGCCAGTCGGAGATGGCGTCGGAGCCGTCCTTCATCGCCTCGGTTTCGCGGTTGGGGCTGGCGACAGAACCGGCGTCCAGATGATCGCGCCCGATGACGATCGGCGCGCTGATGCGGCCGTCGGCCACCGCGTCATTGAACGCCAGCCCGGCGCGGGCGCGCTCGCCGTAACCGAGCCAGCAGATGCGCGAGGGCAATCCTTGCCAGGCGACCTGCTCCTGCGCCATCTTGATCCAGCGGATGAGGTGCTCGTTTTCCGGGAACAGCCCCATGATGATGCGATCGGTCTCGTAGATGTCGTTGGGATCGCCGGAGAGTGCCACCCAGCGGAATGGCCCTTTTCCTTCGCAGAACAACGGGCGGATGTAGGCCGGGACAAAGCTGGGATAACTGAACGCCTCGGTCAGTCCGTTATCGAATGCGCGCTGGCGTAGATTGTTGCCGTAGTCGAAAACGACGGCTCCGCGTTTTTGCATCTCGACCATCGCCGCGCAGTGTTCGGTCATCGTGCGGATGGCCTCGACCTGGTAACGTTTCGGATCGCTTTCGCGTAGCGAGACAGCCTCCGCCAGCATCATCCCGTTGGGGACGTAGCTCAGCGGATCGTGCGCCGAGGTCTGGTCGGTCACCACGTCGGGAATGACGCCACGCCGCAGCAATTCGGGGAACACATCGCCCGCGTTGCCGATCAGGCCGATAGCGTAGGCTGCGCCCCTGGCGCGGTAATCTTCGAGCGTGCGCAGCGCGGTGTCGAGGTCGTCCATCACGGCGTTGACGTAGCGGTGCTTGAGTCGCCGCTCGGCGCGCCACGGATCGACTTCGACGATAAGGCCCACGCCTTCGTTCATCGTGATCGCCAACGGCTGCGCGCCGCCCATCTCGCCCAATCCGGCGGTGAGCGTGAGCTTCCCCTTGAGCGAGGCTGTGGGGCCGAAGTGCTGCCGGGCCAGCGCGCCCAACGTCTCGTAAGTGCCTTGCAGGATGCCCTGCGTGCCGATGTAGATCCACGAGCCGGCTGTCATCTGCCCGTACATGATCAGCCCGGCGCGCTCCCACTTGTCGAAATTCTCCTGTGTGGCCCACGCCGGGACGATGTTGGAGTTGGCGATAAGCACGCGCGGCGCGTCCTCGTGCGTCTTGAAGACGGCGACCGGCTTGCCCGACTGCACCAGCAGCGTGTCGTCCACATCCATTTTTTGCAGCGTTTCCAGGATGGCGTCGAACGCCTCCCAGTTGCGGGCCGCGCGTCCCCGTCCGCCGTAGACGATGAGGTTATCGGGATCACCGGCCACTTCGGGATCCAGATTGTGCTGGAGCATGCGAAACGGCGCTTCCAACAGCCAATTCTTGCAGTGGAGTTGTGTACCGCGTGGGGGATGAACAGTACGTTGTGCCATACTCGACCTCCTTGTTCTTGTTACTGGAAACTGGTGATTGGTTACTCGTTACTGATTGCTCTTTATTGATTGATGACTCGTTACTTTCCCCTTGTTGGGACGAAAAAAGCTGGCGCACACAAATGTGTCCAGCTTTTTGAGTGAAAGAGCATTTCGGGAAGAAATTTACAGCAGAGGCGCGAGTGTCTCCACAGCGCGGTGCATCTCCAGGAACACCAACCCGAGTTTGGCGTTTTGATGAGCCAACACTGTGAGCACTGCTTCTTCGCCTACAGACATCAAGATGACGTAGCCTCTATCGCCTTTAATGTAGACCTGTTCAAGTATGCCGCGCCGTAACTCGCTGGCGATACGTTCGCCCAGAGACAACATCGCCGCCGACATTGCCGATACACGGTCCTCTTCTGAACCGGCAGGCAAGGCTGAGGCAATGATTAACCCATCAACGCTGACGATGGCGGAGGCTTCGATATCCGTAGTGCCGGATTGCAGCGTATATAGTGCTTCTGTGAGACGTTCTGTGCGGGATATGGTCATGAGTCCCTCCTGGGAAAAGAGTCAACAGTTCAAAAACAATAGTACCACAGTACCAAAGCCTGTCAATTTGGCCAAGTAGAAGAACCCTGTCTAAGTTGACAGACCGCCTTTTGCTCTTACAATCGAGCGTTATGACGATGACAGATCAAGCTGCGCTCAGGGGAAATCCTTCCTTTGTATGGCGCGCCGGGCAAGAGCGGCGCCTGGTAATGACGCGTCAGTATGCCCCGCTGGAAGGCCGGCGCGTGTTGGATGTGGGCTGTGGGATGGGGATGTATACCTCGGCGTTTTTGCGATACACGACGCATGTCTTCGGCGTGGAGATTGAGGCCGACCGGGCGCGTGAGGCCCGTGCGCGTGCGAAGGGTGTGACCCGTGCGGTGGGTGAGACGCTGCCGTTTGCCGATAACACCTTCGACGTGGTCTTCTCGCACGAGGTGCTGGAGCATGTGACCGATGATCGCCTGTGCGCGCGGGAGTTGGTGCGGGTGGTCCGGCCCAGCGGGCGGATCGTCATTTTCGTACCCAACCGGGCCTATTTCTTCGAGACACACGGCATCTATTGGCGTGGTGTCTATCGCTTTGGCAACAAGCCGCTGGTCAACTGGCTGCCCGATGCGCTGCGCAATCGCCTCGCACCGCACGTCCGTGCGTACACCGGGCGCGGCCTGCGGAGGTTGTTCGCCGATTTGCCCACGCGCGTCCTCGTCCATACGCAAATTTACCCTGGATACGATAATATTGTGGCCCGCCTGCCGCGCCTGGGACATTTAGTTCAGCGGGTAACCTACGCATTGGAGAAGACCCCATTCCGCTGTTTTGGCCTATCGCATTTCCTGGTGTTGGACGTACTGGAAAACGAGAATGACACAGGCCGATAATCGTCATTCAGACTATAACGTGCTGGTGGCAGTACGGGATGTCTCGGATCTCCCGTTGGTCGCGCTTGCGTGCCGCCTCGCCCGCGCGCGTGACGGCGGAGTCTGCGTGTTCACCGTATCTGTGGCGGATGCCCATCCGGCGTGGCTGAAGTTGCCGGACGCCTGCGGCGATGTGCCGGTGGAGATTGCCGTGCGTGCCGACAAAGACATCAGCCAGGCCATCCTGCGCGAAGTGCGCCAGCGCGATACGGATTTGCTGGTGTTGGGTTGGGAAGGACGCCGGAGTCAGGATGGTCACGTGCTGGGCAAGATGCTAGATCCGGTCGTGCAAAAAGCCGCCTGCGACGTCATTCTGATGCGTGGGGAGTGCGCGGCAGATGTTCGGCGCGTGCTTATCCCGGCGGCGGGTGGCCTTAACGCGCCTGAGGGCTTAACCGTGGCGCGCACGCTGGCACCGGAAGCGGAAATCACGGCGTTGTATGTTGCAGTCGAGAAATTGGGACCGACGGAAATCATCGTCGGCGAGACGCAGTTGGAAACCATGGTGCGTGGGCTGTCGCCCGGCGACCGCGAGCATATCCGCGCGCGCGTGATCCAAGCAGCCAGTCCGGCGGAGGGGATTTTGCGTGAAGCCGCAGCAGACTACGACTTGCTCATCGTCGGCGCAGGCCGAGAGGACGTCGTCGGGCGTTTTTTGTTTGGCAACATTCCGCAAACGGTAGCGGCAGTTTCGCCCATTCCGGTCATGATTGCGCGCCGTCATTTGACTCACCTTACGACGCTCTCGCGGCGCTTATGGACCTTCATTTTCGGTCTCGTTCCTGCGTTGACGCTGCAGGAAAGGGCCGAAATCGCCAAAAACATACGCCATAATTCGCGTGCGAACACGGACTTTTCTGTGATGATCACCCTGGCGGCGGCGATTACTGCGTTGGGCCTGTTGCTCAATAGTCCGGCAGTCATCATCGGCGCGATGTTGGTTGATCCGTTGATGATGCCCATTGTGGGCATGGGCCTGGCTTTGGTGATCGGCGACCTGCGGTTTTTCTGGACGGCGTTGGGTACGGTATTCCGCGGAATCGTGTTGACAATCATCACTGGATTGATTGTCGGAGCATTGGTTCCGGGCGCGTCGGCGACAGCCGAGATTCTCAGCCGCGCCAGCCCTTCGGTGTTGGACCTGGTGATTGCGTTGGCATCCGGCGCGGTTGCGGCGTATGCACTGTGTCGTCATGACGTCACCGAAGCATTGGCAGGCGTCGCCATCGCGCTATCCTTGACCACACCGCTGGCGACGGTGGGTATTGGGCTTGTCCTGGGACAACGTGGGATTGCCGGTGGGGCCTTGTTGCTTTTTGTCACCAACATGGTCGCCATTGTTGCCGCCAGCAGCCTGGCATTTTTCCTGTTTGCCTTTCGGCCTGCGCAAGGCGACTCAGACCGCACCCGAGTGCTGCGACGCGGCTTTCAAGGTGTCGCTGTCTGGCTTCTGGTGGTGACGGTGTTTCTGGTGATTCTAACGCGACAGTCGTTGACCGAGCTGCGACTGCGCCAGGAAATCGCGGCGGCTTTGCATCATCAGGTCAATGATGTCGCTGACGGGGAATTGGTCAACTGGCAGATTTTAGAGACCGGCGAAGATGGAACGTTATACATGGACGTGACGATTCGATCTAGATACTCGTTTACCTACGCCGAGGCGCGCAGTCTGCAAGAAAACGTCGCGGAGCAACTGCGTCGCCCGGTGGCGCTCTCGCTGGCGGTGGTGCCGGCGACGCACCTGCAGGCGTATGTCCCGCCCACACCAACCGAAATACCGACCGCGACGCCAACCGGCTTGCCGACCGAGACACCCACGCCCACGCCGACCGCCACACCGACAAACACGCCTCCGCCAACACCGACACCATCGCCGACGGCGACTGCCACGCCCACACCGACTCCCACCGTCACACCAACGCCCACGGTCACACCGACCGCCACGCCCTGGCTAGTGTACGTGAGGAACGTGGGTCGTACAGGACTGCGCGTGCGTTATTCACCGGATGGCATGGTGATGGGGAGCATTGCCGAAGGAACTGCCGTGATGGTCGTCGATGGGCCACTCGTCGTCGGCGAAACGACGTGGTATCGTGTCATCTCCATGGCAGATCGTCTCGAAGGCTGGGTGGTGGCAGACTATCTCACCTCAAGTAGCCAATAACTACCTGACTATCAGACTCTTTTGGAGGAAGCCGTGCAATACAATTCAGGATTCGCCAGGGTGTATAATTTGCATTGGGCTGGATTTGCGGACCGGCTGGCGCCGCGCATCCGCGAATTCTACGAAAGCACGCCCATTGGGCAGGCGAACAAGACTGCATTGGACGTGTGCTGCGGGACGGGCCAACTGGCCCTGCATCTGCTGGAACACGGCTACACCGTCACCGGGCTGGATTTCTCACCGGCGATGCTGGCCTACGCGATCGAGAAGGCGCAACTATACATCGACGAGGGGCGCGCGCGTTTCATCGAAAAGGATGCGACCGACTTCACACTGGAAGGGCAGTTTGGATTGGCGACCTCCACCTTTGACGCGCTCAATCATCTGCCGGATCTGGCCGCCTTGCAAGGGTGTTTCCGTTCTGTTGCAGCAGTTTTGGTGGACGAAGGACGCTTCATTTTCGATTTGAATACGCGCTACGGCCTGGAACGCTGGCTCGGCGCGAGCATGCAGATGGCTGATGATCTGGTGCTGTTTACCCGTGGCGTCATGGTCGAGGAACTGAACCGTACCTACACGCAAATCTCAGGATTCCTGCGCACGGAAAGTGGCCTTTATGAGCGATTCGATCAAACTGCGTTCAACACGATTTTCGAAATGAGCGCAATCCACGCTGCGCTGTTGGACGCCGGTTTCCGCAGCGCCTATTGCGCGCGTTCCGACGACTTTGCGACGCCCGTCGACGATCCCGAAGCCGAACCGCGTGTATTTTTCGTCGTTGAGAAATAGGAGGAGACGATGCCTTTACGTAAAACTGTGCGCGAGAGCGCCTTCAACCTGGCCCGCCGTGATCTGGCGACGTTTTTGGAAGAGCACGAGGATAGATTGCTGGCGATCTTTCGCGAGGAGATGCAGCTGCTCGACGACAGCTTGCCCGAAGAACAAGTGTTTATCGATCTCAATCTGCCAGGGATCGGGGAGGCGATTCTCAGGGCGGTACTGCAGTCGATCCGGCGCTTTTTGCTCGAAGTGTCTGACAGACCCGCCGCCCCGGTGGCTCGCCCCACGACCCATTCATCCGCCGCGGTGCAGCCGGTGGAGAATGTGCCATTTTGGCGACGTAAGTCGCGATAAGCGCACTGACGTTGTTGGATTCTGTCGTTTTTATCGTGAACCTCAGGGTTTGTCCAGGTTGCCGTTTTCTGCATATTCGCGCTCGATGGTTTTGACCTGGTAGCGCAGCCAGGCAACTGGCATCGGCTCATACCGGCGACACAGCAGCACAGAACACGGCGCGTGTTCGGCGACCCCGTCGTCTATCGTGCCAAAAAGCCGCGTGTCCAATGCCCACTCTTCGGACGCGCCCATAATAATCAGATTGCAAGGATGTCGGCGGGCCTCTTCCAACACCTTTTGCTGCACAGAGACAGCCTGCTCGACTTTTAAGTGGAAGTTCTCCGGCACTTCGTTGATGGCATCCTCCACGATTTCGGCCAATAACAGGGTCTGGTCTTCCAATTCTTCGCTCTCTTCATCATCGCTGGCTATAGGAAGCAGCCGCAGCGCCGTCACCTGAGCCTTGTCGGTCATCGCAATTTCATTGGCCAGGCGAATGGCCAGGCGCGAATGGATGCCCCCGCCTACCGGCACCAGGATGTGATTCACTTCGTCCAGCCCGCGATCCAGGAGTACGGCCACGTTGGTGCGCGCTTTTTGGAGCGCCACTTTCACCGGATTGCGTGCTATGTTCTTTGCATCTAGTACTCCCGGCCAACCAGCCAGCAACAGCCGCACGTTTTTGTGACTCTCAATTTCATCCAAGATGCCCTCGGCCACACTGTTAGCTGCCCGGACTTTGGAATAGATTGCGATGTTTTTCACCGTCATCTCGGTCGCAACCCGGGCAAGAAAGCTCTGTTGTTGCGGCTTGAGCTGGCGAGCCATTTGTTGCGCTGCCGCCAGCGGCATAGCGGGACCGGCCGCCAGCACGCTCATCATACACACGTAGGTGTCGTCGCTGGCCTCGGCGACAATCGCCGCCAGATTGACCAGGCTTTTTACGGTCTGCGGGTTGGCCGCTGCAATCAGAATCAAGTTTTGGTCCAGAGTGGCTGCCTCGGCGCGCTCTTTGAACCACCGTCCAATGACCGGACCGATGTAGTAGGCCACGCCGAGCACAGAGAGCAGTCCCGCGCCAAACAGCAGCGCGTGCTTTTCGGTGAAGGCGATAATGAGGAGGCCCGTGCCGGCGCCCATATACGCTGTGAGCGGGAAGAAGGGCGCTTTGAAGGGACGGGGTATATCCGGGAATTTCTTGCGCAGGCGGATCATCGCCAGACTGGCCCAGAACAACACAAACAGATACCCGGAGCTGGAAATATAGCTCAGAAAGTCCACCAGGCCGACGACGGTAATCAGCGCGCTGGCGACACCGACCAATATGATCGCCATATAGGGTGTCCGCAGGCTGCTCAGGCGTGATAAAATATTCGGCCACGCGCCATCGCGACTGAGGGTGAAGGCTTCGCGGGTCGCGCTCAACATAGATGTGTTGAGCGTGGTCAAAGTAGCAATCAGCCCACCCACCGCCATCAGTGGGATTCCCCAGCCGGGCATAAAGCGCACGACGGTATCGGTGAGCACGGTTTTAGAGCCGGCCAGTTGCGACCAGGGCACGGTCCCCAATGCGACCAGAACGATCAACATGTTGATAATCATCACTAAGGTCAGGCTGATCAAAATGCCCAACGGCAGCACACGTTCCGGGTTTTGCGCTTCCTCGGCGTCGTCGGCGATGACTTCAAAGCCCACGTAGGCAACGTAAATAAGAGCAATCGTGCGGAGGATTTTTGCGATATTTGTTGGAGCATCTGGATAGAGAAAAAATTGGCCATCGGGTATCAGGGTCGCCCACTTGAATCCGTTGGGGCTGAATAACCCTACCCCAATATAAACGCCAAAAATCGCCAGTAGCGCGACGCCCAACAAAACTTGGGCGTTGCCGACATTGCCTACTCCCAGAATGTTGAGCACCGAGAAAGCCGCGATGATGAGCAGGGCGACCGGTATAATGGACATGAAGGGGAACAGGACATGCAGCGAGTAGGCAAACCCCATGGCTGAGAGCCCCGCGTAGAAGGTGCTGGAAAGACAATCCATGGATCCCACCAGGAACGACAGGAGGCCGTTGCCGTAAGCCTCGCGCACGTAGGTCATCGCGCCGCCGGTTTCAGGGAAGGCAGTTGCCAGCTCGGCGTAGTTGACCGCAATGCTATAGGTCAACAAGCCGCCGATCAGCAGGGCCAACACCGTGGCCGGACCGGTGATCGCGGCAGCTTCGCCGGTCAACACAAAGATTTCTGCACCGATGGCGCCGGCAGTCCCTAACATGACGACCTGGGCCAGGCCCAGTTGGCGTTTCAATTTGCGCTTACTCATATTGGATGTCCCCTGAGATGGTCAAAAATGGAAAAGATAACTCGGAATTATACCACTTTTCACATCTCGTGCGCACCTTCTTTTATAGCTTCTCGCCGCAGTAGGGGCAGGCCACCCACTGTGGTTCGATGACTTGCCCGCAATGAAGACATGTCTGCGTGGAATGTGGGGAACGCGCTGTAGGGGGGCGGCTGAACTGCACCGCCGCGGTAATTAGTAGGCGATATGGCCTGAGGGGATGATGAGGATCAGCAGGATGATCAGCCCGGTACCTAGCGCATCCCAGATATTCGTCGGTTTGTTATCGCCACACCAGAGGCAAAATCATCCGTATCGCTTTCGTAAGCCTGGAATCCGGTGACGAGTGGCCCACGGTTCAGCGTAAAGAAAAGCAGCCCGACTACCGCCAGCCCTGTTGCCAGCAGTGCGTAGATCAGTAATTTGCGTTTTCTGTGCATCGCACATTCTTGTGTGAAGAGGGTCAGATACTTCTCATTATAGCACACTCCAACATATCGCGCTTGCTATCTTGGCGTCTCATCGTATAATGTGGACTGTATTGACGCCGCATCGGACTTGTGTGAATGAACCCTCTTTTGTCTTTCAATCCGAGTGTTTTGTGCATTCTGTGATCTCTCGAGGAGGATTGGATTATGCCCGGATTCGAGCTTGTTTCGAGTTTCAAACCCACTGGCGATCAGCCACAGGCGATTGCGCAGTTGGTGGACGGCCTCAACAAAGGCTACCGGCATCAGGTGCTCAAGGGCGCGACCGGCACAGGGAAGACTTACGCGATGGCACAGGTCATCGCGCAGACGCAGCGGCCCACGCTGGTACTGGCGCACAACAAGACGCTCGGCGCGCAGCTCTACTCGGAGTTCCGCGAGCTGTTCCCGCAGAACGCTGTCGAGTACTTTGTCTCGTACTACGACTACTACCAGCCCGAGGCTTACGTCCCGCAGCACGACCTCTACATCGAGAAAGATGCCGACATCAACGACGAGATCGACCGGCTGCGATTGGCGGCGACGGCGGCAGTGCTCACGCGGCGCGACGTCGTCGTCGTGGCCTCGGTCTCGGCGATCTACGCGCTCGGCAATCCGCAGGAGTGGGGGCGCGTCATTCTGCCGCTCAACGTGGGGCAGTCGATTCGCCGCGAAACGGTGATGCGCCACCTGGTCAGCATCTACTACACCCGCAACGACCTCGAATTCAAGCGCGGCACCTTCCGCGCGCGCGGCGACGTCCTCGAAATCCGCCCGGCGTATACCGAGACAGCCTTCCGCGTCTCTTTCTGGGGCGACGAGGTTGAGCGCATCACCGAGGTCAATCCGCTCACCGGCGAGGTGCTGGACTCGCCGCCGGAAGTGAAGATCTTCCCCGCGAAGCACTACGTCACGTCCGAGGAGCGCACGAAGCAGGCGATTGTTGATATCGAGAACGAACTGGAGGCGCGCCTGGAGGAGTTCAACGCGCAGGGCAAGCTGTTGGAAGCGCAGCGCATCGAGCAGCGCACGCGTTACGACCTGGAGATGATCCGCGAGATCGGCTACTGCTCCGGCATCGAAAACTACTCGCGTCACATGGACCAGCGCGCGCAGGGCGAGCCGCCGTGGACACTGCTCGACTACTTCCCCGCCGACTTTTTGCTCATTGCAGATGAGTCGCATATGTCGGTGCCGCAGGTGCGGGGGATGTTCTTTGGGGATCGCAACCGCAAGCAGACGTTGGTGGATTACGGCTTCCGCCTGCCGTCGGCGCTCGACAACCGCCCGCTCACCTTCGACGAGTTCAACGAACGGCTGAATCAGGTCATCTACACCACCGCCACCCCCGCCGACTATGAGTTGGCGCTGGCCGAGCAGGTGGTGGAACAGGTCATCCGCCCAACCGGTATTCTCGATCCTGAAATCGTTGTGCTGCCCACGAAGGGCCAGGTGGACGATCTCGTGGGCCGCATCCGCGAACGCGTGGCGCAGGGGCAGCGGGTGCTCGTCACCACGTTGACCAAGAAGATGTCCGAAGATCTCGCCGATTACCTGCGCGAACTCAACATCAAAGTGACCTACCTGCACAGCGAAGTGCAAACCATTGAGCGCGTCGAGATTCTGCGCGACCTGCGCCTGGGTCTGTACGACGTGCTCGTGGGTATCAATTTGTTGCGCGAGGGCCTCGACTTGCCGGAGGTGAGCCTCGTGGCGATCCTCGACGCGGACAAGCAGGGCTTCCTGCGCAGCGCCACCGCCCTCATCCAGACAATGGGCCGCGCTGCCCGCCACACCGAGGGCACCGTCATCATGTACGCCGATGTGATGACCGACGCGATGCGCGAGGCCATCGACGAGACGAATGCCCGTCGCGCCAAGCAGGAGGCGTATAATGAGGAACACGGTATCGTACCGCAAACGATCATCAAGGAGGTCCACGACCTCACCGAACGTGTTCGCATCGCCACCCAGAAAGAGGATGAGCGCGCGCTCAAGCCGGAGGAACTGGAACCCGCCACGCTGGAGAAGCTCATCCGCGAACTGGAGAAGGAGATGAAGACCGCCGCCGAGAACTGGGAGTTCGAGAAGGCCGCCGCCCTGCGCGATCAAATCTTCGAGATGCGCGGCATTTTGGAGACCAAGTCGCCGTTGTGGAAGAGGGACAGGAGTAAGGAGTAGGGAGTATGGGGTAAGTAGGGTGGTGTTTCGACCGTTGTCGGTTCTGGCAAAGTAGACGGTAGTCGATAGGATTTTGTTGAGCAGGCCCTGTCTACCGTCTGTCAGTCTGCCGCCAGAATGCCTCAACCCGTAACCCCGTCCGTCCCATAACCTCATTGGCGATGCGCTTGAGGACGTAGGGCGGCACGCGCTCCACGCCTGCGTCGGGCACGGGGTAGTCGGTGCTGTAGAGTTGCACGGCGGCGGGACGGAGTGCGTCCAGCGCCGCGATCCACGCTTCCAACGCTTCCCCTTTGCTATTGCTTACCTCGCCGTCGATCAGCACGCTTTGCACGATGAGGTTGGGCGTTGTTTTCAGACCCACGAGGATGCTGTCAAGCGTCACGCCGGCGGCCGGACGGTTGACCCACGCCAGCGTTGCCGGATCGCCGGCATCCAGCTTGAGGATGGGCAGGTCAAAGTCGAGCAGGCACGCCTGGATGTGCGGCAGGTGCGCGGTCGTCGCGTTGGAGAAGAGCGCCAGTTTCACGTTCGGCGCGAGCGCATCCCGCAGCCGCCGTGTCCCGGCGACGATGGCTGGGAAGTGCGGGTGCAGCGTCGGTTCGCCGTTGCCGGAGAAGGTGAGCGCATCCACGTGAGGGTAGCGTCGCAGGGCGGTTTCTATCGCGTGCAGGATGGCGTCTACAGCGGGGAAGGCCACGCCGGACGGCGTGAGGGTTTTCACCGTGGTGTAGCCGTAATGGCAGTAGACGCAGTCGAAGGAGCAGACCTTACAGTCGAACGGCAGCACGTTCAC
>DAIUDK010000024.1:0-28484 GCA_036845725.1 Chloroflexota bacterium
CGTTTCAACTTATTCTAACCCATTTGTGGTCTAACAAATGGGGGTAAGCTCAGGTGGTAGCCAACGAAGGCCTGGGACAAAGTGATCTTTTTCATCTGTGTGGTCTCCTTTCTGAATAGGGGTTCCGCAAATCCAAGGAACGATTTCTGAAAATGAACGCGGGGCTTTTTTTACTCAGAAAGAGGGCCAAGCCGTGTGGTCAGCAATTTTGCACAATGTACGAAAATCGCTCACCGGAGTCCTCACGGCTAGGTAAAACGACGCCGCCACTTCTGTGGCGCACCATGTGGTCTACAGTCGGGGCGTAGGGATTTGAACCCTAGACCTCACGGACCCGAACCGTGCGCGCTACCAAACTGCGCTACGCCCCGAACGTTTGGAATTATACCGCAGATCAGCCTTTTGACAAGCGCCTGTGGTTCTTGCCCTTTTTTTCGATGCTGTTATGATAGCCCCCATCTACAACTGGAGGTGACAGCGTGAGATTTTGGCAGGCTATTCTCTTGGGTATCTTGCAGGGCGCGACGGAGTTTCTGCCGGTGAGCAGTTCAGGGCATTTGGTGATTGTGCCCTATCTGTTGCGGTGGCCTGATCCCGGCCTGGCGTTGGATACGATCCTGCATTTGGGAACGCTGGTGGCGATCATCGTATACTTTTGGAACGATCTGTGGCGACTGGCGCTCGCGGCGCTGGCGAGCCTGCGCAAGCGGCGGTTGGATGATCCGGATGCGCGCCTGGCCTGGTGCATCGTTCTGGCGACGATCCCCGGCGCAGTGTTGGGCGTGTTGTTGGAGGATTTCTTCGAGCAGCTTTTTGGGATGCCTAGGGCTGCCGCCGGTTTTCTGCTGGTGACGGCGGTATTGCTGTTAATTTCGGAGTATTTTGCCAAGCGGGAATTGCCTATTACAGCAATGTCATGGTGGCACGCTTTGTGGATTGGCCTGGCGCAGGCACTGGCGATTGTGCCGGGCCTCAGTCGCTCCGGTTCAACAATTGCCGCCGGGTTGCTGCTCGGATACCGCCGCGAGGATGCGGCGCGCTTTAGTTTCCTACTCGCGGTGCCGATTGTACTCGGCGGTGGTCTGTATCAAGTGTACAAGTTGGTACGCGCCGGTGTGGGCGTGGTTCAATTTCAGGTCTATGGCGCGGGCTTTCTTGCGGCTGCCGTTACCGGCTACCTGGCCATCGCTGGCTTGTTGATGTTGGTGCGGCGGCGCAGTTTGTGGCCGTTTGCCCTCTACTGCGCCACGTTCGGCCTGCTGGTGTTGACCGGAGTCCTTGCGTGAGACGTTGGACTGCCGTGTTGCTGGCGTTCGCCGGGGTGCTATCGGCATGCACGATGCCCGACGCTCTGATCCCTACGCCGACACCGCGCCCGGTGCCGGTCACGCCTCAACCCGTCCTGATCGCGTGCCCGGAAAGTCTCACAACGTTGTTGATGGCTTTAGCGTCCGCTTACCAGCGCACAGAGACAGCAGTGCAGATCGTTGTCCTCGAGCGTGCAGACGAACTGGCGTTGCACGCGCTCACCAACGGCGACGCCGACATCGCGGGATTCACTTGGCTGCCTGCGGCTGTGCCGGAGAATGTGTGGCGGGTCACCTTTGCGCAAGATGGACTGGCGGTAATCGTCAACACGCGCAATGGGCTTCCGGGTTTGACGTTGGAACAACTCCGGTTGCTTTTTGGCGGTCGCGTCGAGGATTGGGCACCGTGGGGCGGCTTGCCGGGATCTCCGCAAATCATCAGTCGCGAGGAAGCCTCCGGCGATTTCGACTTCTTCCAGGCTCGCGTGATGCACGACACTCGTGTGACCTTGACGGCATTAATGGCTCCCACCAGTGCGGCCTCGGCCGACTCCGTGGGACGTGAACCGCTGGCGGTAGGGTACCTGTCTACGGCCTGGTTGGATGAACAGGTGCGCGCGTTGGCGATTGAGGGTGTGCCCCCTGCGCCAGAGACCATCGCTGCCGGACTTTATCCGCTCTCGCGCGAGCTGTTTTTGGTGACGTTGGGCGAGCCGCAGGGCCTGACGCGAGCCTTTATTCAGTGGATACTTAACTCAGAAGGGCAGAGCATTATTGCTGCTCAAGGGTTTGTCCCTGTCCTGCAATAGTCTTCCATTCTCCAATCCTCAATTTCCTCACTCGTCCCCGTTGTAAAACCGGTATACCAATTGCCCAATGGTCGCAAACGTCGGTGCGCTTTCATCCCAGACCAGCCACGCCGGCTGGTACAGGTAAACCGCCAATACGAAGTCGGCTTGCGTGCCGTAGACCAGGGCGACATCGGCGTGCGTTGCGCCCGACCAGCCATGTTTATGCGCCATACGCGTCCCCACGGGCATTCCCCCAACTAACAGTGGATTGATCGAATGTTGCGTCAGCCCGGTGAGGATGGCCTGACACTCCGTCGCTGTGATTTCCTGCGGGTAAACCGCGAGTAAGAATCCGCCACCTTGCGCGCCGTAATACATCCCCTCCATTAATAACCCCATTTCGATCGGAGTGGTTTGCAGGGTCGGATCGGGGTTTGTGTCGATGTCGGTGCGAGATGCCGCCAGGGCGGCGATGTCCGGCGGGATGGTTGTTTGCGGAACATCGTAGGGCGTGGCGATGAAGCTGTTGCGCAATCCCAGGCTCCACAAGAGATCGGTCACGCGCAGTGCGCCGCTGTAAGCGTCCCCGCTGCCGATGTGGCCGAGCAGCAGGTTCGCCGTTGTGTTGTCGCCCTCGGCGAACAGCGTGTTGAGATGTTCTGTCATCGTGGCATCGGGGGCCGCGTTGAGGGTGGCGTATGTTCCCACTGCAATGGGAATCTTAAGCGTGCCCGCGCCCGAAAAAACGACGTCGCAGTTGTAGCAGAATTCCTGTCCGCGTTGCAGGTTCTTGGCGAAGATGCCCGCTATGCCGGTGAAGTCACTTAACGCCGCGTTGAGCGACTCGCGCAGAATGTCGGAGGACGCTTCGGGCGCGGGTTCGATGTCGACGACCAAATGCACCTCACGGTCCTGCGGCGCGGCAGCGAGGATGGCCTTGATCAACAAAGGCAGCGAGGCCTTGGTGTCTAGCGTCGTCCCATCTTGCGGCGGGCGGAACGTTCCTGCTTCTGACAGCAGCACGGGTTTTTGCGGTGGATGGTCGTACTTCTGCGCCGTGCGAGCCAGGAACGCGTCGACTCGCTCGCGGGAGTAGTTTACCACGGCGGTAACTTCTTTGGCTTCCGGATCGCGCTGCAACACGCGATCTCCCAGGTAGGTGATAAATCCCTCGATGTTGCTTTGCGAGACGAGAACGGCATCCAGGTTTTCGGTGGTTTTCTCTAGATTGACCGACAGTTCCACCATTTCAGGCAGTAAAAGCGGCGTCAGTTTACTGGCGTAGTAAACGGTGATTGGTCTGGTATAGGCCTGCTCGATGGCGTCCAGCGCTTGCGCCTGGGTCATCCCGCCCATCGGCAACCCGTTGATGGTCAACCCAGGCGGCAGCATCGTCTGGCTCGATTTCCAGTTGGTGTACAGCCATGCGCCGCCCAGGATGAGAATGGTCAACAGGAGAAACAGCAGCCATGCAATTCTGTGGCGACTTTGTCTCAAAACAACCTCACATTGATAAAGCCCTGCATCTGTCTCTTGCTCGTTCGAGGATATTGCAAGTATAATGGAGTTAGCGGGGACGTCAAACTTCCATACGTCTGTGACTTTGCGACTGCGACTTTAGACAATAAAAAAAACCGGGCTATAATTATTTGTGGCAGTGTGACGTACTTGAATCAACGGGTGTAAGAAGGAGTCGTTTTATGGAGTCGATCGAAAACTTGCCTTTTGAGGCCGCGGTGGCCGAGTTGGAGTCGGTGGTGACACAGTTGGAGGATGGGACGCTTGATTTGCAACAGACAGTGCTCCTCTACCAGCGTGGGCGCGCGCTGGCCGCCCGCTGCCAGAGTCTTCTGGATGCCACCGAGTTGCACATCCAGCAGCTCGTTCCCAACGATAGCGGTGGGCATGTGACCGTCCCCTTTGATGTCGGAACGTGATCGCGCTGGACGCACAGTTGAAGCGACAACCCACAAACGCTAATGTGATTGTTTCTCAAGGAGGCCGAGTCCATGGGATTTGAATTCTTGCCCTATCTTTTGACCGCGATACCCGGCACCGTGGTCTATCACCTGTTGGTGCTGCTCGGCCTGTTGTCGGCGGCGGGCATTGTGCTGACCGAATGGCGGCACACGCATAATGCCGAACTGAAGCCTTACCTCACGGCTTTGGGCGGTGTAATGGCGATTCATCTCATCTCCGCAATATTGGCTCCATTCCATGTGCAGACAGATTCGGCGATTACGATTATCACCGCCCCCTTTCTGTATGCCGGCGGATTGCTTTCGGTTCTATTGTTGGTGTGGGCATTCGGCTGGCGCATCTGGGAACAGCGTGGGCGTCACCTCCTGATCCTGCTGTTGGTCGGGTGGGTGGTGGTGTTGGTCATCACCTCGTTGCTCTGGTATGCTGACGCTTTTAGCAGACCCCTAACCTACAACACTCACTCGTGGCAGGTCCCCATGTGGTATGTGCTTTCGGCCATAGTTACCTTTGGGGGCGCGTTGATTTTCTTCAAAGCGAAAAGCCATGGCGACCAGGTGCGGGCGGGACTGATCCTACTTTTATTGGGCGTTGGGGCTGTTCTGGGATTGTTGGGATCGCACGTTCTCGGTCCGCCTCTGATCATAGGGGAAGGGTTGGGCCGCTTGTGTTCTCTGGTGGGCTACCCGCTTTTCGCGGTCTTGCTTTACCGTTCGGTGCTATTGGACCTGGCCTCCTACCGGCAGGACTTGCACGATTTGAGTGAGGAGGCATTGCGCCAGAGTCAGGAGCTGTTGTTTCTCATCGAGGCGACGCGCTCGATCGGTGAACAGCTCGATCTGCGCGGCATGTTGGAGCGGGTAGTTGACAGTGTCGCTATGGCGTTACGTGCTGACGCGGCTGCGATTATGTTGACCGACGAATCCGACCCCGACATTCTGCACCTGGTGGCGCTCTATCGCACCCTTGGCGCTAAGACCGAGGTCCCGCAGGAGATTGCACTAAAGGATTACCCGAACCTGAAATTCGCCCTGCGCAAGCAGCCGTTGCTCTTCGGCCCGAAAGAAGAGATTGTGCAGTTGCGATCCCTCTTCGAATTGCTTGGCGTGGCAGAGAAAGGCCCGCTGCTGATCCAGCCGCTCACGCGTCAGGAGCGGGTGATGGGTGTTCTCGTCGCGTACAATGCGCCATCTACGGCGCAGTTTACGTCGGAGCAGGAGTTGCTGGCGACGACGATTGCGGTGCAAATTGCCGGTGCAGTGGAAAACAACCGCCTGTATGGCGCGCTGGCGGCGCAGGCACAGGAGTTGAGCCAGTTACTCAAGGTGCGCGAAGCCGAACTGCGCCGTGAGGAGGCCATCCTCGAAAGTATGGCTGAGGGCATTCTCGTTTCCGATGCCGAGGGGCGCTTCATCCTGCTCAATCAGGCGGCCGAACGCATTCTGGAAGTGCGGCGCGAGGACGTGCTCAACAAGCCGGTGAAAGACGTTTTATCTTCCCCAACGCTGCAAAGTGAACTTGACCCCGAGTCGCTCGTGAGCTTGGGCCAGCCCTTTGAGACCATGTTCACTCTGGCTGACCGTCACATTCGGGTCAGCGCCGCGCCTGTTTTGCTGAACAACGTTCAGCGCCTAGGCGTCGTGGCCATTTTGCAGGACATCACGCGCGAGTATCTGGCCGAGCAATCTAAGCGCGAGTTTGTCGACAGCATCTCCCACGAACTGCGCACGCCACTTACGGCAATTAAGGGCTACACCGAGGTCATGCTCTCCGGTATGGTGGGAGAACTTCCGGTGGCGTATCAGCAGTTCTTGGGCGTCATCCGGGAGAATACCACCCGCATGGCCTCGCTCACCGATAATATCATCTCCGTGGCGGAAATCGAAAAGGGGCGTGTGGGCTTGCATTACCAGAAAGTGGAAGTTCCCGTGCTGGCGCAGGAAGTCATCAACCGTTATCGCGAGCGCATCGAGGAGCGGCTGCTCACCGTGGACCTGGATATGCCCGGCGATCTGCCGTTCGTAGAGGCCGACCCCAATCGGCTGCGGCTTATTCTCGATAACTTGTTGAGCAATGCGATCAAATTCACCTATCCCGATGGGCAGATTACCGTCGGCGCGCGTGCGATCTATGGCACGCTTGGCCAGCCGACCTACTACTCGATTTGGATTTCCGACACCGGCATCGGCATCCCACTGGATGCGCAGGCGCTTATCTGGCAGCGTTTCTACCGGGTCGAGAATCCTCTGAGTCTGGAAGCCGGTGGCCTGGGTATCGGGCTGACCATTGTCAAGGCTCTGGTCGAGGCACACGGCGGGCGGGTTTGGGTCGATAGCGCCCCCGAGCTAGGGAGTACCTTTACCGTGCTGCTGCCCATCGCGCGCAGCCAGGGCCTGGAGGTGACTGCATGAGCGCACGCTATGTGACTTTGCGTCGTCAGGATGGAACGCTGTTGCCCCTGCGGGCGCGTCTCTGTGACACATTCCTCTGCCGTCTGCGTGGCTTGACCTTTCGGCGTTCATGGCCCGGGGATGAAGGGCTGTTGTTTGTCGAAAGTGCGGAGAGCCGCGTAGCGACGTCGATCCACATGTTTTTCGTTTTCTTCTCCATCGGCGTAGTATGGCTGGCAGCGGATGGCTCTGTGGTGGATGCAAAGCTGGCGAAGCCGTTTCGTCCCTACTACGCGCCGGCTGCGCCTGCCAAGTACTACCTCGAGGCAACGCCCGCATTGCTGTCGTGGGTACAGGTTGGGGAACGGCTCACAATTGAACCGGTGTGAGGCCAGCCTCTCTATGGGTCAACGTTTCTTTCGCTATGTCGTGACGTTCTCCGGCGCGATTTGTGTTGCGGTGCTGCTCATGACGCTTCTTTGCGTGAGTGGCCGGTCGCTGCAGACGGTTTCGGCGGCTGAGACGTCACCTATCTACCTCGTGCAGCCTGGCGACACGCTGACCTCCATCGCGGCGCGCTTCGGCACCGACGTGTGGACCTTGCAGCACCTCAACGCACTTCAGGATCCGCGTCATCTCTACCCTGGACAGGCATTGCGGCTGCCGGAGCGATTGGGGGATAGCTCGCTTCTCTGGATGGCTTCCAATGTTGCGTTGGGTGACTCGCTGGATGCCCTGGCGCGACCGGCGGGATTGGCGTGGGAAGACGCCGCGCGCGGCAACCGCCTGCTCAATCCTGGCTTGCTGCGGGTAGGGCAAACGCTCTATCTGCCGGATACCGCGCCCGCGCGTGTTGTCGTTATAGCGTCCCCGGACGATACCCGGCTGGCACTGGCGCTGCGCTACGATCTCCCCTACGGAGCGGCGTTGCGCTTGAATTCGCAGCCTCTCTTTGCTGGCGCGCTTTTCATGCGGCCTGGCGATGGGGCTGCGCCGCATCTGCCCTATCCTGTCGTCGCCTTGCAGTTGACGCCGCAACCTGTCGCCCGCGGCCAGACGGCAGTGCTGGTGCTTGAAACGGCGACGCCCGTCGCGTGTACGGTCACCTTCCAGGACGTGACCGAATCGTGTTACATGCGCGCTGATGATCCTGCAGATATGGAGCGCTTGTACGCGTTCATCGGCGTGCCCCCACTGCTCACACCCGGCGCTTACGATGTGACGCTCCATATCCAGACGCAGGACAGGACGACGGACGTGACGCTGCCCCTTGTCGTCGCGCCGGGGCGCTACGATTACGAGCGCCTGGACCTGCCCGCGGATCGCCAATCGCTGCTCGATCCGGCGCTCTCGCAGCATGAGCGCGTCAAGGTGGCGTCATTGCGCGGTCTGCGTTCAGCGGAGCGGCTGTGGGAATTCCCTTTCCGATATCCTGTGCAGGGCGCTGTCACTTCCTACTACGGTTCGCGACGTTCGTATGGCTACGGTTTTGGCAGCTACCACGAGGGCACGGACTTCCGCGTGGAAATCGGCGATCCGGTTTACGCGTCCGCTTCCGGCCTCGTGATTATGGCGGAACCGTTAGTCGTGCGCGGCAGAGCGATTCTCATTGATCATGGTTGGGGTATCGTCACCGGTTACTGGCACCTTTCGCGCATCGATGTGACCGTGGGGCAATCCGTGACGCAAGGCGAGATCATCGGCGCGGCCGGCAACACCGGCCTTTCCACCGGTCCGCACCTGCACTGGGAGTTGTGGGTCAACGGGACTTCGGTCAGCCCCTTGCAGTGGGTTTATGGCCTTGCAGAAGCGAACCTGTCAACGGATTGAACGGATGAAACGGATTTCGGAATTGCACGATTATTGCCGTCAAGGGTGGGACATCCGCTACTTTGAGCGTGTGGACTCGACGAACACTGCGCTGTTGGAAGCGGGTCGCCAGGGTGCGGCTGGGGGGCTGGTGTACGTTGCCGATGAGCAGACGGCGGGCCGGGGGCGTCTGGATCGCCGGTGGGGCGCGCCGCCGGGTACGTGCCTGCTGCTGTCGTTGCTCTTTCGCCCACCGGAACCGTTTATTTATCACGCGCCGCGTCTCACAATGCTGAGCGGGATGGCGATGGCCGACGCGATTGATGCTGTAACCGGCATTGCTGTGCAGCTCAAGTGGCCCAACGACCTTATCGTCACATGTGATGGGATGTGGCGTAAGGTCGCCGGAATACTGAGCGAAATCGGGAGCGCTGCGGACACCCCGCCTTTCCTGGTCATCGGCATTGGCCTGAACGTGAACGTGCCCGCCGAGTTATTGCCCGACCTGGCCCCTAACGCGACGAGCCTGTTGGGTGAAGGTGGGCGACCGGTCGAGCGAGTGGCGTTACTGGATGCTTTCCTGGCTCGTGTGGAGGCCTATCACGCCGCGATGCAGGCCGGCGCGGACATGCTCGATCTGTGGCGGCAGCGCCTGGCGTGGATGAGGTGTGAGGTTCACGTCCACACGCCTACCGGCAGTGTGACCGGCATCGCCGAGGATGTGGACGAGACAGGCGCGCTGTGGTTGCGCCTATCCGATGGCGCCCAGCAGTCTTTCTCCGCCGGTGACGTGAGTTTGCGCGTTTGATTTCTATATAGGTTGGTTATAATTCTGTATATTGTGCGAGTGATCCGTGTTTCTTGAGGAGTAGATAATGCGTTATGTGGTGATTTCTGATATCCATGGCAATTTCCCCGCGCTTCAGACAGTGTTAATGGATGCGCCACCTTTTGACGCCATCCTTTGTCTTGGCGATGTGGTAGGCTACGGGCCGAACCCTAACGAGTGTGTGGAGCGCCTGCAGGATTCCCCCCTCACGTGCATTGTTGGCAATCACGACTGGGGGGCGATTGGCCGGGCCGATTTGCTCATTTTTAATAACGACGCGCGCCAGGCGCTCTACTGGACGCAGCAGGAACTATCTGCGGAAAATCGCAGCTTCCTCTCGGACCTGCCGACGACCGTGCAGATGGATACTTTCATGTTGGCGCATGGCAGCCCCCGCGAGCCGATTTGGGAATATCTGGTGGATGCGCGTTCGGCCAGGGAAAATTTCTTGACGTTCGATTTTCAAGTCGCGCTCGTCGGCCACACGCACCTGCCGCTGGCGCTTGAATGGGCAGCGGAAGTCAAACAGGCGCGGGTGCTGTTGCCCGATTGGGGGGCACCGTTATCGTTGGCTGGGCGGCGGCTGATTCTCAACCCGGGCAGCGTGGGCCAGCCCCGCGACGGCGATCCGCGCGCCAGCTACGCCATCCTCGACGCCGACCAGATGACGTGGGAATTCCGGCGCATCCCCTACGCGGTCGAAATCACGCAGGAGCGCATGCGCGCGCGTGGGCTTCCGCAGCGTCTCATCGACCGCCTGCAAATGGGACGGTAGCCCGGTGGTTTCAGTCCGGCCCTGGAACTTTGACGTGCCGGGCAACGTCTTTAATGCATATTGACATTGAGGAGGAAATCTATGAAATACAAAATGGCAGTTCTATTCCTTACTTTGGCCCTGGTCTTTACCGGCTGCGCGATGAAAAGAGCACCGGAGTCAGCGCCGTCGTCAGCCCCGGTCGAAGAAGGTCGGATGTATGATGAGGCCACTGGCGGCGCTGCACACAGCCTTACTGCTTCGGATAGTTCTGCCTGGGCCGGCGAGACGCAAGCCAAGATGATCGTTTATACTGCCGAAATGTCGCTCGTGGTCAAAGATTCTGACGTCGCCCAGGAAGACATCACCAAGATGGTTGAAGGAATTGGCGGCTACATTAGCAACTCCAGCAGCTACAATTACAGCGGCGGTTTGCGGCGTATCACGCTTACGCTGCGCCTGCCCGCCGACAAGTTCAACGAGACGATGTCCAATCTACGGGCGCTGGCGATGGAGGTCACGCAGGAGACCATCGGTTCGCAAGATGTGACCCAGGAGTACGTCGATCTGGAATCCCGCCTGCGCGCGTTGGAAGCCAAAGCCGAGCGCCTGGAAGAGTTGATGGAACAGGCAGAGGACACCGAAGCCGTGCTGGCAGTCTACGAGCAGTTGAGCCAGACGCAGGTGGAAATCGAGCAGACGAAGGGTCGCATGCAATACCTGGAGCGTTCCGCCGCGATGGCGACGATCACCGTTTCCCTCACGCCCGACGCGCTCTCGCAACCCATCGAGGTCGCCGGATGGCGACCCGGCGGGGTAGCGAAGGAATCCTTCCAGGCGCTAATCAAAGCCTTCCAATGGTTGATCAATGCGTTGATTCGTATCATCATCCTCGTGCTCCCGATCATGCTCTTCCTTGGTGGACTACTTTATCTGTTCATCAAGGGCCTGCGGTTGATCTTCGGCGGTCGCAAGCGCAAGCCAAAGACACCACCTACACCGCCTACTGCAGAAGCATAATCGATGCCAGTAAAAAACCCCGATTTTTGACCAAAAATCGGGGTTTTTTTGTTTACCCTACCTGATAGTTCGGTGGTTCCTTGGTGATGATAACGTCATGCGGGTGGCTTTCGATCAGTCCAGCATTGGTAATGCGTGTGAACTGCGCCTTTTCACGCAGTTGTTTCAAGCTGGCTGCGCCCGCGTAGCCTAGCCCGGCGCGCAAGCCCCCGACCAACTGGTAGATGTAGTCGTGCAGCGGCCCTTTGTAGGGCACGCGCCCTTCGATGCCTTCCGGCACCGACTTACCGCCGTTTTGGCCGGTGCCGTAACGGTCGCGCCCGTAGCCCTTCATCGCGCCTACACTGCCCATCCCGCGATATTCCTTGAAGCGTCTCCCATCGTAATAAACTACTTCGCCCGGCGCTTCGTCCAGCCCGGCGAGCATACTGCCCAACATCACCACGTTTGCGCCTGCTGCCAATGCTTTGACGATGTCTCCGCTGTACTTGATGCCGCCATCCGCGATGATGGACACGCCGTAAGGTTTCGCCGCCAGCATGCACTCGTGGATGGCGCTGAGCTGCGGCATGCCGGCCCCGGCGATAATGCGCGTGGTGCAGATCGACCCTGCACCTACGCCCACCTTGATCGCATTAGCACCGGCTTTGACGAGTGCTTCCGTTCCTTCTGCCGTCACCACGTTCCCGGCGACGATAGGCAGGTCTGGCCAACGGTGGCGAATGCGCTCAATGGCGCGGATCACACCTGCGGAATGACCGTGCGCTGTGTCAATCACGACGACGTCCAACCCTAGCGGTGCCATCAGTCCCAGTCGCTCTTCCAGGTCTGCCCCAACTCCGACCGCAGCTCCTACAAGCAGGCGTCCCTTGGTATCTTTGGCCGCGTGTGGGAAGTCTTGCGCCTTTTGAATGTCCTTGACCGTGATCAAGCCCTTGAGAACGCCTTCCTCATCTACTAACGGTAGTTTCTCGATGCGGTGTTTGTGCAGGATGCGTTTGGCTTCGTCCAACGTGATGCCGATCGGCGCGGTGACGATATCCTCCGCCGTCATAAACGCTGTCACCGGCTGGCCGAAGTCCCGCTCATCCACAAACCGGAAATCGCGGTTGGTGATGATGCCGACCAGGTGGTTGTTCGTGTCCATAATTGGCACGCCGCTGATGTGGTACGTGGACATAATCTGCTCGGCATCGCCCAGCAGCGCGGTCGTTGGTAGGGTGATGGGATCGACGATCATCCCGGATTGCGACCGCTTGACTTTGGCGACTTCGGCAGCTTGCTCTTCCGGCGAGAGGTTGCGGTGGATGATGCCCATGCCGCCCTCCCGCGCAATCGCAATCGCCAGCGGCGCTTCGGTGATGGTATCCATCGCCGCCGAAAGGATGGGTATATTCAACATGATGGTTGGTGTCAGTGCGGCGCTGACGTCAGTTTCGTTGGGCAATACCTCGGTGTATCCCGGTACGATAAGCACATCGTCGAAAGTCAAAGCTTCGAATTTCTTAAAAATGGTTTCATTCATAATACACGCCTCCTTGATTTGCTGGTTGCCTGATGCCCGAGGACCCCATATAGACTTGGGCCGGACAAGTATAAATTTGATCCATGATACCAGAAGCGCGATGAAGTGCAACTGCTGAGTTGTGCGTAAACTCTAGTTCTGTTGACAGGCTTTCAGTCTGGTGTATATAGTTCCCGATAGTGCTCTGGTGTACAATCCAATCATCTATTGAACGAAAGGAGTAACTGAAATGAAACGACATCCCCTATGGCTAAGTGTGTTTCTCTTGCTGGCCCTGCTCTTGTCCGGAGCGGGACGCTTGACGGCAGCTATGCTGCCGGAAGACGACGGCGCGGCGCTAACCACTGCGCCGGCTGCAACGGATGTGGATAGAACTCTACGTAACTCGCCCGTGATGTTCATCGAAAACGTCGGTCAATTCGACGACGGCGCGCGCTTCCAGGTGCGAGGCGGAGACAGTACACTCTGGCTCGCCGATGATGCGCTCTGGATTACGGTTGTCGAGCCATCAGCTTTCAGCGATCAGCGGTCGGCGCAGTTGTCCTTCGACCGAAATCCAGAATTGGAAGTTGAAAGCCGTCAAATCGTCAATCTGCGTCTGAGTTTTCCCAACGCCAACCCGAACGCCCGGTTGGAGCCTTTCGATCGTCTGAAAACGACCGTCTCTTATTTCATAGGCAGCGATCCCGATGGCTGGCGTTCTGCCGTACCCGTGTGGGGCGGCGTGCGCTACGTGGACCTCTATCCCGGCATCGACCTGGAAGTGACCGGTGAGGGTGGGCAGTTTGTGCAGCGCCTGCACGTGCAGCCCGGCGCGGACCTGAGCCAGGTAAAGGTGCGCGTGGAAGGCGCGGAGACCGTCGAATTGGCCGGAACCGGTGAACTGCGCCTCAGCACTGCTGTAGGCGATTACACCCTGCCCTTGCTGGCGGTCGCAACCGCCCCGACTGATGCACAGGCGGCGATCCACACCGTGGAAACCGGTGTGTTCGATATCGCCGCACCGTTCATCGTTCGCCACGCATCATCCTCACTCCAAAATCCACAATCGGCGATCCAAAATCAGGATGATCCTCCCAGCTTGCTCTATAGCACCTTCCTCGGTGGGAGCGATTGGGATTATGGCAACGGCATTACCGTGGATAATACAGGAAATGCCTACGTTACGGGCAACACTCGTTCCACTGGCTTCCCTACATTCACTGGACCGGACCTGACCCACAATGGTGACGGCGATGCCTTTATCGCCAAAATCAATGCCACCGGGACGGGACTGGTCTACGCCGGCTTCCTCGGTGGTAGCGGTATTGATACTGGAAGCGGCATCGCGGTGGACGCTGTGGGTAATGCCTATACTACGGGGTGGAGCAACTCCAACGACTTTCCAGTGATCGGCGGGCCGGACCTTACCTACAATGGCGGTGAATATGACGCTATTGTTGCCAAAATCAATGCTTCTGGAACAGGATTGATCTATGCCGGTTTTCTGGGCGGGAGCGATTGGGATACGGGTACAGGTATTGCGGTGGACAGTGCGGGGAACGCTTACGTCACAGGGTACACCAGTTCTATCGACTTCCCGGTGGTTGGTGGTCCGGCTCTAACCTATAACGGCGGTGAGAAGGACGCCTTTGTCGCCAAGCTCAACGCGGTCGGGACATCATTGGTTTACGCCGGCTTCCTCGGTGGAAGCAGTGAAGATAGAGCCAGCGCCGTCGCGGTGGACGGTATGGGGAACGCATACGTCGTGGGGAGCACCGGCTCCATCTACTTTCCGGTGACCGTTGGGCCGGACCTAACCCACAATGGTGGCGGCGATGCCTTTATCGCTAAAGTCAATGTTGCCGGGACTGCGTTGGTCTACGCTGGTTTTCTTGGCGGAAGCAGTGGGGATCAGGGTGCGGGCATTGTAGTGGACGGTGCCGGGAACGCCTACGTCTCGGGGTGGACTGAGTCCACCGACTTCCCGGTGGTTGTCGGACCAGACTTGACCTATAATGGCGGCGGTGATGGTTTTGTGGCCAAAGTCAACGCTGCTGGGACATCCTTGGTCTATGCCGGTTTCCTCGGCGGAAGTGGCAGTGATTCGGGCAGTGGCGTCGTGGTGGACAACGCGGGAAACGCCTACATCAAGGGGGCGACCAACTCCACTGACTTCCCGACAACCGGCGGGCCGGACCTTACCTACAATGGCGGCTACGTCGACGCCTTTGTCGCCAAAATCAGCCCCGCCGGGACGGGGTTGCTATACGCCAGCTACCTAGGCGGGAGTAATGAGGATACGATTGGTGGTATCGCGGTGGATGGTTTGGGGAATGTCTATGTCACGGGATACACCACATCCGCTGATTTTCCCACTACACCAGGCGCCTTCGATACGACTTACGGCATCGTTCAAGATGCCTTCGTGGTGAAAGTCGGTGGGGGTGACGTTGCCCCAACTTATTCGGTCTCCGGTCGCGTTATCGATAGTGCAAATAACGCCATTGCTAATGTGACTGTAAGCATAAGTGACACCGACAGCGCAGTCACAGATAGCGATGGCAACTACGTGCTCGATGAACTAACCTCCGGATCCTATACATTGACGCCCACCAAGCCCGGCTGGGTCTTCATGCCGCCAACCCGCACCGTCACCCTGCCCCCCGATGCCACCGGACAGGACTTCACGATGCTTCATCCTCCGGTCTCGGTCACGCTTTCGCTATCTGGCACAGCCAGCCTTCCTGCCCTGCTCAGTTACGTCGATACCCAGGGTTTGACGACGACGGTGATGTTCCCGGCGGGAGCGGTCACGGCAACAACAACCATCGTGCTGACCCCAACACTGCCTATCGCCGGTTCCGACCTGGCATTTGCCGGACATGCTTTCGATATGGAGGCATATCAAGACGGCGTACGGCAGCCCGGTTTCACTTTTGAGCATCCGGTGCTGGTCACCATTCACTACAGCCAGCGGGATGTGCGGCTAATTGCGAATGAGAGCCAACTGGCTTTGTATCGTTGGGAAGGTGGCGCGTGGGCGGATGCAGCATGTGACGCGTATACACGCCAGTCGTCCGAGAACTGGTTGACCGCGCCGATCTGTCGGTTGAGCCATTTCGCCCTTTTCGGGACGATGAACCGGGTCTACTTGCCGCTCGTAATGCGCGGTCAGTGACCGTGTCGTCAATTTGGTTATCCTGTACTTCGATATACAATGCAAGCATAAGATCAGGAGCATTGATCTGATTATTACACACAGGAAGGAACTCAGATGAACTCAATTCTTGGACACATCGTATACACCGGAATGGACGTGCTCGAAAACGTTTACATCAATATGGATGGCAGCACCATCGACAGCATCACGCCTGAACCGGCGGGGACGCCGGTGGGCGAATACTCCGTCATCACGCCGGCCTTCATCGACGCGCACAGTCACATCGGGATGATTCGCGCGGGCGAACCGGGGGCGGAGTCGGAGGCGAACGAGCGCATGGAGGCGATATTGGCCCATGCTGATGCGCTGGATTCCGTGCAGATGGACGACAGCGGCTTCACGGATTCGTTGGAGTCGGGCGTGTTGTACTCGTGTGTGGTGCCCGGCAGCGGTAACATCATCGGCGGCAATTCTGCCGTCATCCGCAACTACGGCAAGAACACCAACGCCGCGCTCATCCGCCGCGCGGGCATCAAGGCCGCCTTTGGCTACAACCCGATGTCCACTCGTGAGTGGAAGGGCACGCGCCCCTATACCCGCATGGGCGCGCTGGCGATCCTGCGAAGCAAGTTGCACGACGTGCGTCAGAAGATGGCGAAGGAGAAGGCCAAGGAGGATGCCGACGTCACTTATACCGCGGAAGAGATCATTCTCAAATCGCTGCTCTTGGGTGCAGACCGTCTGCGGGTTCACGTCCACAAGAGCGACGATATCGCGGCCTTGCTGCGCTTTGTGGACGAATTTGGGCTGAAAGTCACCATTGAGCATACCTGCGACGTGCACGAAGTCGAGATCTACCGCGAACTCAAGGCGCGCGGCATCCCCGTCATCTACGGGCCGATGGACACCCTGGCCTACAAAGTCGAACTCAAACACGAAAACTGGCGCAACATCAAGTATCTGATCGAATCCGGTGTGGAGTTCGGCTTGATGACCGACCATCCGGTGATTTTGCAGAAGATGTTGTTCTTCGAGTTGCGCTGGTTCCTGCGGATGGGCTTCAGCAAGCAGCAGGCGCTGGAGATCATCACCCGCAAGAATGCGGAAATCCTCGGCGTGGCGGACATCCTCGGCACGCTCGAACCGGGCAAGTGGGCGTCGTTCGTCGGCTGGAACGGCGATCCCTTCTCCCTGGAAAGCTACCCGCTCGCCGCTTATGGGGAAGGCAGACTCGTTTTCCAGGAGAGGTGAATACGAATCATGAATCATGATTCTTGATTCATGATTCTCACGGGGCCATCTTTACACACGAGCCACCCGGCAGGAATGTTTGCCGCCTGCCGGGTGGCTGCATCTAGCTCACAACTGCCGCAGATGCCCAATCCGCAGCGGAGATGCGCTTCCCACGAGAACTGGTGCAGCAGACCGTGTGCCTGGCACAACCGGGCCAACGCCGTCAGCATCGGAACCGGCCCGCAGGCGTAGACGCAATCCGGGCGGCGCGCGGCAATCGCCGCCTCGACCGCCTGGGTGACCAATCCCCGCTCGCCGAGCGTGCCGTCTTCTGTTGTAATATGTAGTTTGTCAACGGATTGAATGGATTTTAACGGATTATCCGTTTGATCCGTTGAATCCGTTGAGGTAAACGCCTCCGCCAACAGTACATCCTCCGCCGTTCGCGCGCCGATGCACACGTCCACGGTGTGCCCGGCAGCGACGATTGTCCGCGCCAGGAAGAGCAGCGGCGCGACGCCGTAGCCGCCGCCCACAAGCAGATGATGTTGCCCTTGCAGCACGAAGCCTTGTCCAAGCGGCCCGCGCACCCATACGCGATCGCCCACGTTGAGCCGGTGCAGCGCCTCGCTGAACGGTCCCACTGCGACGACCATCAGCGCCAACGGATCGCCGCCCGCGATGCTGAACGGCTTCTCGCCCACGTCCGGCAGCCACGCCATCACGTATTGGCCCGGCTGTGCATCGGGTAACGGTTTGTCGAAGATAAACGTCTTTGTGCGGTAATTCTCCGTGTGGATCTCTGCAATCGTGAAAGTTTGGTGCATAACGCCTCGTCAGAACGAACCACGAATCTCCACGAATGAAGAGAAAATTAGTGTAGATTCGTGAAGATTCGTGGTAGAAAACTACAACGCAAGGCCACGCATCGCGTCTAGTGTCCGATACCCTTCCTGGGCCATAAACGCCGCCAACTCCGCCGCGATCTCGCCCAACGCTTCGACGCCGCGTGTCCACACCGCCGACCCGACGCCGACGGCGGTCGCGCCCGCCATCAGCATTTCCGCCGCGTCGCGCCCGGTCGTAACGCCGCCGGTCCCGATGATGGGCACGCGCACCGCGCGCGCGATCTCGTAGACGCAGCGCAGCGCGACCGGTTTGAGCGCCGGCCCGGAGATGCCGCCGGTGCGGTTCGAGAGCACCGGGCGGCCAGCCTCGGCGTCGATGAGCATCCCCGGCATCGTGTTGATGGCGGTGATGGCATCTGCTCCGGCTTCGACGGCGGCAGCGGCGATCCGCCCGATATTCGGCACGTTCGGCGCGAGTTTGACGCTGATGGGAATATCGCCAACGTTGTGCTTCACCGCCTCTGTGACTGCCGCCGCGCTCTCGCAGGTTGCCGCGAACGGCGTCCCAAAATCGTCGGCGACGTTGGGACACGAGATGTTGACTTCGATGAGATGCGGGCGCGCCGCCGCGATGGTACTTGCCACATTGCCGAACTGCGTCACCGTCCCGGCGAAAATGCTGGCGATGAGCGCCACACCGAGCGGTTCCAGCCGCGCGCGGGCTTCCGCCAACATCTGCGCTTCCTCTTCTGCGCCGGGATTCGTCAAGCCGATGGCGTTGAGCAGGCCGTGCCCCCAATCCACAGCGACGGGGTTGGGATGTCCGGCGCGCGGCGTCGGGCCGCAGCTCTTCGCCGTGACTGCCCCCGCGCCCGCCCGCGCCACGCGCTCCAGCACATCCGCGCTCGTGCCGAGGATGCCGGAGGCGAGCACGGTGGGGTTGCGCAGTCTGAGATTGAGAAACTCACACGTCAAATCGGGCATCTCGTGTCACGCATCAATTTGCATCCACATTCGCATGTTGAACATGGAAAAGCCCTGGTTGGCAAAAAACGTCTGTGCTTTCTCGTTGAAAAACCACGTGTCGATGGCGACAGTCGCGATGCCCTGTTCTCTGGCGAGGTCGCGCACGGCCTGGATGAGCGCCGCGCCGCAGCCTTGCTTCTGATATGCCGGTTTTACGGATATTTGATTGATGTAGACGAAGTTCCATGGGTGCATATAGGCGCTATCGGGCCGCCGGGTGACGTGCGCGAAGATGTACCCCACATCTTCGCCGTCGATGCTGGCGATAAAAAAGTAGTTGTTAGGATCGCTCAATTGCTCGGTGACGTAGGGCACGGCAAAGCCCGGATCCGAGACGTGCTTGAAGATGTGCGGCAGCGCCGCCGCGTGGACGTTCTGCACATCCACGTTGAGCGCCGAGATGCTTTTGACATCGGCTATCGTTGCTAGACGGATTTCCATGTGGCTTATCTCCCCAGCGAATCATGATTCATGATTCGTGATTCACGCCGCTAAATAGCGTTTTACTGCTTCGTATATTGTATCAGAGATGCATTTTTTAGCCCATAGCGTCTCGAGAATCTGGTCGATGGTAAGGATGGCGTGCAGGCGCACTCCTTGTTCCGCCAGCACAGCTTGTCCGCCCATGTTGCGGTCCACGAGCACAACCACATCCTCTATCTTGAGTCCCGCATCTTGCATCGTTTGAATGGCTGTGACGATGCTGCTCCCGGTGCTGATCACGTCTTCGATGGCGACGGCCGTTTGCCCCGGCTCGAACGCGCCTTCGATAGCCTGTCCCGTCCCGTGTGCTTTGACTTCCTTACGCGGGTAGATCATCGATTGGCCCAGGTGCAGCGCGACACCTGCTGCGGTGGGCAGCGCGCCGTAGGGCACGGCGGCGACGTGGTCGAAGGTAAGCTCGCGCACCACATCGGCGTAGGCCGCGACGACGCGCCGGAACACGTCTGGGTACGATATCACGCGCCGCAAGTCCACGTAAATGGGCGACGTCTTGCCCGATGCCAGCGTGAACTCGCCGAACTTGACGCAGCCGGCCTCGTATAACGACAAGATTAGCTCAACGGATTTTTTCTCTGTCATCCGTTCAAATCCGTTCGATCCGTTGAGGATGTTCGCCCGTTGCTGGTTTATCGCATCGCGCAGTTCTTGCGCTGCCGCGCGTGGGTTTCCCGCGTACAGGACGGCGCGCGAAACCGGCACGATGACGCCGCTGCCTTGCGCATCCAACCCGGCGCTGAGGGCCGCTTCCACATCGCCACCCTGCGCGCCGATGCCGGGTGCGAGAATCCAGCGGTCTGGTGCGAGCGCGCGCACGGTCGAGAGCGCTTCCGGCTGCGTCGCGCCGACAACGAAACCGAGCTGTGTCGCGTCACCCCAGGCTTGTGCCTGTACGGCGATGCGCTCGAACAGCGGCGGTGCGCCGTGCTGTTGCACCTCCGCCGCCGACGGGTTGGACGTGAAGCACAACGCGAAAACCGCCTTGCCCGGATAGGCGAGGAACTGTGCGATGCTGTCCTGCCCCAGATACGGGCTGACGGTGACGGCGTCGGCGTCCAGCACCTCGAAGACGGCGCGGGCGTAGGCTTTGGCGGTGCTGCCGATGTCGCCGCGCTTGGCGTCGAGCAGCACCGGCACATCCGCAGCGTGACACGCGGCGATGACCTCGCGCAGCGCGTCCCACCCCTCTGCACCATACTGTTCGAAGAAGGCGCTGTTGGGTTTGTAACAGCACACCAGGTCGGCAGTCTGCGCGATGATGTCCAAACAGAACGCCTTCACGCGTTTCACCGTCGGTGTACCCGGTAGAAAATCCGCTGGAAATTTCTCCGCCTCCGGGTCCAGCCCCACGCACAACAACGAATTGTTTCGCGTTATCGCATCAGTCAACTTGTCTACAAAACTCTTGCTCATCTTTACCTCCATGGATATTTTGGTGGTTAGGTTGTTGGGTGGTTTTTGCCTTCAACAACTTACAACTCGCAACTCGCTACGCCTTCCCCAACACTGCCGCCAGCAGCGCCATACGCACGTACATCCCGTTTCTCACCTGGCGGAAGTAGGCGGCGCGCGGGTCGTCGTCTACGCGGTAGTGGATTTCGCCGACGCGCGGCAGCGGGTGCATGACGATCATATTCGGCTTTGCGCGGGTCATCAGTTCGGTGGTGATTTCGTAGCAGTCTCTTACTTCTTCATACTGTTTGGGATCGGCGAAACGCTCTTTCTGGATGCGGGTGACGTAGAGGACGTCGGCGTGCTCGATCACGTCGGCGACGTCGTGGGTCTCACGCACTTTGACGCCACGATCGATCAACTGGTTCATCAGCGCCATCGGCAGGCGCAGAATGTCCGGTGAGACAAAGCGCAGGCTGATGTCCTCGTATTGCATCAGTAACCGGGTGAGGGAGTGGACGGTGCGCCCGTAACGCAGGTCGCCGAGCATCGCCACCTTCAGCCCGTCGATGTGGCCCAACTCCTGGCGGATAGTGAACAGGTCGAGCAGCGCCTGGCTGGGATGTTCACCCGCGCCATCGCCCGCGTTGATGATTGGGACGGTGGCGTAGTCCGCCGCCAGCTTTGCCGCCCCAATCTCCGGATGGCGCAGCACGATAAGGTCGGCGTACTGTTCGAGTGTGCGAATGGTGTCCGGCAGGCTTTCCCCCTTACTGACGCTGCTGAACTGCACACCCTGGGTGATCGGGATGATGCCGCCGCCCAACCGTTCCATCGCCGCGATGAACGAGGCGCTGGTGCGTGTGCTCGGTTCGTAGAAAAGACACGCCAGCACGTATCCCTTGAGCAGGTCGCAGCCCCCCACGCGCTCGACCAACTCGCGCATCTCCTGCGAGCGGGTGAAGATGTACGACAACGCGTCGCGGTCGAACTGATCCACCGACAGGATGTCGTGACCGGTTAAGCTGTTGCCGTTGTCCTTTTTGAGTGTCATCTGGTTATAATCGAATAATCTTGGTAATGTATGAAGCTGTTCCATCGTTTCCCTCCTTTGGCCAAAAAATAATAGTTCGGATATTGCCCCCCTGGTGCTTCCACAAAAAAGAACCCGCTTATGAGCGGGTTCTCTTTGTTGAATGAATCAATGCGCCATCTTCAAAGATGAGCGCGCCGTACAATGTTACACGTTCTACCTTTCCGCGGACGGCTATACGAGAAAAAGGACTCCACCCACATTTGGTATGGAGTCCTTCATCGGATAAGGTATACGCCGCGTCGAGATCGACCTCGATCCACGTCTCCGGTTGCTCCGGCAAGCCGAAGATCCTCCGTGGATTGTGCGCCATCAATTCAGTCAGGCGTGTCAGCGTGAGCCGTCCCTCGGCGACGGCGGTGAGCAGCAGCGGCAGCGCGGTTTCCAGCCCGGGGACGCCGGGTGGCGCGTCGGAGCCGCGTTTCGGTTCGAGTTTTTCCGCGCGCGTGTGCGGCGCGTGGTCGGTGGCGATGCAGTCGATGGTGGCGTTGATGTGCGCCCAGAGCGCGTCCACGTCGGCTGACGTCGCCAGACGCGGGCGCATGTCGCCGAATGGGCCGAGGCGTGCGGCGTCAGCTTCGGTGAGGAACAGGTGATGCGGTGTGACTTCGCAGGTGACGGGCAGGCCGCGTGCCTTTGCCGCTGCGATCAGCGCGATCTCGTCGGCGCGACTGATGTGGCAGAAGTGCACGCGCTGTTCGAATGCCGCCGCCAGGCCGATGCCCACGGCGATGGTGCGACCTTCGGCGTGCATAGCGATGGGTTTGCCGTGCGACCACGTCTGGAAACAGCGCAGCAGGGTCGCCAGGTTGTCGATCCGTAACGGGCCGTAGGTCTGGTTGGCGTAGATTTTGAGGCCGACGGTCTCTCGCGCCAGCGCGGGCAGTTCATCCAGGTGATCGGGCGATGCGCCAGCGTAGAAATGCACGTCGCATAGAGCTTCGGCTCGGGCTTGCTGTTGCACGATATGGAGCGTCTCGCAGGTCGTGAGGGGTGGGGTGGTGTTGGGCATTGCCAAAACGGTGGTGAATCCCCCGGCAACGGCGGCGGCTGTGCCGGTAGAAAAATCTTCCTTGTGCTCACCGCCAGGAACGCGGAGGTGAACATGCACATCGGCCAGGCCGGGAAGTCGCGTCAGTGTTTTGTGTGGCATTGCTTTACACCTTCAAGAATATACCAGAGAGTGAGATTTTGGCAAGTGCGCGTTGCTGCTGTACCGGCGACGCACGATTCCGATCTACTTCGAGTGGTTCTTGTGCAACCGCTCGCCCTTTCGTGAAGTGCACCCGTTTCTCGTTTCTCTATCCTATTGACAAAGATTCTCTTTTATGTTATAATGCAATCGATTGCAAAGATAAGAGAATGACTATGAGTACGAAGACCGTCCAAACGCTTGAAGATATCGCCCGGCTGGCCAATGTGTCCAGATCGACGGTCTCGCGCGCGTTGAATAACAGCCCCCTCATCAGCCAGGAGACACGCGAACGCATTCAGGCCATCGCCCGTGAACATCAATTCCGCGTGAATATCCCCGCCCGCAATCTCCGTTTGGGCCAAAGCCATACGATAGCCTTTGTTGTGGCCCCCTGTTACTCGGGAGCGGCCTCAGAGAGGGATTTGTTTGGATTGGAGATGTTGAGCGGTATCGGGAACGGGTTGCACGCCCTGGGCTACGATCTTCTCGTCATCCATGCCGACTCGAACGACATCGCATGGGCGCGCGCTTATCTCGACAGCGGGCGCGTCGACGGCTTTATCGTGATGACGTCAAACCACAAACGGTCGCACATTCAATCCCTGGTTGACATGAACACACCTTTCATCGGCTGGGGCACGCCGGTACCGAACCTCAACTACTGCTGGGTGACCGGGGACAATAGGGCCGGCGGCACGCTGGCAACCCGGCACTTGATCGATAGCGGTCGGCAACGGATTGCCTTCCTGGGCGGGCCGGCCGACAGTCTGACGGTGCAGTATCGTTTCCAGGGCTACGAACAGGCTTTGCAGGCCGCCGGACGCAGCGTGGACGCCAATCTGCTGGTTTATGGCGATTATACGTACGCTTCTGGTATTGCCGCCATGCAGCGCCTGCTGGAACAAGCGCCTGACCTGGATGCAGTCTTTGTCAACAGCGACCAGATGGCGATTGGGGCCATCGAGGTTATTCAGAGCAGGGGTAAACGCGTTCCAGAGGACATCGCCGTCATCGGGTATGACGATTTGTCCATCGCCATCTACAACAACCTGCCCCTCACGACGATACGGCAGAATCTGCCTTTGGCGGGCAAACTGCTGGCGCAGAACCTGATCCAATATATCCAAACGACCGCCGTCACTACCGTGACGATACCGGTGGAACTGGTTATTCGGAAATCGGCATGAGCCGGGGATTGACGTCTTTTTTTAAGTTATACTGCAATCGATTGCAAAGAAGGAGAGTGTTATGGGATCACTACAATGGATCAACAACATCCTTGGGTGGGAAAGGAAGCTGGAATATGAAGAAGAGCGGCGGGGGAACCATCGCTCTGAACCGTATGCGAACTACCTGGCAGCGCCTCAACGTCATCGAGAGGAATGGCCTTCGTTCTTCGCCAGGCTTTTGCAGCATCGCAGAGAAAGCCAACCGGTCTGTAAATTGACGCCGGAGAACCGCGCCGAGTGTGCTATAATCCCTCTCTGGCTTCTGTGACTGTTCAGCGGCTGCTAAATCTTTGACTAAAGGAACTTCAATGAATCTCTGGACGAAAGTAAGACACTACCCTAAACTGGGCCTTATCCTGCTGGCCTTTATCGCCTTTGTCGCGCTTGGAATGCCGGATGGCTTGCTTGGCGTCGGCTGGCCCTCGATCCGGACCGGTTTCGCCATCCCGCTGGACGCGATTGGCATGTTTCTGACCTCCGTGGTCGCCGGTTATATGACCTCCAGCTTCCTCAGCGGCTACTTGCTCTCCCGCATGGGCGTGGGCCGTATGCTCGCGGCGAGCTGCTTTCTCACCGGGGCGTCGTTGCTTGGGTATACCTTTGTCCCACAATGGTGGATGATGATTGCGCTGGGCGTGTTCGCCGGGTTGGGGGCCGGCGCGATCGATGCCGGCCTCAACACCTACGTGGCGGCGCATTTCAGCGAAGGACTGATGCAGTGGCTCCATGCCAGTTGGGGCGTGGGGATTACCACCGGCCCGATTATCATGACGTTTGGCCTGACCACCTTCGACACGTGGCGGTTCGGGTACCGGGTGGTCGGCGGCTTCCAGATCGCACTGGCGGTCTGTTTTGTCCTGACCCTGGCCATGTGGAACCACAACGATACGCCAACGGGCGGCGACACCGAAGCGGAAAAGAAACTGACGGATTACAAGACGCCGCTCGGCGAGACGCTGCGGCAGCCGAACGTGTGGCTGAGCGTGCTGCTGTTTTTCCTGTACGTCGGCGCGGAAACCGCCCTGGGCACGTGGACTTACACCCTGCTGACCGAATCGCGCGGTGTCGATAAGGCGCTGGCAGGCTTCTTCGCGGGCAGCTACTGGTTTACCTTTACCATCGGGCGGATCCTGGCAGGGCTGGTCACCAAACGGGTGGGGGTCAACAGGCTGGTGCTGGGCGGGCTGGCGGGGGCGCTGCTGGGCGCGGGCCTGCTGATCTGGAATCCCTCCGAAATCGCTAATGTGGTCGCAGTCGCCATCATCGGCCTGTCCATCGCGCCCATTTTCCCGGCGATGATGTCGGGCACGAAGACGCGGGTGGGCGATCACGATGCCGCCAATACCATCGGCTTGCAAATGGCCGCGACGGGCTTTGGGATAGCGGTGATCCCCAGCCTGATGGGCGTGCTGGCGCGCCAACTCTCGCTGGAAGTCATCCCGGTTTGCCTGCTGGTGGTGTATGCCGGATTGCTTGGGTTTTACATTCTGGCTGTGATGTATCCAAAGGCAAAGGTAACAACTGCTTCAGTCTCACGTGAGCAAGCAGCCTAATGCTTAATACAGAATCTGAAAGGGGATTACGTATGAACCAGATGAATAAGACAGGAACGGGCGTATCGGCTCCATCAGAAACCGAAGTTGCCGCACGCGTTGCGGCGCGAGTGGAAGCGCTGCTGGCGCAGATGAGCCTCGAAGAAAAAATCGGACAACTCAATCAGGTTGGCGGGGCCGCCTTTGCCCCTGGGCCAAAGGCCGAGGATCAAATTCGCAAAGGTGGGGCTGGTTCAGTGCTTTGGCTGAATGATGCCAAACAATTCAACGTGCTGCAAAAGATCGCGGTAGAGGAAAGCCCTTCGGGTATTCCATTGCTCTTCGCTCTGGACGTTATCCACGGCTATCACACCATTTTTCCCGTGCCGCTGGCGATGGCCGCTTCTTGGGACCCAGACGTGCCTGAGAAGTCTCAGGCCGTGGCGGCCAAGGAAGCCCGCGCTGCCGGGATCCACTGGACCTTTGGCCCTATGCTAGACATTGCCCGCGATGCCCGCTGGGGCCGCATTGTGGAAGGCGCGGGCGAAGACCCTTGCCTCGGTGCGGTAATGGCTGCCGCGCAGGTACGCGGTTTTCAGGGTGACGACCCCGCCGATCCCGAGCGCGTGCTGGCCTGCGCTAAACACTTCGCCGGATATGGCGCTTCCGATGGTGGACGCGATTACGACCCGGTTTATCTGTCTGAGACGCAGTTGCGCAACGTCTACCTGCCGCCCTTTGCCGCCGCCGTCGAGGCCGGGGTAGCCACCTTCATGAGCGCCTATATGGATCTCAACGATGTCCCGGCTAGCGGCAATCGCTGGCTGCTTCGCCGGGTGTTGCGGCAAGAGTGGGGCTTTGCGGGTTTTGTCGTCTCGGACGCCTTCGCGGTTGGCAACTTGGTCATTCAAGGCCACGCTCGCGACCGGCGCGACGCAACCCTGCGCAGTATCAAAGCTGGCCTCAATATGGATATGTCCAGCTATACGTACTCCGAGAGCCTGGCTGGACTGGTCGCCGAGGGCGCCTTGTCCGTGGCCGAGATTGAGGAATTGGTTCGCCCTATCCTGGCAATCAAGGTGAAAATGGGGCTGTTTGAGCATCCTTATGTGGATGAAGACCTGCTGGCGCAAGTTGTGACCCGGCCCGAACATCGTCAAACCGCACGCTGGGCTGCCCAACGCTCGATGGTGTTGCTCAAGAATGAGGGCGGATGGTTGCCCCTCTCGAAGGATCTGAAGAACGTCGCCGTGATTGGCCCGCTGGCCAATTCGATGGAAGCCACCGAGGGATCGTGGATGGTGTTTGGGCATACCCCCGCTGCCGTGACCGTGCTCGAAGGCATCCGCGCCAAGCTTCCTCATGCCCGGGTGAGCTACGCCCCAGGCCCCGAAATTCGACGCGATATTCCCTCCTGGTTTGAGAGCGCCATGGCCAGTGAAGCCTCCAAGCCGGTTCAAACCTCTGGAGAAGCCGAAGCCGCCTTCCAAGGAGCCGTCAAAACCGCCCGCGCGGCTGATTTGGTGGTGATGGTGTTGGGCGAAACTGACCTGATGGCCGGCGAAGCCGCCTCACGCGCCTCGCTCGATTTGCCCGGTCGGCAGGAAGAACTGCTCAAGGCCGTGGCTGCGCTGGGCAAGCCGGTAGTGTTGGTCCTGCTGAATGGCCGTCCGCTGAGCATCAATTGGGCTGCTGAGCACATCCCTGCCATTCTCGAAGCCTGGGAACCTGGGACCGAAGGCGGTCATGCCGTAGCCGACATCTTGTTTGGTGATGTGAATCCCGGCGGCAAATTGCCAGTCAGTTTCCCGCGCAAGGGCAGCCACGCGCCGCTCTACTATGCGCGTAACTTGACTCACTCGCCCGAGGACAGCCCGATGTATAACCCGCGCTACTGGGACGGTCTGCCCACGCCACTTTATCCTTTTGGCTATGGCCTGAGCTACACGACATTTGCGTTCTCTAACCTGAAGGTTTCGTGCCCGCAGATCAAGGTGGGGAGCAGTGTGAACGTCAGTGTTGATGTGACCAACACCGGCAAAGTTACCGGGGATGAGGTGGTTCAGCTTTACATTCACCAGAGATGGGGCAGCGACTCGCGCCCTATGCGTGAGTTGAAAGACTTCGCGCGCATCACCTTCCAGCCCGGTGAGACGAAGACCGTGACTTTCCAGCTCGGACCGGATGAGCTGGGTTATTGGAGTACAAATGCCAATGCGTGGATTCAAGAAGCAGCAACTTTCGACATCTGGGTTGGCGCTGATTCATCGGCGACGCTCCACACGGACCTGGAAGTGATTCAGTAAAACAATCTATTGAGGAAGGACATGGAAAGCAAAACTAAAAACAGAAAGACACAGGAACAGGTTGAAAGCATGGCCGCCCGGGCTTTTAACGGCCTGGGGCTTGCCGTCGGAGAGGAGGCGGTACTTGAGTTGAAAGACGGTTGGTTCAATGCCTCTTACAACGTCCGGCTGGCCGACGGGCGGGAGGTCATCCTTAAGATCGCCCCGCCGCAGGGCGCGGAAGTTCTGCTGTATGAAAAGAATATCATGACAACCGAGGTTGCTGCCATGCGTCTGGTCCGGCAAAATCCGGCCATCCCCGTGCCGGGAATCTACTTTTTCGATGACGCTCACGACTTGTGCGACGCGGACTATTTCTTTATGGAGAAAATGTACGGGGACAATCTTCAGCACGTGAGAGCGAACTTGCCGGCCGAAACCCGCGAGTCCGTTGACTTGCACATTGGCGCGATCATCCGGGAGATCAACACCTTTCCAGGCGTCTACTTTGGCCTGGACGGGAACCCGGACCTGCGCGCGGACACGTGGAAAGAGGCTTTCATCAAGCTGGTGGAATCGGCGCTGGAAGACGTTGCGCGCAAG
>DAIUDK010000024.1:28584-41398 GCA_036845725.1 Chloroflexota bacterium
ACGCCATGCGCGGCTACGGCAAAACCACCTTCACCTTTGCCGAAGAACAACGCTGTTATCTCTATACGCTGTACCTCGGCTTGATGATGAACACGGAGTGCTATTACCGCAATTACGACACCGATGAAATCTTTAACGCCTCCAAGGGGGTTATCAACACCGCCATGCAGTGGCTGAAAGCGAATTGAGTGTCTATGGCCGGTTCGTCCAAATCGGTAGTCTCTACAGCCGTTCAGCGTCTGGGCACGGAGAAAATCTGGAAGCTGTTGCTGGACATGGCCTCGCAGACCACGTTTTCGCTGCTGGTCTACGCCGTGTACAGCATCATCAATACCTACTTCCTCTCCGTGGGCATCAACTCGCTGGCGGCTGCCGGGGCCTCGATCATCTCACCGGTGCTGATGGCGCTCGGGGGCGTCGCCACCATTGTCGGGGTTGGCGGCGCTTCCGTGGTTTCCAGGGCGCTCGGCGAGCAGCATGTCGAGCGCGCATCGCGGACTGTGGCCAACACGTTCCTGATCTTCTGGACTGTGGCGACGACGATCACGATTTTCGGCACGCTGTTCATCAAACCGATCGTCTTCCTGCTCGGGGCCACCGAAACCATCGCGCCCTATGCGATCACGTATGGCCGCATCATCTTCCTGGGCGCGATCACCAGCACCGGCTACTCGGCGATCATCCGGGCGGACGGCAATGCTCGCTTCTCGACCGCCATTTGGGTGATCCCGGTCGCCGTCAACACCGTGCTGGCCTGGCTCTTCATCATGGTGCTGCGCATGGGGGTGGGCGGGGCCGCCTGGGCGACCGTCATCGGACAGGCCGTCTCCGCCGGGATGAGCGTCTACTTCTTCTTTTTCAGGAAGAACAGGTCGTACCGGATCAAGGCCGCCTATTTCAAACCGGACAAATCCATTATCGCTGAAGTGCTGATGATCGGGTTGCCCTCGTTTCTCAAAAGCATCAGCGCCAGCCTCGTGGTCATCGTCACCAACAACCTGCTCAGGGTGATGGGCGGCGACAGCGCCCTGGGCGTCTTTGCGATTGTCAACCGCCTCTACGCCTCCCTGAGTATGCCCCAGACCGGCATCGTCCAGGGGATGCAGCCGCTGGTGGGCTACAACTTTGGGCAGAAGCGCTTCGAGCGGGTCAGGAAAACGATCGCGCTTTCGTTGGGCGCGACGGTCGTCTACGGGCTGCTCGTGGGGGGCCTCTGTCTGTTGATGCCGGCCACGCTCATCGCCGTGCTCTCGAAGGAAAGCGTCATTGTTGCCGAAGGGCAAATCGCGCTGCGCTTCCTGGCGCTGTCCTACCCGCTCAGCGGGGTGGCGATCCTGGCGGCGGCGTATTTTCAATCGGTCGGCAAGGCGAAAGACGCCCTGTGGCTCACCCTCGGCGGCATCCTGCTGGTCAAACTGCCGGTGCTGCTGCTGGCCTCCCGCTTCTTCGGTTTGAACGGCATTTGGGCCTCGGAGGCCGTTTCGGAATTGATTCTCTGCGCCGTTGCCGTGCTGATGCTCAAGAATTACCAGGGGAAGGCGCATGTGGCGTGGTCTGCTGAGCAGGTGTAATTATTGGATTTTCCTTGAAAGCAAACGTCTTTTGCTGTGGAGGGGTTGCCGTTATATGCGGTTGGATCGGGAAATGAAAAGGCGCGGGGGCGTATGCCCCCGCGCCTTTGGTCACTATCACGCTTGCTGAAAGTTATTTGACCACCAGACGCTCGATCAATGCCTGCAAGTCTGTAGCAGCCTGCTCGACCGTGGACTGACCGTAGGCTACTTGCTCGCCGATCAGTTGAAGTTCATTTACGAACTCCTGGTCGTTTGGCAGATTGGGTCCCTGCGGGATCGTGCGGTCGGCGACCACGTTGTAAATCCGGTAAACCTCGGCGTCCGTCTTGGTGGCGCCAGCGGCGATCTTCTCGCGCACAACTGGCGAGGAGGGGATACCGCGGTTGGTTTGCAGTACTGCGCCCGCTGCGGGGCTGGTGACGAAGAAGTTGACGAATAGCATCGCCGCCTCTTTGTTCTTGCTGCCGTTGTAGACACCCAAGTACTGGCTCATCTGGATGACGTAGGAATCTTCACCGCCCACCGGAAGCGTTGTCGCGCCGAGCTGGTCGGTCATGGCTGCTTGGTAAGACGCCAACTGGTTGCTCCAAATCAAACCGATGGCCGCCTTGCCCGCCACAAGCGCCGAGTTGTCTGGCCCACTTTCGCCGTAGGTCGCGGTGGTGTCCGCGTCGGGGATCAGCCCCTCGGCGCGCATATCGGCCCACATCTGCAGCCATTTCTGCGCGGACTCAACCGTCGCGTAGGATTTCCCGCCATCGTCGAGGGTGTAGAGCGGGGTGCCCTGCTGCGTGTAGAAATAGCTCATGTAGTTCGCCGTGTTGGTGCTGTTGTCCACGAAGGGGGAAACGCCTTCGGGAAGCGCCGCCTTGAGTTCCTGACCGTAGGCGATCATCTCATCCCAGGTCATGTTGTCCTTGGGGAGCGCGGCGCCGGCTGTCTCAATCATCGTTTTGTTGTAGGCGAGGATGAGCGTGTTCGTGCCGAGACTGATGCAGAACAGGTCGCCGGCGGCATCCGTCGCGGGGATGAGCGCGGTCTGGTCGAACCGCTCGGCAGTGTCGATCAGAAGCTGCTTGCCGAGATAGCCGTTGAGCGGTTCAAGGTACTGCTTGTAATCGGGCCAGTTGCCGCCGAACTGGATGATATCGGGGGCGTTGTTACCCGCAAGCTGGGTATCGATGATCTGGAAGTGGTCGGACGTGCCACCGTTCGGTTCGCCGATGACTTTGATCTCGGGATACGCATCCTGGAACAATTGGATGACCTGCAGGGTTCTGGCCGCGCGGTCATCGTTGCCCCACCAACCCATACGGATTTCGGCAGGACCGCCGGTGTATTCTGGAAGCCCATCAGCCCGGACCGGGACTTCGACCATGACTTCCTTCACGACCTCTTTCTCCACCTCCACGGTTTTGACGACTTCCACTTCCTTAACAACTTCCACTTCCTTAACAACTTCTTTCTCGACAATTTGGGGTGTCGGGGTGGTACAAGCCGTGAACATTGTCACAAGCAAGACCAAAAGTGTAATGGCACGAAATCGTTTCATCTGAGAATCCTCCTGTTTCTGTGTAGTTTCAGCTTTTCGAATAGTTTTACCGGACAAATGTGAAATAGTCACTTATCATCATCTCATACTCAAATCCTCCTGTGATTGTACTAGCCCTTCAAACCTGTGGTTGTGATACCCTGTACAAAGTACTTTTGCAGGGAGAAGAACAGGATAAAAGCAGGGATCATCGAGAGTGTGGACATCGCCAGCGCGCCGCCCCAGTTGTTCACTGCGCCAGCGTCGCCAATGAATGTGCGCAAGGCCCGGGATACGCTGAACGTCTCCGGCTTGGTGAGGTACAGCAAGTGGTTGAAAAAGTCGTCCCACGTCCACAAGAACGTGAATAGCGCGGTCGTCACCAGTGCAGGGACCGCGTTCGGCAAGATGATACGCAGGAATACCCCGACTGATGAGCACCCGTCGATCGTCGCCGCCTCGTCAAGCTCTTTCGGCAGACTGCGGATGAACTGCACGAGCAAGAACACAAAGAACGCGTCCGTCGCGAGGAATTTCGGCACGAGGATCGGGAGGTATGTTCCTACCCATCCGAAGGTGTTGAACAGGATATAGCGTGGCACGAGGGTGACATGGCCCGGGAGCATAAGCGTAATCATCATAATCGCGAACCAGAGGCCCTTGCCGGCGAATTTGAGCCGCGCGAATGCGTATGCTGCCATAGTGCAGGAGATCAGGTTCCCGACGATAGCCACTCCGCTCATAAAGAGCGAGTTGGCAAAGAATCTGCCGAAGGTTGTGCCCGCGTAGCCCTTCCAGCCGGTGACGTAATTCTCAATGGTCACGGCCTTCGGGATCAACCCTGGGTCACTGAAAATCATATTGTTGGGTTTGAACGAGCTGATAATCATCCAGGCGATGGGGTAGATCATGAACAGTCCCAGGCCGATGATGAATAGATGGGTCAAGGTATGGCGTATACGTGTGCTGATTTTCAAGTTATTCACCCGTCCCATAGGATACCCACACGTTTGATGTTCTCAAGACAATCGCCGTGAGCACCCCGATAATGAGCAACAGTACCCACGCCATAGCGGACGCGTAGCCCATCTCGCGGTAGGCCCACCCCTGAATGTACAGGTGGAGGGTATAGAACAGTGTGGAGTTAAGCACGCCCCCCCTGCCGCCGCCGATGATGTAGGCCTGGGTGAATGCCTGGAACGCGCCAATCATCTGCATAACCAAATTGAACAAAATGACCGGTGAAAGCAAGGGGATGGTGATGGCGAAAAACTGCCGTACCTTGTTCGCACCGTCCACGGCTGCCGCTTCGTAGTACTCCTGTGGAATCTGTTTCAGTCCCGCGAGGAAGATAATCATCGACGAGCCAAACTGCCACACTGTCAGCAGAACCAGCGTCCAAAGTGCGTACTTGGGATTGGTAATCCAACCGGGGAGGTCAGTAAAGCCGAGGACACCCAGGAACATATTGACCAGGCCGTCTTTCTCGAACAACTTCCGCCACAGCACCGCGATGGCTACCGAGCCGCCGAGGAGGGTGGGGATGTAGTACACGGCGCGGTAGAATGCCACGCCTCGCAGTTTCTGATTCATCAGCATTGCCACCGCGAGGGCGAAGATCAGCTTCAGCGGTACGGACACAAACACATAGGTGAACGTCACAGAAAGTGACTTCAAGTAGTAGGGGTCCACGCGCATCACATCGCCTGCAGATGTGGTGAACTCGGATAGGCCGAATATCGGCCCGAACATTTTTATATAGTTGCCAAACCCAATCCATTGCGTCGCATCGGGCTTGGTAAAGTTGTAATTCGTGAAACCGAGCCACAGCGAGTAGATCATCGGATAAAGTGTAAGCATAAGGAACCCCAGCAGCCACGGCATAAGGAACATATAGCCAGCGGCGTTTTTCCTGAGAAACTTAGCGGTGCCGGACATCTTGCGCATAAAGAGACTTTCCTCCGTGAAAAAATCTGGTCGACGTTTTGATAACGGCTTAAATCACTACGCAGGATCCCCCCTCTTACAACGGGGCCGGCCCTGTGGACTCACGTACGACAAACCGGGCTTGCACATCGATCTTTTGATGAGGTTGATCTGGTTTCTGGATGCGGCCTAAAAGCAATTTCACGGCTTCTCGCCCCACTCTGACCATATCCTTGGAACTGGTTGTCAATCTCGGCGCCAGATAACTGGCCAGCGGGATATCGTCATAGCCCACCACTGATAGGTCGGTGGGAACATGCAATCCTAGATCGCTGGCGGCACGCAGAGCGCCGATCGCCAATAGATCGTTGATCGCTAACAAAGCTGTAGGGCGCATCGGGAGTTTGAGAAGTTGTAGGGTAGCTTGATACCCATCCTCGATGGTTGTACCGCACGTCACGATCAGTTCCGGATCAAGCGGCAGACCGGCTGTCCGCAGACAGTCTTGATAGGGTAGCAAGCGATCCAACCCTCCGGCAGCGCCCACCTGCAGATTGGTAGACTCAAGACTTTCCCATGGTGACCGCACGCCGTAGATCAAGCCAATCCGCCGGTGTTGCAATGCTAATAGATAGGTCATAGCTTCTCGAGTTGCGGCCTCGTAGTTAGACACCACACAATCGATATCCGGGTGCTCGCCAATTTTCACAATAGGAAACCGTCGCTTGAGAAGATGGGTCAGAAGCTTCTGTGCTTCTGCCGATTGGAAAACATAGGCGCTCATCAGGATCAATCCATCGGTGCGCCGCGACATCTCTTTGAATATGTCTTTCCCATGGTCGGGGTCCAGGTCGGCGCTGGAAAGGAGCAAGTGGTAACCCGCGGAACGCAGTTCCTGCTCCACCCCATCGGCAGTTTGCCAGAAATGGGGATTGTGGATATCCGGGAGAATGAGGCCGACGGTTTGGCTATTGCCTAAGCGCAAGGCCTGGGCGCGGGCATCCGGTTCGTAGCCAAGCTGCTCGATGGCTGCCAGAACGCGCAGGCGAGTTTCTTCGGAGATGGGCACCCGGCCATCGGCAAGGCCATTCACCACGTACGAAACGGTCGCTGTTGAGACTCCCGCCAACCGAGCTACGTCAACTTGCGTCGGTCGCTTCATAGATGTGCTATCCATAGGCCCCCTGTGTTCTTGGACTCGGAAAAGAGGATGATTTCGAACTTATACATATAAGCTTATTTGTATAACCTTATACATATAAGCTTATACGTATAAGTAACTATAAACAATATAGCATATGTTTATTGCGGTGTCAAGAGGCAAATGGGAGGAAATTGCGTTTTTGCGTTAGCAGGCTACACTCAGGCTCGCGCTTCTCCTGCCACGGTTTCACGGATGCGTTGTGCCAGCGCCAGCGCGCGTTCGGGCGCGTCGCCGATGTAGTCGCGGGCATCGAGATTGGCGCGGATGGCAGCCGCGTCGAGATGGTGTAGCAGCCGCTCGTCTACTGCCAGCAGTTCGACTAACGGATTCGCTGCGCCAGCTTCAACCGCGCTCCACGCTTGCATGGCCACATCTCGCAGGATTTCGTGCATGGCCTGGCGGTCCGCCCCGGCTTTGACCAGACGCATCAGCAGCGGTTCGATGCCCGCGAATGGGCCGTAGGTATCCAGGTTGCGGGCGATGGCGGCATCGTTGATGCGCAGGTCCCGCACCAACCGCCCGACCGTCCCCAACAGCTCATCCGCGATGAGGAACGCCTCCGGCAGGATGATGCGCCGGTTGGCGGAGTCGTCGAGCGTGCGTTCCAGCAGGGAGTGCGCGGCGTCGTCCCAGGCCACGCGAGGCAACTGCGCCAGGTGCCGCGCCAGGCTGTTCACGTTCTCCGCGTGGATGGGATTGCGTTTGAACGGCATCGCCGACGAGCCGACCTGCTGTTTCCCAAACGGTTCGGCCCATTCGCCGATGGCCGGGTTTTGCAGGATGCGCAGGTCGAAGGCGAAGCGGTAGAGCGTGCTCCCCATACCGGAGATCGCCGTCAGCACGGCCCAATCCTGGCGGCGTGGGTAGGTCTGATTGGCGACGGGCCACGCGGGCAGACCCAGTTCGGCCATCACCTCGTCCTCGAACGTGGCGGGTGCCGTCTGCCCTTCCAGAAGCAATTTATACGAGGCTGAAGTCCCCACCGCGCCTTTGAACCCCTTGCCGCGCCACTCCGCCCGTACGCGCGCCAGGTCGGCGCGGTCGATGAGCAGGTCTTGCGCGTAAGCGGTGAGCCGGTAGCCCACCGTCGTCGGCTCGGCGGGCTGGATGTGCGTGAAGCCCATACATGGCTGGGCAGCCCGGCGTTCGATCTGCTCGGCGAAATCCAGCAGCAGGTTATCCAGCTTAGGCAGCAGCAGGTCGAGCGCGTCGCGCGCTTGCAGGGCGGTGGCGTTGTCGCGCACATCCATCGACGTTGCGCCCAGGTGGATGATGCCGCCGCCCACCGGGCATTGCTCGGCGAAGGCGCGGATCTCGGCCATCACGTCGTGGCGGATGGTGGATTCAATTTCCAGCGAGCGCGCGAAGTTTACGTCTTCCGCGTTTGCTTCCAGGTCGGCGACCTGCTCGGCTGTCACCAGCCCGTAGCGGCTTTGCACGCGCGCCATCGCTACCCAGATGCGGCGATACAGTCGCCGGGCGTACAACTCGCTCCACAACGCGCGCATCTCCGGCGAGCCGTAGCGCCAGGTAAATGGGGAAACGTAAGCATCGGGATCGGTCATCGCAAGCCTCCGTCTACAGGAGTCGAATTGTCGTTTAGTCTGGTCGTCAAGGCAATGTCCTATTGACCGATTGCCAGGATGAGTATAAGCGAATGTGCAGAAGAGTCAATGCACTGGCTTGTGGCGTCGTGCGCACGTCACAACACGGCGCGTGAACGCGATGTCTCACGCGCCTTCGGTGTCGTGTTGAGCATTGGGGGATTACATCCGCCGGAGAATCTCGCAGGCTTTGTCGGCGTCCTCGTCGCTATCCAGCGCGATGTAGAGGATGAAGCGCGTGCCAATCACTGCCCCCGAGAAGCTGTGTAGATTGATGCCCGCTGCGGCGAGTTTTTCTGTGAGGATGGCGGCGATGCCGGGAGCATTTGTGCCCTCGACGCGAACAGAGTGGAGAGATTTGGTCACGTTGAATCCCAAGAGTGAAGCTGCCTCAATCTCTCTATCACCACGCAGCGGCGTGACGAAGACCACGCCCGTGCCGGGTTTCTCCGGCGCGCGCCTGGCGATGCAGAAATCGAGATCCACGCCGGCCTCGCTCAGTCCGGCGAGCATGTGGGCGAGACCGCCCGGTTCATCGGGAATGCTGGCGGCCCACACATTGACTCGTTCGACAATCAAGTCTTTCATCGCATCCTCCTAAGCAAACTGGCAAATAGAACATTGGAAATTGTATACTGAGCCATGGTTACACTGGTGTGGCGAGATGATGACAGGCAATCAGAAGTAAGATGGTTTGTGGGAGTGCTACACAAATAGTATAGGACAATTCTGGCAAAAACACAAATTTGTTTCGGGGACGATATACGCCAACACGCGGGTCAATGCCCGCGTGTTGTTTTGATGAAGTGAAATGCCCCAGAGAGGACTCGAACCTCCACGCCCGAAGGCACAGGCCCTCAACCTGCCGCGTATGCCAATTCCGCCACTGGGGCATTACTGGGTAGATTATACGCCAAGTGGGGGAGTTGTCAAACTTGATTTGTCAACTTCATCAGGGTGACTACAATACTGTTATGAAGACGTTACGGGTTCCTATCTACCCAAGCTCTGAAGCTGTTTTTCCGGGCCAGCTTTTTCCTATCTTCGCCGAGACGCAGTGCGTGGATTGGCTGCTGCGAGTGTGCCGTGAGCAGCGACAGCCGTTGGGTGTCGCCTGGGCAGCGGATGCGCACGGCGCGGTGGCGAATGTGGGCACGTTGGCCTATCTGCTTGACGATATCTCAGGGAAGGGCTGCGACTTCGCCAATGCATTGGTCGTGGGTCAGTATCGCTTTCAGATGCTGCAAATTCACCAGGATCAGGTCTACCTGGAGGCGACAGTGCAACTGTGGCCGTGGGTCGAAGAGCCGCGACCCGGCTGGATTTTGGTTGAGCAGGTCGGCCAATACTTGCGGCGCTATGTGGAAGCGCTAGCGACTGTTTGGCCGGCCGCGTTGCTGCCCGAAGTTCTGGCGCCGGGCGTGTCGACGTTAGGCGTGCTTGGGGCGGCGCTGCTGCCGTTGGCGGCGACGAAGAAACAGCGACTTCTGGAGATGCCGACGGCGCTAAGCTTGCTGTCTGCCGTGTTGGACTATATGCGGGTGTACGTCCCGCTGTCTGAGCGCCTGGCTAAGATGTCACCTCAGGCGATGCCTCACGAACGGATTTCACTCAATTGAATACGATACCGACTATGACGCGACCTCTCCGTTGGTACGACCTCATCACCATCAATGTTTTCTATCTGGGTCTGAATACACTCACCCAGACCTTTGTGCCGCTGGTGTTGCCTTTGCTGGTGCAGCAGTTCATGGGCGAGACGCAGCAGGGAACGTATTTTGGCCGAATGCGTCTATGGGCTTTGATGGTGGCGCTGCTGGCGCAAGCCCTGATGGGCATGCTCTCGGATCGCACTACGGCCCGCTGGGGACGGCGGCGGCCTTTTATCTTCGCGGGTACGCTGATCGATCTGGTCATTCTCACCCTCATCGGCTTTACTGCGCAGATGAGCGGTATGGCCGGGTATCTCCTTCTCTTCGTGCTGTACATCCTCTTGCAGTTTTTCTCCAACACTGCGCACAGCGCCCAACAAGGGCTGATCCCCGACTTGGTGCCTGAGGAGAAGCGCGGGCGTTTTTCGGGTGTCAAAGCGTTGTTCGAAGTGCCCATCCCGGTGGTGCTGGTTTCTTTCACTATTGCACGGTTGATCGGCGCGGGAAACATGTGGGGCGGATTGCTGCTCTTGATGGCTGTAATGTTCATCGCGATGGTGCTGGCGATGTTTGTCCCAGAGCGCCCGTTGACGATAACGCCGCCGCCACTGGACTGGCAGCCCTTTCTGCGACTTTTGCTGATGACAGGCTTCTTTACAGGGGTAATTCTGTTGATGGGTGAAGTCGTCGTCTGGGTGGGACGGTGGCTGGCAGGGGTTGAGTCGCTTCCTGTCCTTGTCGTAGTTATGACCTTGGTGGGGCTGGTCGCGATGATTATTGCCGTGATGGTGGGGGTGGGGGGCAGTGCCTGGCTATCCATCGGGACCGCTAAGTATCACGCACTTTCTTCTTTTATTTGGTGGGTGATTAGTCGGTTGGCCTTCCTGGTGAGTGTGACGAATTTGGCCGGTTTCGTGCTCTATTTCCTGCAGGGACGGTTGGGCTTCACGCGTGAATCGGCGGCAGGACCAGCCAGCGAGATGATGATGCTGGTCGGCGTTTTCATTCTGCTTTCTGCTCTACCCGCCGGATGGTTGGTAGATAGGGTGGGGCGGAAAAAAATTGTGGCGTGGAGTGGTCTCGTCGCTGCTGCTGGGACTGGGATCACGTTGTTTGCCACCAGCCTGACGTTGGTCTTTGTCGGCGCTAGTATTATTGGCATTGCCACTGGCGTTTTTTACACGGCGAGTTGGGCTTTGGGGACCAGCCTTGTGCCTAAAGACGAGGCTGGGCGTTATCTGGGGATTTCTAATCTGGCGGGTGCCGGAGCGGGGGCGGTGGGCGCTTACATTGGTGGCCCAGTGGCCGATTTCTTCACACGCTCCATACCGGAAGCGCCCGGCCTCGGCTATGTGGTGATCTTCACCATTTATGGCGTATTGTTTCTGCTTTCGACGTTGTTGCTTGCCAAAGTGCAGGAACCTGTAGGGTAAGAAAAGACCGGGATTTTCATCAAATCCCGGTCTTTTGTTCGGTTGTGTTAGCGGATCGCGTTCTCGGTCTGTTTATCGAAAAGATGCATACGGCTCATATCGAAAGCCGCGGCCTTTATGCTCCCTACGGACGCCTTGGTACGCGGATCGAAGCGTCCGATGAACTCTGCGTGCTCCAGTGTGAAGTAAGTGAGCACCTCATTCCCCATCAACTCGGTGACATCGATCTGGCCTTCGACCAATGCAGGCACGATGCCGGGCAGTGGATAGTCGGGATCGTGGACGTGCTCGGGGCGGATGCCAAAGATTACTTCCTTGCCCAAATAGGGCTTGTAGAGCGAGCGCCGCTCGTCTGGAATGGCGACGCGGAAGTCGCGACAGTCGGCGTACATCACGCCGTTCTCCTCGATCAGGGCAGCGTCGAAGAAGTTCATCGCTGGACTGCCGATGAAGCCGGCGACGAAGACGTTGCCGGGCATATCGTAGAGGCTCTGCGGCGTGTCGATCTGCTGCAGGATACCATCCTTGAGCACGGCGATGCGGGAACCCATAGTCATGGCTTCGGTCTGGTCGTGGGTCACGTAGATGAAGGTCGTCCCCAGGCGCATGTGCAGTTTGGAGATTTCACCACGAGCTTGTACACGCAACTTGGCATCCAGGTTGGAGAGCGGCTCATCCATGAGAAAGACATTCGGCTCCCGGACGATGGCGCGGCCCACAGCAACGCGCTGCCGCTGCCCGCCAGAGAGCTGTTTGGGCTTGCGGTCGAGTAGGTGTTCGATGCCCAGAATCCCAGCGGCATCCTTCACCCGGCGGTCGATTTCCTGCTTAGGGGCCTTGCGCAGCTTGAGGCCGAAGGCCATGTTGTCGTAGACTGTCATGTGTGGATAGAGCGCGTAGGACTGGAACACCATAGCGATATCACGATCCTTGGGTGGGACATCGTTGACCAAACGGTCACCGATGTAGATTTCACCCTCGGTGATTTCCTCCAATCCGGCCAACATACGCAAACTGGTGCTTTTTCCGCAGCCGGAAGGGCCAACGAAGACCAGAAATTCCTTATCGGCCACTTCGATGCTGAGATCCGACACTGCGACGACGTCGCCGAAGCGTTTGGTGACGTGCTTGTAGGTCACGCTTGCCATAAAAAGACTCCTTTCATTCTAATGAGATAGATCCCTTGTAGAGGGTCGATAAGTCAGGTCAAAATAATACGCACACCGAGTTCGCTCAGGTCCCACAGTGCCGGAGTAGGGGCTTCGTGGTCTGAAATCAACGCATCGACCTCGCTGGCGGGCGCAATGAAGATCGCGCCTGCGCGCCCCACGCGTTCCGGCGCAACCAACGCCACCGTCTGCGACGAGATGTTCAGGAGTGCGCGCGTCGTGCGCGCACCATCCCGGTCGTCGTGGGTGAGACCGCGCTCAGCATCCAGCCCTCCAGCTTCGAAGATTACCAGATCGGCGTGAACGTGGCGCAACGCCTCGTCTGCCCCGTAAAGGCCGTAATCCGGCGCGGCCTGTCCGCCGATAAGGTGGAGTGTGTGTGTAACCGGCTGTGCCATTCGCGCCTGTTGTGCCACATACCATGCGATGTCCAGCGCATTGGTGATGATTGTAAGGTGCGTGTGCTTGCTCAGAAAGGGTGTCACAGCGCGAGTTAAAGTCCCTGGTCCTAAGAAAACAACGCTGTGATCAGGGATGAATCGCGCGGCGGCTTCGGCGATGCGCTGTCCCTGTACAGGTGCTACAAGGGGGGAGACGCCGATTTCCCCTGTCAGCCCGGCGCTCAACATTGCACCACCATGGACGCGGTGCAGTTGTCCAGCCTTTTCTAACTCGGCCAAGTCCCTGCGAATGGTGACTGCATCGACTTGGAATGTGCGCG
>DAIUDK010000025.1:0-32599 GCA_036845725.1 Chloroflexota bacterium
ACCAACAGACTGTATGGCGTGCGCTAACGCTTCAGCGGACAAGAAGCGCCCCGTCTCCGGCAGGTGTTCCAGATTCGCCCTGAGCAGCGACGTCGGTACCAACCTGCAGCGCTCCAACAAATCGGAATCGGACAAGACTTCGGCGGGCGCCCCATCGCCGGCAATCTGGCCTTCGTGCATCAGAACGACCCGGTTGGCATAGCCAATCGCCAGATCGAGATCGTGGGTGATGAACAGGATGGCCGAAAACCCCGACGTCTGCAAAATAGAATCCATAAAGGCGATGTAATTCCAGTAATCCTGCCCGGCGGTCGGCTCGTCCATCACCAGGATTTTGGAACGCATCGCCAGAATCGCCGCAATGCTGACCCGCTTCTGCTGCCCGAAGGAAAGCGAGAGCGGCGGGTAGCCCTCCAACCCGCGCACGTTGACCGCGTCGAGGGCGGCGTTGACACCTTCCGTGATGGCCTCCGGGCTGAAGCCCAGGTTTTTGGGACCGAAGGCCAGCTCCTCGCGCACGGTCGGCGCGTAGAGCATGTGGCTTGGACTTTGGAACACGTAACCCAACGTGTGCGCGATCTGGGCGACGCTCATTTTTCGGGTGTCGATCCCCTCGACCAGCACGCGACCCTGACTGGGTTTCAGGAGGCCGATAGCGTGTTTCACCAGCGTCGTCTTCCCGGCGCCGTTCGGGCCGAGGATCGCCACGATGTCGCCTTGCCGGAGCGTCATATTGACGCCGTGAATGACCTCCCCGCCGCTTTCGTAAGCAAACGTCACGTCCTCGAAGGTCACCAGCGGATCGCGCCCGTTGGATTTGATCGCCGGCGTAAAGGCAGGCAGCGGCACTTTGGCCGCGCGCTCCATCACAACAGGCGCGGGCAGCTTCACCTGGCGATAATCCATCACCTGCATCGCGCCGTCCAACGAGCCGTCATAGGCGATTTTGCCATCCTGCATAAAGAGCACCCTGTCGGGACGGATGCTCAACGCATCCTCAACCCGGTGCTCCACCAACAGGATGCTCACGCCCTCGTCGGCCAGGCGGCGGAAGAGCGCCAGCGCCTCCTGCGCGGAGGCCGGATCGAGGCTGGCCAGCGGCTCGTCCAGCAGCAGGATGTTCGGGCGCATCGCCAGCACCCCGGCGAGGCTCACCTTCTGCTTCTCGCCGCCGGAAAGGTAGAAGGTCTCGCGGTCGCGCAGGTGGGCGATGCCCAGGTAGGCAAGCGTCTCGTCCACCCGCTGGCGGATTTCATCGCGCGGCAGGCCCAGGTTTTCCAGGCCGAAAGAAACCTCGGTGAAGACGTGCGCTCCCAGGATTTGGCGCTCCGGGTCTTGCAGCACCGTGCCGACGATCTGCGAGACGCGCGACAACGGCAAAGCGGACGCATCCTGCCCGTTGAGTAACACGCGCCCGCTCAGCGCGCCCTTATAGCTGCGCGGGATCAGGCCGTTGATGCAGCGGATGAGCGTCGTCTTGCCGCAGCCGCTGGAGCCGGCCACGAGCAGGAGTTCCCCCGCGTGCAGCGTGAACGACACATCCTCAATCGCCGGCTGCTCGCGCGTCCGGTATTGGAAGGTGAGGTTTTGGATGGAGAGGGGGAATTCGCTAGATTGGGTCATAACGTTTCCTTAACAACGGGGTTAGCCTGCCGTAATTACAACAAAAATGGCTGGACACTTGTTTCCTCTAGTCGCCATCGGTCAGAACCAATATGAACAGCTATTTCTTCTAGAACACTTAAGATAGTTTGATCTTCTGGAGTTCTGCCATTTTTCAGAAGCGGCATGATATTTAGCACTATTTCATCAAAGGTTGGACTTTCTCCTTCTCGCTCTTTCCGCCTCAGGAAAGAAATCAGGTAATAGCGAATTCTCAAACGCACATCTATTTGTGAGCGGAATTTAGTATTCTGGCGAATGTGGAATTTCCGCGTTGACCTATCGTATTCAAAGTTTTCTGCAAGGAATGGGGAAATATCCTGATATTGCTTGCTGAGAATATCTAAGAAACCTAACTCTAAACCTCGGACAATTAATTCGTCGTTAATTTCCTCTAGGGTAGCTCCTTCATTTTTAGCAATGATTCCTTCGATTGTTTGCAGAACGATTTCTGCAATATCTACCCCCAGATCAACCTTGAGGATTGTCTTTGGGTTGCGGACTTTCTTAAAATTGATGATCAATTGGCCTGAAAGAACAGTAAATGGATTTTGGCGTTTTTTGTACGTTGTCTTTGCATTAGATTGTTTAACTGAATTTACATATTCGAAGCCGCTTCTCTCTGCTGCTTCCATTATCAAGTGCCAGAATTCAGGGTCTTTGTGCGCAAAAACAAAACTCATCCAGCGGTCATATTTCAGCACTCGAAACATTTCAGAGATGGATTGACCAAGCAAACTTGCATAGGCATCTTTACTTTTTTTCTGCTCTCCCCCTTCAATAACCTCCAAGTCATAATCCTGGCTATCCACTGGCAAATCTAACCATGCATTCCACATAATAGATAAATCCAAGTAAGGGATCTTAGCTCCATACGGCGGATCCGTATAGATATAATCGACACTCTCATCCTTTATGTTCTCCATGTCGGTTGCAGACCCTTGGTAACACTGAAAGTTGTCTAGAGACTCAGGTCTAATAAACAGTGCTAATTCTTTCTTTGCTGCGAGTACGCTTCGAAAACGCAAGTCAAATCGCTCAATAACATCGAGCATCGATGGTTTTGGGGCAATTCGATATCGATAATATCGAAACATGCTGCTGTCCCCTCTTCCAACGGACCGTTCTCCAGATGCGTGATAAGTCAAGTTGATTTGATTTAGCAAACCTGAAAACATTAATAGTAGAGCTTTTTGGATCCCGTCATCATCAACTTTCTTGATTAAGTGTTTGAGATAAGCTAGTTGAGCCAATTGTTCACGACTAAAAAGCTGTTCAACTTTTGCTACATCAGAGTTTTTTGGTAGATCAATATTTTTAGGGTATGGATATTTTTCTAAAGCAACTTCTACTTCGCTTTTCGTCCTTGGGGCATTTCTCTCCAAGTTCGATTTGATACGTCTATACTCCTCTGCAAACCTGTTCAGGTTTATTGGAGCCAATAAGCTTTTGACAATAAAAACACTCAAAGGGTTCAGATCGATATTTATCGCTTTTCTTCCCAAGATAAGCGCCTCGATAGCAGTAACACCACTTCCTCCAAAGGGATCAAGCACAACATCGCCTGGCTGAGTAAATGATTTTATATATTCCTGTACTACATTCCAAACCTGTTTTGTAAAATAGCCATGCACCCCATAATGTCGTTTAGCCGACTGTTTTTTAAGATCTCTGATTTCCTTCGGTGGAACCGCAGTTATGTAATCAAAATCCGGGCGAAGTGGCGAAAGAGTATGATCCTTTATAATACTTTTAGATTTGAAAAACTGTGGTGAAAGAAATTTCTTGATCTCTCCCCAATGTTGATTTATCTCAGACAGTTGGAAGTATATGACCGCTTCGCGTTGTCCGATCTGAAATAAAATGAATTCTTTACCATTACATAGAGCATAGAAATTTACCCGAACATCAGGGTGTATTGCATAACTGTAAATCTGTTCAACGTTATCACCGCTAAAAATTTGTTCACCTGGAGATTTCGCATCTAAAACCCAAGCATATTCTCCATTAACCTCTAACAAATAATCCGGTATGAGACGAATTTTATTGCGTTTGCTACCAATATTCACATAAGGATCGCTCAAGGCTTTACTACGGATAATCCGCTGATTGCCTGACGCCGAGTATCCAAGAGCATTGAGCAAAGGTTTGATTAATGACTCCCTAACCGAATCTTCTTTAAAATCCGGATCGCTTAGTAATTCAAAATCAAAGTCTTCGAATAAATTCGGCGGCATTGTTGTTCCTATTACGCTGACGCAGCTCTCTGTTTTGTAGTAGTTGGTTATATCAATTCAATCCTAAAGTCTCTTTTGCGCTTCCAATTTAGCCTGTTCTTGATGAGTTAACAAAACTAGGGAATCTACTGCTGAGACACATACACCCCTGCCTTGACTTCAAACAACCGACTCAACTCTCCCACCACCTGCGCGATCTGCTGATTACGATGCAAGCTAAACCACCGCACCTCGCCCACGCCACGGACGGTCGCACCCTTAGATTCGCAGAGTTCGCGCAGCGCCGCGAGCACCTGGTTGGCCCCCCACTCCCGTTTGAAGAAGTGCGTGACCAGACACGCCACCTGCTTGTCCTGCAAAGACGGAATCTGCTCCAGATAACGCCTCATCGGCGGCGGGATCGTACCTCCGCGCACGGGGCAGGCAAACACCAGCGCGTCGTAGGCATCGACTGGCGGTTTTGTCTTCAGTTCGGCGCTCTCGAACTGCGGTTTCGGAGGCCCGACGGTTTCGACCCGTTCCAGGATCACGCTATGGCCGTCCGCCAGCAGCTTCTCCTTCAGGCTCTCAGCGACCGTCAAAGTGTGGCTACTGAGGGAGTAGACGATAATGCCAACGTTCATCACTTGCGCTCCTATGCTTTTTGCTGCCAATCTGATCGAGACAACCGGTACGTGTAGCTATGAACCGGCGTGGTAAAGTCCCGCATAGCTTCAGGGAACTCATACACCCCTTCGCCCGTTCGCACAGCGCCTGTGGACTCGTACAGTCTGATCGCGGCGGCGTTAGCGACATGGGGCGAGGTCACAATAGCATCACAATCCGTGTTCCTGAACTGATAAGACACGATGCCCTGCCAGGCTTCACTGCCGTACCTCTGCCCCCAGTAAGTTGGAAGAAGCTTGATATCCGGTTCTGAGACGCCATCTTCGGGGCGCGACAACTTGCACTCGCCGATGGGCTGCCCTGTGGCCTTGAGTTCGATCACCAACAACCGGTCGAATTCGGTTCCGGCTTGCGCAGAGAGGATTTCGCCCATCCTATCACGCGTCATCGGAATACCTTGCGGAAACCCCATATGGCGCATCACGTCTGGATTTGTCCACAGCGCCAGGTAAAAATCGAGATCGCTTTCCACTGCCGGCCTGACGATGAGCCGTTCGGTTTCAAACACGATAGTTCCGGCCTGCGAAACGTTCATTGCCCCATCCGCCATCCGCCGCCCACGTACAACAACTGCCCCGTCAGCCACCGCGCCTGCTCGGAAGCGAGGAAGACGACCACGTCCGCCACGTCTTCCGGTTCGCCGACGCGGCCAAGCGGCGTTCCGGCGGCGATATGCGCTTCCGTCTCTGGCGTGATGTACCCGGTCTGGATCGGGCCGGGCGCGACGATGTTGACGGTGATGCCATACTTCCCCACTTCCGCCGCCGCCGAGCGGCTGTAGGATTCGATCGCATGTTTGCTGGCGGCGTAGCTGACGTTGCCCTCGTGCGCGTGCGCCGCGTCGGTGCTCAGGTTGATGATACGACCGGAGCGCGCGTTTCGCTTCAGGTAACGCTGGACATACTCCGCCATCAGCAAGGCATACGCGCGCACGTTAATCGCAAAGTGCGCGTCGATCACCGGCGCGGTGAGCAGGCGGACGCCGCTCTCCCTATCCGTGACCCGCGCCGGATCAAAAGTTTCCAAAACGCAGTGCGTGTGGTTGTTGACGAGCACATCCACCGGGCCAAGTTCCGCTTCGCAACGGTCGAAGAGCAGCGGAATGTTCGCGGGATCGGACAGGTCGGTCTCGCGCGCCGCAGCGACGCCGCCCCGCGCCTGGATGTCCGCCACGAGCGCGTCGGCGGTGTTCTGCTGTAGCGCGCAGTACAGCGCGTCCCCGCCGACGCCCGCATCGAGTGCCGCCTGCAATTCCGCCTCCGAGTACCGATGCGGCACGCGGTAATAGGTGATGAAGACCTTCGCCCCTTGCGCCGCCAACGCCCGCGCCGTCGCCGCACCGATGCCGTGGTTCGCGCCGGTAATCAGGACAACTTTGTTCGCAAGCTGTGGATCAATCATACTTCGAGTATAGGCAAAAGCAGGAGATAGACAAGAACAGGCGCATTCCTGTCCGTTATTTTTCCATTGGATTGAAAGGTGGCGGCGGTATCGCGCCGGCTTCGATGTCCATCCTGGCGAACACACCGCCACCGAGGAGTAGAATCGCGCCGAGCCACTGGTACCAGGCCAAACGATCCCCCAGGAAGATAAAGGCCAACGTCAGACTGACGGCCAATTCCATCAGGCTGATGATCGCTGTCTGCACGCCGCCGAGTTTCTCCAGGCTGAAGAACATCGCCAGCCGCGAAAACGCCGTAGTCAGCCCCAACGCAACGATCGCCGTCCACCCAGAAGCAGAAATCGGCGCGACGTCAGTCCCCTGGCCCACGACGCGCGCGACAGCCACCGTCGCCGCCATGCCGGTAAGGATGTAGAGCGTCCCCGATTGCGAAGGCACGTCGGCCAGCACCCACTGGCCCATCACCAGATACCAGCCGGTCAGCCCGGCGTAGGCCAGCATCAACATCACCCCGAGATAGTCGGTCAGTGTGCTCATCATCCACGGCGATGTCACCAGCACCGCGCCGCACAAAGAAATGAACAAACGCCCCAGCGTCGTCCGCTGGATCGTCTGTCCGGAAGCGATCAGAAAGATGACCGCCCAGACGGGATACAACGCACCGAGCAGCGAGGCGCGCGAGGCATCGAGGCGACTCAGGCCGCTGTAGTAGAACAGGGAACCGATACCGTTAATGATGCCGACCAGGAGACAGCTCAACACGGCGGACCAACGGATGAAAATGCGCTTGCGCCAGAAGAGCAGATAGATGACCCACAAAAAAAGCGCCGCCACCGCCGTGCGCAAAGCGGCCAAAGTCATGGGGTCGACGTTGGCACGATAGGCGAACTTGCCCAAAATCGGCGCCCAGCCGAGCAGAAAAGAGGCAAGCAGGCCGCTCGATAGCCCTGAGAGGCCCCCTCGCGCCCTGTTTGCCCGCGTAGCTGTCACGTCGCCGGTCGTCGGATCGCCGTTGGTCATCTCATCACCAGTTGTGGCAAGCTTCGTCTATTGCGGGTATAGCGCGCTGTGCTATACTGTGACGCAATGACGCGCAAACAAAGATACATCTTGATCATTCTGGGCATCCTGGATTTCGTCGTGATCGGCGTATTGGCCACTGTCGTCGTCCGCACGATGACTGCCACCCCGGTCAAGCCTGTTGTCGTCGTTCAGATGCGGGTTTCACGCTGTATCCAGGGGATGCTGGACACGTGTAATGCGTTGCCCTCACCTTTCAGCGATACGGCCACCGTTTCCTGGGACGAAACACAACTTTACATCACGCTGCACGCCACATATCCCACCGCAACACCGCCCCTGGAGAGCGCCCAACTCTTGTGGACGGCGTTAGATGAAATGAAAGCGGTCTTAATGAGCGGTTGTTACATTCCAGAAACGATCGCCATCGCACTGACGGCCCGCGGAAACGCGGAAACCGTGCAGTACCTCGCCCAACTTTCGGGCCAGGACGTCGCCGCGTGGATAGATGGAACTCTCTCAGAAGAGCGTCTGGCCGCGCAATCCCACTTCCGGCAGACCACCTACCCCTGACCCGCAGTCAAGGCCTCCAGAATTTCCGCCGGTTCGTTGGTGATAATGCCATCGATCCCCCACGCGGCGAGCTTCCGTACCATATCGGGATCATCAAGCGTCCACGTGAAGACACGTAGGCCACGGTCGTGCGCCCGGCGAATGGCGCGTGCGGTGAGCATATCCTTATACGGGTGCAGCGCCTCGTGTGGCGTAAACGGTCGCAACAGAAACGTCCCCAGGTTCAACGGGCCATAGAGCAACCCGCAGGGAATCTCCGGCGCCAAAGCGCGCGCCCGGTAAAGCGCATAGGGCTTGAAGGACGAAAACCACACGCGGGTCGCCATCCCCATACGCCTGACCAACTCGACAACGGCGGACACCAGCGCCGACGTCTGCCCGGCCTTCAACTCGATGTTGGTCAACAGCCGTGGGCCGACTTCGGCCAGCACCTCTTCCAGCGTGGGTATACGCTCACCCGCAAAAGCCGCATCGAAGTGTGCACCAGCATCCAGAGCCTTGAGCTGCACCAGCGTCATCTCACGCACCAGGCCATGGCCGTCGGTGGTGGCGTCGACGCTGTCGTTGTGGATGACCACCGGCACGCCATCCCGCGAGAGATGCACGTCCAGCTCGATGCCATCGGCTCCCGCATCCACTGCTTTGCGGAACGCAGCGAGGGTGTTCTGCGGCGCGGCGTGGCTGGCCCCACGGTGCCCCAAAACAAACGGGCGGCCTAATGGTTGTTGACGCTGCCATAAATCGGGAAATCGCGTCATCTCAGTGCTCCTCAAACTCCACAAAGTAGGCCGCCGCCGCCCGGTCGACCAGTTCTTTGCTCAAAGCCGGCGGCACGTTGAGATACTTGGCAATGTCGATCACTTGATCCAATAGGTCACGAGCGTGGCACGCGCGCGGGGGACGGTTCGGCTTCAGGTAGTGCTCGCGAACCACGTAGGCGAAAGCCTGTTCGGAGAAGGGTACCTTCTTGGCGGTGGCGACGCGCTTGAAGATTTCAGCGAATTCTTCCCAGGTGGGATCGTGCACTTCGATCTTGTGCCGGATGCGCCGCAGGAAAGCCTCGTCCACCAGATCGGCCGGCTCCAGGTTCGTCGAGAAGACGATCAGCACCTCGAAGGGAATCTCGAATTTGCGTCCCGTATGCAGCGTCAGAAAATCGATGCGTTTTTCGAGGGGGACAATCCAACGGTTGAGCAAATCCGTGGGCCGCACTTGCTGCCGTCCAAAGTCGTCGATCAGAAAGATGCCGCCGTTGGCTTTCATTTGGAAGGGCGCTTCGTAGTACTTGTTGTTGGTGTCGTAGACCAGGTCCAGCCCCTCCAGGGTCAGCTCGCCACCGACGACGATAAATGGCCGTTTGACCTTGAGCCAGCGCGCATCCACATTCCGTTGCCCTTCCTCTTTGATCGGCTTATGGTTAACGTCGTCGAAGACCTTGATGATCTGTCCCTCGACTTCTACTGCGTAAGGGATGTACATGTCGCCTTCCATCAACAACGTCCCGATGGCTTCCGCAATCGATGTCTTACCATTGCCGGGACTGCCAAAGAGGAAGATGGAGCGTCCCGAGTTCACCGCCGGGCCAATCTGTTCGAAGGTCTTGGGACTAAAAATCAGGTGCGATAACGCTTTCTGCAGGTGTTGTTTATGCACCACCACATCTTTCAAGCCCTGCACGCGAATCGATTGGATGTAGTCGGTCAGAGGGACCGGCGCAAGGCCGGCATACTGCGAGCGCTCCAATGCATCGCGGGCATTCTCGCGCCCGCGCGCCGTGAGCACGTACTCGTACATCGCCTCCGAAAGCCCGCCCCGCCCAGAGGCGCTGCGCACCTCGCAAAGTTGCTCGCGTTTAAGGAAATCCAGGATACCGGCGACAACGCCCGCGAAGGGCAATCCCATTCTATCGGCGAGATCGCGCCCGGCAAGATAGCTCTCGAAGTACATCACCTTCAATGCCAGATCACTGAGCAAGCCCATATTCAGGCCGGTCTCGGCAACCGAACGAGGAGCCACCGGTGAAAAAACGCCGCTGATAATGCCACGTTGCTGCTGAACCATATGCACCTCCGAAAATTAATCCTGAGTCCGAAGTCAAAAGTCGAAAACCTGGCTTCTTTACGCTCCCGCGCCAAAATCATCAATCCTGGGCCAATGGCGTGACGCGCAGCACGTCGCCTCCGGTATGCCCCCAGACTTCGGGGAAATAAACCTCGGAAACGACTGCTGGCAGCGCCCCATACGTGCCCGGCGTAACCGCGCGCAACAGATACGTCACCTGGTGTGTTCCTGCAGGCACGGCAGAGGCAAAGAAGACGACACGCCCAAATTCACGCCCGTCATCCGGCATCTCACACCACTCAAAAGGCACCGTCCACCAGCCTGCACCTTGATCCAGCGCACAGCTTCCCGTCGCCTCCACCGGGACGAATCCCGCCGGATGGGGAACTTCCAGGCGTACGTAAGTGTGTGCCTGTGGCGCAGTCAACGTCAGGCGCACCGCCACCTGCTCACCCACAGACAGTTCGGCCAGTGGACGGCAAGACGCGGGAACCGCAAGCCCACTCGCAGGCGTGGGGTCCTCCACAGCACAATATTCGCGGCGCAGCGTCAACCCACGGCTTTCCTCAGTGATCTGCGCCACCGGAACTGACAATTCCATGTGCGCCGTGAAATACAGCAGGCCCGTTCCGCTGCCGCGGGTGATCTTCAACACATTGAAACGATCCCGAGACAGAAGGGAAAGCGGACTCGCGCCCCCGCCCTCCTCAGGCAACAGGCCGGCTCGCAAGTGCCACGGGGCAACGACCACGGTGTTGCTCCCAGCGGCCTGGGCTACGGTCTCCGTCAGCACCACACCATTCAACCCAACGGCCCAATCGTAGTGCGATGATTCACCCGTCACTGCCGGATCATTCGAAGTGCTCAGTGCCGCGGACAGGCCCACGATGACCCACGCCGATTCGTAGGTCGTTTGCCAAAGCCCACCACGCCGCGCCGCCATAAGCCAGCGTGTCGCTTGAGCCAACAACGGATCAGCGGGTGCAAAGCGCGCCAACGTGTCGAGGACAATGCCCGTAACGACCACATCAGTATGCCAGTGCAGACCACCACCATCGCCAAAGATGCCACCGGCAACGGGGATGCTGCCCTCCCAGTGCGCGCCGGCTGCTGACAGCCTGGCCTCGCTCCGTAACCCGTCCAGCAAAGCGATCAGCCGCGAATCCGAAGGGTCGGATGTTCCGAGCGCCAGCGCCAGATAAGCACGCCCCACCACACCCAGGGATTCCCGGGCGCTGTACAGCAGCGCGCTGGCATTGGTTGGCCAGGGGACATGCGCCCTGGACAACACGTATAGCCCCAACGCCTGATGTGGATAGTACGTTCCACCTGAGATCGCCGGCATAAGATGATCGAAAATGTAAGCCAACGCTTGCTGCCGAACCGGATGGCGCACGTCAAAGCCCGCCTGTTCGGCCTCAAGCAGCCCCAGGGTAGTAAACGCCGTGAAATGCAGCGCGAAGTCGTCGTACACAGCATCCGCACGCTCCTCCTGCCCCTCCCACCAGCTCCAACTGCCGTCCGCGTTCTGGCGCGTGTAAAGCCGCTCCATCGCCTGGACAATCGAAACCTGCAACCGTTCCAGCAAGGCGTCATCAGCGACGCCCAACTCCTGAAGCGCGCGGTAGGTGAATACATAGGAGACAAAGCGCTCGATCAGCACATCCGTCGAGGCATAGGGATACTGATCCAGGTAGGTCAGCGTATCGACCAGCGCCCCGGCAGGAGACGAGACACCGCGTACGATCAGGGCACTCGCGCCCCCGGCCTCCGGGGAGACTGTCACCGTCTCCAGACGCGTATCGGCCTTGTCCAGCACACCGGCAACCCCGATCACGTCCGGCATAACATAGCGATAGAGGGGCACTTCGGTCGAAACTGTGCTCCGGTATCCGCCCCCCGTGGCCGTGAAAGCCAGTGCCACGGTCTCAGCACTGGTCTGCGGGACGGAAAGCGTCCACACCACGCGCGCGCGCCCTCTGGCAGGCAAATCGAATGTGCGCATCAACGTATCCACACGCACCCCCGCGTCTGCCGTCAACTGCACCGCGCCGGAGAAGGGTTTGTCCGTGTGATTGTAAACAACAGCGGCGATTTCAGCCTCATCCCCAACAACCAGAAAGCCCGGTGTCACAGGTTGGAGGTACAGCGGCTGCTCCGCGGCGATCTCCACCTGGGTCTCACCGGCCTTCGTATCGGTGGTGAGTGCGTAGACCATGGCCACCCAAGTCGCCGGAGTTTCGGGTAAGACAAAGGAGAATCGCGCCTCGCCGCTTGCACCAGTACGCACATCGCCCTCCCACAGCACACCATCGACCAGACGCGCACGCGAGGCAGCCCCTGACGTCCCAACGGCAGCAGGACGCGCAGACGAGAGCGGTGGAAATGCAATCGTGTCAACGAGCGTGGCGTCATTCTGAGGACTGGAGAGTACCAGCAGCCCGTCGCCCGTCATCACCTGCAAGGGATGCAGCCCGTAGAAGACCTCAACGATGGAAGGGATACGGTGCGAGGATTGGTAACCGCCGCGCGACAACGCCGCCTTATCCACCAGCGCTACGCTCACGAGTGCATCCGCCTCACGTCCGGTAGCATCCACCGCGCGCACCGTCAATACCACAGTGTCTCCCGACCGGTATGTCTCCTTGTCAGGCAACGCGATGACGGTCAGCGTTTGTGCGGACGGGATAGCTCGCAACGTCACGTAGCCAATCCGTACTTCCGGAGCGGACACCGTCTCGGTGACACCGCGAATCAGCATAAACGAGACGTAGACATTCGGGACATAGGCTTCGATGATCGGTATCTCTACGACGGGATTCGGCGTATCGAGCACCTGCCGCTCAACGGCGAGGATACCATCGCGTTCCACCGTCATTAATAGTTGATACGGTCCATCGAAATCCACCGGCAAGAGGATTTTAGCCCGGTCGCCCACGCGATACTCGCGCGCATCGGCAATCGGAGTGACCTTGCCGTCCTCCAGCGGCCAGGAGGCGCCCCCCTCACCGCTTACCCACAGCACAATCTCGGTGTGTACGGGGTGCTCGTCCATATCGAGCGTATCCGCCGCGATGATATAGGTACCGCTGTCAGGCGGTACAAGTGTCGCCACGGCCCGCCCCTCGAAATTCGTCGTCACACGGACGGTAGAAACGGCGGTGTCGGTGTAGCCCATGGTGGCCCCCTCTCCTGGGAGGCGATACCACTCACGGCGAGTCAACGAGACGGCAATCTCTTGTTCGGTAACCGGTACCTGAGTCCAATCAAGCGCGACGAGGTCGATTTCGGTTCGCATACCGGCACGCGACACCCATTCCCGCGGCTGTAAGCCCAGGTAGAAACGAGAAGGGTGAACCACGACCTGTTCCTGCCCGCTCACCGGCAATTTGCAAGCGTTTTGTACAACGGCGTCGTACACGATTGCTTCGATCGTCCACCGCTGCGGGCCAAGCGCCTGACCGGCGGCAAGCACCGGCATCTCGGCCGGTAGTTCGAGCAGGAAATGGCCCTCCGCGTCGGTGACAGCCTCACCCTCGGCCACCAAAAAGGGATCACCCGAAACCGCCTCCGGCCACTGCCACGTTTCAGACGACGCCGCTTGCAGCGACTCGCCCGCCGCATACACGGCCCACGTCAGCCGCACACCAGCTGCGGGGACGCCGGAAGCGTCATCCACAGTGATAGCAGCGCGCAACGGGTCACCACGCAGCACATCCGCCGACTCCGGAGCAATACGGACGGTCAACGCCGGCTTGCAGGGAGCGGCAACGGTCAATGCCGCCGCTCCAGGGCGGTTATCGCTGACATCAGGCAAGGAGGCTTCGAGTACGTAATCCCCCACCCCCACACTCTCCGGGAGCACCGCCGCCCCAGCGAACGACCCCATATCCGAAAACGCGACGGTAGTGGTATAAACACTGCGCCCTGTGGCCTCGCGCAAAACCACCTGCACGGGCATATCCAACGAGGGCATCAGATACCGGTCGGCTCTTTCGCGCACCACACCGCGGAAATGCACCGTTTCCCCTGGCCCGTAGATTGTCCGGTCGGTATGCACATAGATGACATAGGGAGCCATCGCACTGCCATCAAACGCAATGCCAAAGGCGGACGGCGCAGCCCCGCCCATCCACGAAGACAGCGCCACACCGAATCCTACCGCGCCCGGCTCGCCGACGACAGCAGCAATGTTGGTCCACAAATCCTTACGCAGGCTGACGGGAATCTGTGCCAGCCCATCCTCGTCCGTCGTGCCGGCAGCGACGAGCAAACCGTCACCGTCGACCAGGCGCACGGCGGTGCGGCTGATCGGTTCGCCGCTGCGCAGGTCAGTGACCCACACTAATACCTCTTCCGCCGCCAGTTTCAACATCACATGGCGATCCACTACCGCAAAGTTAAAGGATTGCATCCCCCACGGCGGATTCTCCCACGCAAGGTGATAATAGCCTGCCGGAAGCGCCCCACCGAGACGCCGCAGGACAATGGGAACAACCGTAGCTGTATTGCGCGGCGTTGTGAACGTCTCCTGCCACTCGCGAACGACGACCCCTTCGACATCCCGCGCGCGCACAAAATCCGGTTCACCCACTTCCGAAAGGGTAAAGGAAACGCGATCACGGTTCTGCACCACAAAGCTAAGCTGCGACGACTGTGACGCATCGAGCGTAACGGCACCCTCAGCGCTTGCCGGAGCAACGAAAGCCGGCAAGTCTCCAGTATCAAAACACAACGTCTGGCTGGTTGTGATTACGTTGTCGTACACATCGGCGATACCGGGCTTCGCCTGCACGCAATAGTTCGTCTGGGGCTGTTTGTCCCAGGAGAGGTAATAAACGTTTGCATCCGCATCGAAATAGGCATACGGGTTTTCCACTGTCGGCGTGATGCTAATGTGCCGGTCCAGTGTCGCCACATTCAATGCGCCGCTAAATGCAAGACGCACCGGTTCAGCCAGGTCTACAGTGGTCGCTCCGTCCTGAGGGATGGTGGCAACAAGGGCCGGATATGGCACGGTGGTGAAAGTCCAGCTTTGTGGATTGCCCAATGGAGCGCTGGTAGCAGCACGCGCGCGCGCGCCGACCTGTACAGTATAGCGCGTTCCAAGTCTCAGGTGCGCAACAGGGGTAAAAACCAACACGGCCCCGTTATCCTCCCACGTGACCGCGCCGGGAACCACCTCGCCCGTTTGGCCAACGACGCTGAAGACGCTGCCGGTGATCTCCTGATCCATCGGCGTGTTGAAAACTACGCGGATATCGGTTTCCAGAGAGACTTGCGACTGTCCATCAGCGGGAGTACTCGCCTGAATCGCAGGGGATGCCGTGTAAAAAGACCAGGTCACAGGGTCACCGAGCGCTGCGCCTTCGACGCTAACCACATCCGCTGCCAGCGTGGCTGTGTACGCTCGGCCGGCGGCCCATCCACGCAACGCATCGAAGCGGTAGACGGACGTCTCTACCCACGCCCCTGTGCCCAGAACGGGAGGTTCGAAGCTCAGGGGAAGTGTCGGGCACCCACTATTCGCCTGCACCGGTTGCCCCACACATGCAAGTGGGACGACCGCCCGATTGAAAACGATCAGAGCCGGCGTGTCAATACGCGCATCAAGAGACCCCGCAGCGGGCGTCAGACGGGTAACTATCAGCGGTGTAAGCGTCGAAAAGGCAAAAGAGAACTCCGTGGATAAGGGCAATCCCGCCACCGAACGCACACCATCTGCCAGCGACACGCGGTAACGAGTAGAAGCCGCCAGCGCCCGCGGACGGAACACTAGCGTCGCATCATCCGGCCAATCGAAATCGCCCTCGAGAGTCGGAGCCACGCGGAAAGCCGCGACGACGCTTTCCCGATCCATCGGCTGATCGAAAAACAGCTTGATGACGGCGGGGCCGGCCGCACCGGCGACCGCATCTACGGCAACTTCCTGGCCTGAACGTGGTTCGTAGTCAAATAAAACCGGCGGATATGGCCCATCAGGCAGCTCCGGCGGCGTCGTGGGAATCGCCGTGACCGTCTCCGTAGTTTCTGGCGTAGACGTCGAGGTAGACGCTGGTAGGCTCACGAGTATCTTCTCGCAGCCCGTCAATCCAAGCACAATGAGGATCAAAAATGTGGCCCACAGCCACTGCGAAGATGATTTATGCATAATTCCCCCAGAGAATCCAAACAGCTTCTGAAGTCATCTCGGAAGCCGCAGTCGCCTCGCAATCAAAGCATTGCAACCTCATCTTAGCTTAGGAAACGCAAAAAGCAAGCGCAGACGAGTAAGGGTCTGCGCTTGTTTTGGACGCCGTTTGGAACACATTATTTTGGACGTACATACGTCACTTTTGTTTGCGGCTCCTGAACCTTCGGCAACACCAGCGTCAGTATACCGTCGACGAGCCGGGCTTCGGCACGGGTACCGTCCACCGGAACGTTCAAGGCCAGCATCCGGCAAGAATAGCCACTCTGGCGCTCCTGTAACACGTACCCCACATTGTCCAGGAGGGCGGGGAACTTACCCCGAATCGTCAACCGCTCGCGCTCGAGCTTGATTTCGACATCTTTGGGTTTGAGACCAGGAAGCGAGGCTTGTACCACAATCTCATCTGCCGTCGTGTACACATCGACCATCAAGGTGGTTTCGATGACCTTATCGCGCCGGAAAGCGCGCGCCACACGCGCTGGCGTGAAACGTGGATCGCGCATCAACCGCGCCAGTGCCTCGCCCAGGGCGGCGCACTCCATAAACGGATCAAACTTCCAGCGCATAGTCAGGCTTTCCAATCAAGCGATAAGCAAAGAAACTACAGCTAGGCACGACGACGCCCGCCACCCAACAAGGAAATGTAGTACAACATCGTCGAGAGGGCTTGAGCCAACGCCGCCACGTAGGTCAACGCGGCTGCAGACAGCATCTTCCGCGCGCCCTTGAGCGCCGTCTCGTCGGTCAGGATATTGCCCTGCTCCAGAAGCTGCATCGCGCGCCGGCTGGCGTCCAATTCCACGGGCAGTGTGAGCAGCGAAAAGACGACGGCCCCGGCCACGAAGAAAATGCCCAGTGTCGCCAGCGGCTCGTATTGCAGTAGCAATCCGGCAAAGAAGATGAGCGGTCCCAACCAAGAGGTGAAGTTGACCACTGGCACCATCCCGGAACGCAGGCGCAGCAGCGCGAACGCCTCCGCGTCCTGCATCGCGTGGCCGAATTCGTGGGCCACTACTGCAACCGCGCCCACCGACGCAGACTGCGCCACACCCTGCGATAGACGGAGGACTTTGTTTCGCGGGTCGTAATGATCGGTCAACTGACCGGCGATACCTTCAACGCGCACCCCCAGTCCGGTAGAACGCAGCAAATAGTGCGCAATCTGCAGACCGGTCATTCCGCCAGAGACCGGAACACGCAGGTACTTCTTATATGTCGAAGAAACGCGCCACTGCGCGTACAACGCCAATAACAACGCTGGGAGTCCAAAAATGAAATAGGTCAGCGTTCCCGGCATAGCAACCTCCTCTACGCCAATAACTGCCGCACATGCTCCAGAACCCGTAGCACCGATTCTTTCTCACGCGCGACACACGGCATAACCGCGACATCCTTTGACACAGCTAAAAGCCGTTGAATCTCTGCCGGCGGCATAGCGGCACGATGGTCTTGCTTGTTTGCCGCAACCACATACGGCACCCTTGCCTGCTTACGGAACTGCCGCATCACTTGCTTGGCGTCCATCAGGCTGAGCCTGTCGGTACTGTCGACCAGCAGCACAAATGCATCCATCTCTTTCGCCAAAATCGACCACATAAACTCGAAGCGCGCCTGCCCCGGCGTGCCATACAGGTGGAGCAGCGCATCCCCCAGGCGTTTCTGCCCATAGTCCATCGCGACAGTCGTTTCGGATTTACCTGCGGTTGTCGCACTAGCATCGGTAATGCGACGCTCGGTAGTAACCATCGCGATATCGCTGATAGCATCGATAAAGGCCGTTTTTCCGGCATTGAACGCACCGGTGACCACGATTTTGTAAGTTTTCACGCACCCACCTTATTTTTCGGCTTGTTGGCGACGAAAATCCACGAAACGGTAGCCCATCCCCCGCTCGGTGAAAATATAACGCGGATTTGCCTGGTCAGGCTCGATCTTCTTCCGCAGATAATTGACGTACAGACGCAGGTAAGAAACCGCGTCTTTGTATTCGTATCCCCACACTTTGGAGAGCAGGGTGCTATATGGGACAGTCCACCCGGCGTTTTCGATCAAATGGCGCAGCAGCCGGAATTCGATAGGGCGCAGCTTGATGCGTTCGCCTTCCACCAGCACTTCGCCGGTGTTGAAATCCAGGCTGAGACGGTCGTCGATATCCAGGACGGAGGCACTGGCAGGCGACACGGGCTGCACCCGGCGTAAAACGGCGCGCAACCGGCTCACCAACTCACGCGGGCTAAACGGTTTGGTGATATAATCGTCGGCTCCCAAGTCCAGGCCGCGCACCTTGTCCTCTTCAGAGCTGCGCACGGTCAGCATGACGACCGGGACGCTGGAGATTTCTCGAATCATCCTGAGGGTCTCGAACCCGTCCATCTCCGGCATCGAAACGTCCAACAGCACGGCGTCGGGCATTTTCTCCCGGACCTGATCCACGGCTTCCAGCCCGTTGGCGGCTTCGATAACGCGAAACCCTTCCATTTCCAGATTAATGCGCACAAACCGGATAATCCGGGGTTCGTCGTCCACCACCAGGACCAAGGGATGAACATCACGAATCTCCGCCCCAAGATTACTCGCGGATGAAGGTAACAAGCTTTTCATCTCCTTCAGTCGGCATGACCTCAATACTGTGGACACGGCTCCAGGGTAAAAGTACGAGGTTTGTATCCGGCAAAAAGTACGAGACGTCACGCCCATCCCGCAAACGTGGACTGGCGAGCTTGAGGAACGGAACGTTTTCTTCAGGGAGCTCGTCGACTTCTCCCACAATTGCATCCTCGTTCAAAACATGGACTAAAATGGTGTACGGCATTGACACTCCTTTACGCCATCAACGGTTGGAATAGATATGCACTTTCAGACGCATCGTCCCAAACATTAACAGATCACCATCCCGAAAAGCGTAGGGTAAATAGGGTGTAATCCGCTCTTCATTCAAGAAAGTGCCGTTGGTACTATCGAGGTCTTCCACAAAGCATGTTCCCTCGCGTGTGTAAATCCGGGCATGGCGACGCGAGACGCCTTGCTCCAGGCCACCATCTGTGGTCATGTCCAACTCGGGGAAGATACCATGAGCTGCATCCAGGCGTCCCACCAGGATTTCGCGATCGGCCGAGAGCAGGACTTTCCGCCCAGTGTTCAGCACCTCGACCTCGATGTTCAGCGCCCATTGCTCTTCGCCATCCTTACCTTCCTGGCGCGGACGGGCAGAGCGACCATCTTCCTGTTCGGGGAGTGGCTCAGTACGCAGCGGGCCGCCCGACGGCAGATAAGTGCCACACTGAATACAGAACAGAGTTCCGGGCAGGTTTTCCGCCCCACACGAGGGGCAAACCACTTTGCTTCCTTTTTGCGTCATTCTTTTTCTCCTCCCGTCTGGAAAAGGCTTACCGCACAGGGGATGTTAAAACTCGGGTTCCATAACGCAATTTCTTGCGCCCTTCTTTGGTTGGATCGCCGCCGCGCGCGAGACGTCCAACTTCCAGCATCGCCGCACGGCCCAGGTCTCTGTGCCCCATGTCGAACAAGCGCGTCGCGGCATACTCCAAATAGGTGGTTGCCCCATGAACGTCTCCCCCGTCGAGAGCTTTCCAGGCTCGCTCTTGCAGTTGGAAGACGCTCAGCCGGGCCAGGTGATTCAGCAGTTTGGCTGGAACCGGCTCCACCTTAGGGTCCAGTGTAAACGTCACGTTGACATCCTGGCGCAGACGAATAGGATCGGAAGCAACGACTTCGTCGCCCACCAAATCCAGGCGCGCAATCCGGCGCTCACCCATGGCCGATTCGTCGAGAACAAGTTCCAACACAACCACCGCCGGCTCCTCAGCCATCAAACTACCAAGTGAAACCACACCATTTCCCGGGTATTCCAAAATCTCCAGGTAAGGCGCAGCACGATAAGCACCCTGGACATACACGTAAGGGGCGGTGTTGATTTCCAGCTTCATGTTTTGCAGAAGTGTATTGCTCAGACCGTGAATTTGCTGCTTTAGAATGGCGCGCACATCCGAAGGAGTACTGATGTAACGAGAAACCCCACCCGCGCTACGCGCCAAATCATCCAGAAACTGATCGTTCCAATCCTCGCCAATGCCGAAAGCGGAAATGCTGATACCCTCCGCCCCTGCACGCCGTGCTTCGGTCAGCGTGTGCGCCTCGTCGCCATAAGTGCGACCATCCGTCAACAAAATCACATGGTTGATCATCTCCGGGGAGGCGAAGCGGCGCACCTCTTCCAATCCCTTCAATAATCCCTGGTAGATCTCGGTGCCGCCGCCCGAAGCTAACCCGGCCAGAGCGGACTTGATGATCCGCGCGTTATCCACGAGATGAGCCGGCGCGAGCACCTCGGCACGATCGCTGAACGCCACAAGCGCCAGACGATCCAGGGGGTCGAGCGCCTCCACCAAATCTGCAGCAGCAACCTTCACATTCTGCATCCGTGCGCCGCTCATCGAAGTGCTGCAATCCACCACCAGGGCGATATTCAATTGCCGGCGCGTCGCTATCGCTTGTCCTCCTGGCTGCGGCTGAATGTCGATGAGGACGTACAGCATTTGAGACTCATCCAAAGGCAAGACTTCGGCCCGGCTCTGCAGCAAGGTTATGACCACCGGCGCATCGGTAGACAGGCCGCGATTCTCGCGCTGTCGGTCATAGGCACGCCGCAGGACCTCGTCACGTAAAACTTCATAGGCTTCCTGGGCTTCCCGAAAGCGTTCCGCGTCACCATGCCCGCTATCAGGATGATAATCACGAGCTTTCTGCCGATAAGCCTGCTTGATTTCTTCTTCGTCCGCGTTCAGCGAGACATCTAAGATCGCGTAGTAGTCTTTTTGGGAGTCAATGGTCGTCATCACGCCCCCTAAGGCTGATTGTGCCAGGTCTCGACAAGAACAACCGTGATGTTGTCGTTACCGCCAGCGGCGTTAGCCGCATCGACCAATTGCACACAGGCCTGTTGGGGTGTTGGCGCTTCCTGAATCAAATGCCAGATTTCTGCTTCTTCCAGCAAACCCCACAATCCATCGCTGCACAAGAGTAAACGATCTCCAGATTCAAGCGCATACGTGGACACATCGACTTCCAGGGTCGCCCCCTGCCCAATCGCCCGGTATAGCACGTTGCGTTGCGGATGAACCGCCGCTTCCTCCGCGGTCAACTGCCCCATTTCCATCAACCGGTTAACCAACGAATGATCCCTGGTCAATTGTCGCGCAGCCTGCCCGATACGCAACAGATAAGCCCGGCTGTCACCAACATGCCCGATGAAGAGGCGATCCCCAAGAATCATGCCACATGTCAAGGTGCTACCACTGCCAGGGAAGTCGCGGGTGACGACCCGGTTAGCTTGCGCGATGGCCTCACGAATCACGTCAGTCAGCGAAGGCTGGTCAGCGCCCCGGTCGGTACCATCCACCAGCGGGAAATAAACATGAGAGAGCAGCCAACTGGCGGCTACCCGTAAGGCCAGTGCACTGGCAACTTCACCGGATTGATGCCCGCCCATCCCGTCGGCCAACATGAAAAGGCCAAACGGAGGCGCGGCATTGCTGGCCTCCTGTTCGCCAGACAAGACGAAAAGCGCATCCTCATTCTGATTGCGAACACGCCCCACATCGGTACACCATCCGGCGGCGAAAATCCCAGAAGCGTTCCAGGCCCGGTGCGCGCCCGTTGCCGAGGCAGACTCAACGGCCACACCTTCGGCCGGCGTCGTCTCCGGCTTTCTGAACAGATCGGCGGCCGCGCTGTCAGTCTGCGCACGCCGCTCCGATTTGCCAAATATATCACGCAACCAAGCCTTTATACCAGCCATGCATCCCCCACAGTTCCAGTCACATCGGAATTGCGTACACGTAATGGTCCGCGGAACCCACATAGATGATGCCGTCGGCAATCTGCGGCGCTCCAGTGATTGGACCATCGGTCTGATAGTGCCAGCGCACAGTCCCAGCAAGCGCATCGAAACAATACAGATTACCATCCACACCGCCAATGTAGAGATTGCCCTCGGCGATGCTCGCCGCACCGGTGATCTGGTTTTCGGTTTGATAACGCCAGACGACGCGCCCCTCATCCACGTCCAGAGCATAGACGAAGCCGTCTACAGACCCAAAAAAGACCATGTTCTTCCAGAGCGCCGCCGTGGAGACAATGGATCCACCGGCGCGATACTTCCAGGAGGCCCAGCCAGAGCGGGCATCCAGTGCATAGAAATGATTGTCCAATGATCCGATAAAGACCAGTCCATTTTGCATGACCGGCGAGGCCAGAAAACCACGCCGCGCACGGAAACGCCAGCGCTGTTCACGATTCAGACTCAACGCATACACCATGCCCATCTGACAGGCAAACAAAATCAGATTCTCTGCGACCAATGGACGCGAGCGAATTTCGCCATCCGTTCCATAAGTCCACGCGCGCCGGCCCGACATTTGATGAATGGCGTAAATCTGCCGATCATCAGAACCGATAAAAATGTGACCCAATTCACCGTAAGGAGAGGAGAAGATCCGGCCTTGTGTCGGCAGCGACCATAACAAACGCCCGGTTTTCACATCCACCGCATAAACCACTTTGTCGGTCGAACCAAAAACCGCCATTCCCTCCGAAACCCAGGGCTTCGAAGCGATTCCGCCCTCAGTGGGATACTTCCAGAGGAATTTGCCGCTGTCCTCGGCCAAGGCATACACGTTATGGTCGTACGAAGGTACAAAAACCGCACCATCGGCTACCGTCACCGAGCCACGGATTTCATCCTCGCAGGCGAATTTCCACAACGGCTTGACGACCCCGGTATCAAAAGAGGCGGTTTTGTCGCCCAAGGAGCCGCTTCCGATCTTGATCGAGACACTGGCCGCCAAGGCGCGGCGGAACTCTTCCGCCGACCCCCACCGTTTGTTGATGTCGTATTCCAACGCCTTATCGATCACCTCAACAAGTCCACGGGAAACGGTGGGGTTTGTTTTGTGAATCGGACGCTCATGGAAGGAAAAAGGTGGTTCCAGGCGGGGATCCTGTTTACTCAGAAGATGATGTATCGTCGCCCCCAGTGCATAGATGTCGCCACGCGGCTCGGCGATACCGCGGTACTGTTCCGGCGGAGAATAGCCCTCCGTGCCAATCATCGTGCCCTTTTCGCCGCTCTGGAAGAGCTTGGCAATGCCGAAATCGACGAGCCGGATCCGATTATGATCGTCCAACATAATGTTGGAAGGTTTCAAATCGCGAAAGATGATCGGGCGCGGCTTGTGGTTGTGCAAGTATGAAAGCACCTCGCAGAGTTGCATCGCCCAATCAACAACCACGCCCTCGGAGAAAAAGCCCGCAGCCTCCGCCAGGCGTGCCTCAAGGTCCTTGCCGGTCACAAACTCTTCAACCAGATAACAGCGCGAGCCCTCAGTGAAGTAATCGTAAACCTGTGGAATCGCCGGGTGTCCCAACGTCGCCAAAATGCTCGCCTCGCGCTCGAAGTTACGCACAATCATCTGCCGCACTTGCGGATCCGACGCTGTGTTGATCATTTCCTTGACCGCGCACAGACGCAGTACACCCGGAAAACGCAGATCCTGAGCTTTGTAAACGGCTCCCATACCGCCGATACCGATAACGCCGAGGACTTTGTAGCGCCCTTGCAGTTGCACTCCCGCAGAAAGTAGTCCCTCATACGACGCCTGAGGCTGTGCGCCGGCCTGCTGTGTCTCGCCTGCAGCCGGCGCTTCGCTCTGGGCAGACGTGGGCACACCAGCCGGCATACCGGAAAGCGGCTCTGCCACCAGGTGAGTTTGCGGAGCAGCCGCCTGATCGGGCACCGCGGCCTCCGGAGTCAACGGCTGCCGCAGCCGCTGTGAAAGACCACGCATCTGTCGTGTCTCCAGACGAACAGGTTCGGCCTTTTTTTCCGGTGCAGGCTCTGGTTTACGATCACTCATCACTGAACATCCTTGTATTAGCCAGGGAATAGTTGCATTATACGAACATGAACAGAAAACGCCACTGGCACGGACTACCGCCGACTGTCTGAATTGTACAACAGAACCGCCGAAAGTGCAAAACCTCAGTAAATCACTTGCAGTTCCCCTTGCGCTTGTTCTTATAAAAACTTGTGCTATTCTTGATATACGTAAACTACAACCTGGGTACTAGTATAAAGTTGAGGCTATCATGCAAGTTATACCATCCGCCATCCCAATGGATATCGAACTCGAGTGTGGTAAATGCGGTCATCGCCAGCCATTTGTCCTTCCCACACACATTTGCAGCGCGTGCGGGCATGATTGGATGGAAGTACGATACGATTACAATCGCATTTCACGGCTCTGGCCCGATATTCTACGCCAACGGCGCTTCAAGATGTGGCGTTATCGCGAACTGCTGCCGCTCAGGCGCGATGATTTCCAGATCACGATGGGCGAAGGCGGCACGACGCTTATGCGCGCCAACAATCTAAGCATGATGCTCGGCGCTCCCAATCTCTTCATCAAGGACGAGCGCCAGAACCCCACCAACTCGTTCAAGGATCGCCAGGCAGCGATGGTCATCTCGATGATGAAGGAAGCCGGTATCACCGAACTTATCGTCGCCTCGACCGGCAATGTCGCCATTTCGTATTCCGCCTACTCGGCCCATGCCGGCATCAAGCTGTGGACCTTCCTGCCCAGCCTGGTTCCGCCCGAGAAAATGCGCGAGATCGCCATCTATGGCAGCGAAGTGGTCAAAGTAACTGCCACCTACGACGTGACGAAGAAGGTCGCGGCACAGTTCGCCGAACACCGGGGAATTCTAGCAGATCGCGGTATCCGTAACACCGGAACCCGCGAGAGCATGAAGACGATCGCCTTTGAGGTCGCCGAGCAACTCGCTGCCGAATTGGGTCCGCCGCAGCCCGGCGTTCCCTGGCGTACACCGGATTGGTACATCCAAGCTGTAAGCGGCGGTATGGGGCCTATCGGTTTCTGGAAGGGCTACGAAGAACTCTACCAGATGGGATTGGTTAATCGGCTACCCAAACTGGCCCTGATCCAGGCCGACGGTTGCGCGCCGATGACCAACGCCTTCCGCAAAAATCTCCCCCATTCCGAGGATGTGACCGACCCCTTCACACGGGTAATCACCATCGCCACCGGCGCTCCCGGCCCGGCCTATGACTATCTGTACCGCGTTATGCAAGATCATGGCGGTGTCTTCGAGTCCGTTTCTGACGAAGAGGCCTTCCGCGCATTGCACGTGATGGCCAAAATGGAAGGACTGTCCATCGAACCGGCAGCAGCAGTGGCCTTTGCCGGCCTATTCAAACTGCTCAACATGGGCGTCATCAACCGCAATGAAACCGTAGTTATCTGCTGTTCTGGGCACACCTTCCCCGTGGAGAAATTCCTCCTTGAAGAAGATTGGTTCAAGGTCCTGCCGGCCAGTGCAGAAACGCTCGCGCCGGTTATCCCGGAAACGCCAACCCCCGCCCCACCTTCTCAAACGGGTTTGCTGGGCGCGCTCGACCAACTCGACAAGCGCGTGCAACAGATTATGATTATAGAGGACAACCCTGAAGCCGCGAGGCTCCTGCGGCGCATTCTGCAAACCCATGGCGAATTCCAGATTGCCGAGGCGCATACTGGCAAAGAGGGGCTAGATTTGATTCGCACGACGCATCCTGACCTGATCTTACTCGACCTAATGATGCCGGACATGGATGGATTCGCCGTGATCGATAGCCTTAAAGCCGATCCAAAGTTGAAGGACATCCCAGTCATCGTCATCACAGCAAAAGAGCTGAACCCGAGGGATCGCGAACGCCTGCAGGGTCAGATTCAGATGCTCTTACAGAAAGGGTCATTTATGGATGAGGATCTCCTTCAGGAGATTGGCGCCCTTCTGGGCAAGAATGATGAGGAAAAATGACGAAGATTTTGTATGTTGAAGACGATCTCGCCAGTCAGCGGCTAGTCCAACGCATTCTCACTGCCGAGGGATTCGATGTGGCGTTGACCGACAATGGGTTAGGCGCCATCGAGGCAGCACGACGCGAAAAGCCGGATCTAATCCTGATGGATATCAACATCAGCGGGCTGGACGGCTACGAGGTCACCACGCGCCTGCGCACCATCGAAGGTATGGGAGAAGTCCCCATCATCGCTGTCACGGCGGCAACGCTACGCGGCGATCGGGAACGCGCGTTAGTAGCCGGGTGCAACGGTTACATCCCCAAACCCATTGATGTAGATCGCTTCAGCGACCAAGTCCGCGCCTACCTAGTTGGCCTGGAAGACGAGGTTGGCACACCTGAAGAAAAGGCCGAATATCTGTTGGAATACAACCAACGGCTGGTTAACCGGCTCGAGGAGAAAATCCGCGAGTTGGAAACCGCCAATGCCGAGCTGCAACGCGTCGAGAAGATGAAGTCCGATTTCGTCGTGTTGGCCGGGCACGAGTTGCGCACACCGCTCACCGTCATTTACGGCTACCTGCAGATTCTCCGCACCAACCCCGCCATCCCCGGTGAGGAGGAAATTGAAGGTAGCCCACGCCATCTGCTGTTGAAAGTCTCCGACGCCGTCAAACGCCTCAGCGAGGTCATTCAGGACATTGTCAATGTCTCGATGATCGATGCCAATCGTCTCGACCTGTCGCGCGAACCGGTCTTTGTCCATTCGGTTATTCAGTCTGTGCTGCACAATATGCGCAGCTTTGGCCCACAACGCAACCTGACCCTCGAACTCGGGCAAGGTATCAAAAAAGCGCCGGTCATCGAGGGCGACCCGCGACGGTTGCACCAGGCCATCAGCAACCTCATCAGCAATTCCATCAAATACACGCCGGATAATGGGCGGGTGTCAATTGATGCCGAAACGCTAGAGGATGTCGTGCATATCTGGATCAAAGATTCCGGTGTCGGTATCCCGCCCCAGGAACTGATCCACATCTTCGAGCGTTTCTATGTACTGGAGGATGTGGCATTGCACCGTTCCAGCAAGACAGCGTTTAAAGGTGGCGGTTTAGGCTTGGGGTTGGTCGTTTCCAGAGGCATTATCGAGGCACATAACGGCAAAGTGTGGGCCGAAAGCCCCGGCTACGATGAAGAAAAATTTCCAGGAAGCACCTTCCACATTTTGCTTCCCATCGGTAACCCATTCGCCACAACGGAAGAGGTAAAAGAATAACCCGGAGCCAGCAACCGTCGTGCTCAGCGGGATACGCCGTTTGCCCATTTCCCATTCTGTGGTAAAATCCCGCTCGTAGCATGGTGGCTGTGGCCTAATGGTTAAGGCTCCTGACTGTGACTCAGGCAACTGTGGGTTCGAGTCCCACCAGTCACCCCAAAGCCGGGCCAGTGTGTCCGGCTTTTTCTATACAACAGCAATCCAGTCCCCGTGGCGCAATGGACAGCGCACCTGGCTTCGAACCAGGGGGTTGTGAGTTCGAGTCTCACCGGGGACTCATGTAGACCAAAACTCGCAACAAATTGTCCAAGGTCGTTGTCCCACTTCGGACAATCACTTAACCCTCTTACAAGAGTCATAGCGCAGATGCACACGACGCTTTGGGTAAGTTGCGCGTACACCAAACCATAGTATGATAGATAGCGAATTAGGAAACTGATTTGAGCAATCGTAATCGGATTACGCGCTCTGTCAATATTTTCAGATAGGAGGTTGAAATGCCGCTGTTCAAGAATTTTGGTCCATTGGAGTTGGTCTTAGTCATCGTGTTAGCCTTGATTATTTTTGGGCCTGGACGGGTCGCTCGCCTGGGGTCAGAGCTTGGCAAGGGTATCCGCGGGTTCAAAGACGGTTTACAGCCAAACAAACCCAAGGAAGACACCGAGACGACCGACGCTGAGAACGCTTCGAACGAAGCCTAAGACAGCATAAATACCCCGATCAAGTCGCCGCCGGCTTCCCCACCGGCGGCTTGATCTATGGATTGCCACGGAGATACAGGATGGAGTTTTTAAACATCGGCGGTGGTGAACTCATCGTCATTGTGCTGTTGGCGATTGTCCTTTTTGGTCCCGAGGATATTCTCAAAATCATGCGAACAATCGGAGGATACGTCCGCAAGCTACAACAAATGTGGGCGCAGGTTTCTTCAGGCCTTAAAGGTGAGTTCGACGATGATATCATTCCCGAAGAGATTCAGGAAACCATCAGGGAAACCCGGGAAACGGTTACAGAAGTGCAAAAAACTCTGGAAGAGGTCACAGAGGTGGCAACTGCTGATCTCAATGACACAATCAGTGCAGTTTCAGACATCAAGGCATCAGTAGAGGCAGATATCGCAGACACCAAGGCTACAGTCGCAGAAATCAAAGCATCGATAGATGCGGATATCGAAGAGACCAAAGCCACGGTGGCGGAAATCGAAACATCGTTGGAAGATGTGAAGTCAACTGTAGAAACCAGTTTCGGGGAAATTCCAAAGGCAATTGAAGCAGTCACAACCGCAAGCCCGCCGCAGACTGTTCCCATCTCCCAAGAGGAAGTCACAGCCTTGCCAAATATCGACAGCGCGAAGCAGCAGGCGGAACCGGTCACGGAAGTCGGTCTTTCGGATAGCACGCTTCCGATAACAGACGGTGAAAAAGCCCAAGCCGCAGAAACCACAATCGCTGGCGAGGATGCATAAAATGGCCACAGAAAATGAAATGACCCTCCTGGATCACATCACTGAAATGCGCAAACGGCTTTTCCATGCTGTTGTCGCCGTCATCGTGATGACCCTCATCGCTTCACTCGTCGTCGATTACGTCGTCGCGTGGCTCGTCAAACCCCTTGGCGGGGCCCTCGTCGTCGCGCTCAGTCCAACCGAAGCACCAATGACGTATTTTAAGATCGCATTGATACTCGGGTTTGGTGCCTCTCTCCCCTACCTGCTATATCAAATCTATGCCTTTATCGCACCGGGGCTGTTCATCAATGAGCGGAAGACTATCCTTTTCATTATCCCCGCCATCTTTGTGTTCTTCGTCCTCGGGGCGCTATTCACGCTACAGATTCTGGTTCCGCTCAGTATGCCCGTCTTGATGGGTTTCTTCGGCACAGTGATTACTCCGCAGTATTCCCTGGAAAAATATCTTTCGTTTGTCTCAATGCTCCTGTTATGGATGGGCATTATCTTCCAGACGCCTCTGGTGATTTATATGATTGCCCTTTTGGGCATCGTGACACCGAAACAGCTCAGTCAGGGCTGGCGATTGGTCGTCTTTGTCGCCGCGATCTTTGCCGCCGTGGTCACACCAACTACAGACATGTTCACAATGCTCCTGGTGACGGGACCGTTCGTCGTGCTTTACTTTTTCGGCATTCTTCTGGCCCGTTTAGCCGCCAGACAACGCGCACGTCGCGCAGCCAAAGCCGAGGCGGAGATGGAAGCAGATTAACGCAGATTGTCGGTTGACCGGGCAAGTCTTCACCAACTTGCCCGGTTTTTCTTGTGCGGAGAGTTGACATTCTCCCATTGTCGGCTATTTTATAGGCGGGAGAAGATTATTGTGGCACTCATCAAGGCACTAAAACGAATATTGAGTTGGCTATTCAAACCCCGGCAGATCAAGATTCCGCTGATCGTCTGGATTATCCTGCTCGTTGGCGTACTGATCCTCATCAATTACACCCCCACCCCGATCGAGCGCGAAGTCGAACGCACGATCATCGTCACCGCCACGCCAGGCACCACGTGGTACATCCCCACGCCGGTCCCCGGCGCACCGCCGATCACCCCCACGCCGGTGGGCAGCGGCGGCACGCTAGCCTTTACAATGCGACACAATGGCAATAGTGACATCTACCTCCTCTCGCAGAACACCGGCAATCTCCTGCAGCTTACTTTTGACCCCGGCGAGGACCGCAATCCGGTCTGGTCGCCAGATGGACGGCATCTTGCGTTCGCCTCACAACGCGGCGGCAGTTGGGACCTCTATCTCATCGAGATGACCGCCGGAACCGTGATCCGGCTCACACGCACGCCGGACTACCAAGCCTCACCGTCGTGGTCGCCCGATGGAAAATGGCTGGCCTACGAAGCTTATGTGGACGGGAATTTCGACATCTACATCCTCAATGTGGAAAGCGGCGACAGCCAGCGGTTGACCTCCGACCGCGCTCCGGAATATTCACCGGCCTGGGCCAGCGACGGTCGGCATATCGCGTTTACCGCATATCGCAACAGCAACAAGGATTTGTACGTCATCTCCCTGGATGATGGGACCACCGTCAACGTGACCAACACACCTGACCAGAATGAAGATTATGCCGCGTGGTCGCCCGACGGACGCTATCTCGTCTACTCCGCCGGTGTACCCGGCAACGAAACGATCTGGAAGATTCCCTTCGACAAGGAAGCCCTGGAGACAGGGATGTTGCGCCCCAGCCTCTTCGGCGTAGGCGGGCAGCCCACGTGGTCGCCTGATGGTCGCGCGCTGGCCTTCATCTTCCGGCAACAAACGACGTCGTACCTGATTGCGGCAGATACAACCGGCTGGGGGCTGGCCCAGGAAGGCTACAGCACCATCGACTGGATGGATACCCCGTCCTGGACGCTGACACCCCTCAATTCGGAGCTAGAAGCGCGACTGGTGCAACGTATGGGCGAGGAAGAATCCAGACTCTATACCGAACTTCTGCTTTCGGCAAATCCCGAAAAATATCAACTGGTCAGCCTGCCCAATGTCAACTACAGCGATACGGCCGAAAAACTAAGCGATAAAGTCAACGACAGCTACAATGCAATGCGTAAAACAATAGAAGCACAAACTGGGTGGGATTATCTAGCCATCCTCGGCGACTCATCACGCTCGATGAATCACACCCCCCGTCCCGGACAGGGACGCATCTCCTGGCATGTCTGCGGGCGCGCGGTGGACATCAATCAGGGATTTCTCAGCAACGGGCAGATAGAATTGGTCCGCGAGGACATCGGCGGAGTCACTTACTGGCGCGTGTACATCAAAGCGAAGGTGCAAGATGGCAGTCTGGGCGAGCCAATACGCGTCGCCCCCTGGGACCTCTCTGCGCGTTCTAAGGGCGGGCTGGCGACGGTCCAGGGTGGCGAGTTAAAGGCCAAAATCCCCGAAGGCTACTATGTGGACTTCACCACCATCGCCGCCGACTATGGATGGGAACGGCGCAACGCGTTGTCCAACTGGCGATCCTCGTACTTCGATATCGAGTGGTGGCATTTCCAGAAGACCGAAGGGATGAGTTGGTACCAGTGTATGGAAGAGATATACACCACGGAAGCTATCTCGGAATCCTATGGCATCCTGCCCTGGTGGACGAAACGCCCGGAGTGGGAAGTGCAGGCGATGCCATGGTGAGTTACGAGTTGCGAGTAAAGAGTAATCAGACACAGTTGCCGATTTGCTCACTCGCCGATTCGTTCATGCTAAAACGCGCGTGAGGGTTGCCAGCAACTCTTGCTGAAAGCGGGGAACGGAGAACCGTTCGGCGTTGGCGCGACAGGCCAACGGGTCCACGCGATCCGCGTCGAAGGACAGCACAGCCTGCACGAGGGATTCCGGCGTCGCTTCGCGGAAAAATACCCCCGTCTCGCCCTCGATAATCGAATCCAGTGCCCCCCCTGCCCCGTAGGCGATCACCGGACGTCCAGAAGCCTGTGCCTCCAACGGCGCAATTCCGAAATCCTCGCGTCCTGGAAAGATAAACGCTTTGCACCGTGCCAATAAACCCGGTAAATCCTCATCAGGGACATAGCCCATAAATGTGATATTTGGCTTCGCCAGCGCCTCCAACGCCTCACAGTCGCGGCCACTGCCCACGATCCGCAGCGGCAGGCCGAGCCGGTTGAAGGCTTCCACGGCCAAATCGATGCGCTTGTAGGGAATCAGCCGCGAAACGATCAGGTAATAATCCTCGTGCTGCGGGGCCGGGCAGAAGCGCTCCACGTCCACCGGCGGGTAGATGATGCTCGACTCGCGTTGGTAGTAGCGCCGGACGCGCTCTTGAATTTCGGTCGAGATGGCGACGAAGTGCGTCGTCGGGCGTTGGGCAACGCGATAATCCCAACGCTTCAGCAACGCGACCACCGGTTTGAGCAGCGCCCTGAGCGCGCCCGGCACGTTCTCGCGGGCCGCGTACGCATCGAACTCCCACACGTAGCGCGTGGGCGCGAGACAGTAGCACACCTGCGGCGTCGCGCCCGCGCGGGCACCGTGGCAGAAGCCGCTCTTGTTGCTGAGGATGACGTCGTAGCCCTGACGCAGATCGAGCGTGGCGAAGGCCAATGCATACAGGGGAAAATACCACTGGTGTCGCCGGTAGACGCCCGGCAGGCGATCCATCCAGGTGGTGCGGATGTCCCAGGTCTGATACGCGGCGGGCATTTTCTCGCGCCAGTACATGCTCGTATAGACCGGCGCGCCGGGAAACTGCGCGACCAGGAGTTCCAACACCCGCTCCGCCCCGCCATATTGATTCAGCCAGTCGTGCAAAAGCGCAATCCGCATCAGTCGCTCCAAAACAACGATCAGCTTTCAGCCAAATGAGTTGGCAACGTGTCCAGTGTTTCGCCGTGGAGGGCGCGGCGCAGTGCCTCCCGGTCGTCCCAGGGATATTCAACCGTGCCGAAGCACATGCTCTGCTCGTGTCCCTTGCCACATGCGAGGACGATGTCGCTGGGCCGCGCCAGCCTGACGGCGTGCAACAGCGCAGCGCCGCGATCCGGCACGCGCCAGAAGTCCACGCCTTCCACACGCGGATAGCGCATCACGCCGTCCGCCATCTCCGCGAGGATGTCATCCAGGGGTTCTGTGCGCGGGTCTTCGGCGGT
>DAIUDK010000025.1:32699-40967 GCA_036845725.1 Chloroflexota bacterium
TGCGCCAGCCCTTCCGACGTCGTCTCCAAAACGGCATGCGTCGCACCCGCGGTGACCATGTCGGCCAGATAACGCTGAACGTCGGCGGGATGCGGCGTAGTGGTATGCAGGCCGGTGTCCAGGTTCAGCGCGCCGATCCGCGCGTTGACGGTGCTGATCATCCCCGTCTCGCGCCCGGCAGTGCGCAGGATCGCGTAGAGGAGGTTCGTCGTCGTCGTTTTTCCGTCGGTGCCGGTGATGCCGGTCAGCGCCAGATGACGCGATGGGAAGCCGTGCCAGGCCGCGTGCAACCAGCCCAACGTCCGGCGCGTGTCGGGCATGCGCAGATAGGGGAATCCGGCGGGCAAATTCAGGATGGCGGCAGGTTCTTCACCCACAACGGCAACCGCGCCAGCAGCCAAAGCCGCCGGGATAAAACGGTGGCCATCCACAGACACGCCCCGCACCGCGACGAACAAAAAGCCCGGTTGCACTTTCCTGGAATCGTCGGTGATGCCAGTGATCGGCGTTTCGGCACCTGCAAACTCAAGCACATCCGGCACAACAGCACTCAGTTCACGAAATTGCACTTCATCCCCTCCCAAAATCAACGCAAATGTGTGAAGTCTTGTCATTAGGATTTACGCATTGCGCAAGTCCCGATAGTAAAATTCCGCGCCCCGCGATGATGTGCGCGGGGCGCAAAACCAGTTAGCACAGAGCTTATTCTTGATCTTTTACGTGGGACTTTCCACCCTGCAATGCAAGGATCAAGTCCTTGCGGTGCACCGCGCGTTTGCGGTCGATTTCGACCTGGCTGGCCTTGTCATCGGCGAGCTTTGCCAGGGCTTCAAGCCACGCGGCGCTTTCGACCGGTGTGTGCCGCACGCGCCAGCGCTCGACGAGCACCGGCAGTTCGTCGGCGTTCGTCATCCGACGATGCGTGCGCGTGTAGATAACCCCCTGCGATTCGAAATGGATGTCGTACTCCTCCCACTCCGCCTTGATCGGGCAGATTTGCATACACGCGCCACACTTGATGCAGAAGTAATCGGCGTGAACCAGTTGTCCGTGCTCATCGATGTGCAGCGCGCGCGTCGGGCAGACGTCGGCGCAGGCCAGGCAGCCTTCGACACACAGCTCGCGGCGCAGCAGCACCGTGCCCTGCCAGGGCTGTTGCACTTCAAAAGCGCCATTACTGGCGACCTCACACTGGCGGCAGCGGATGCAGCGCTCTTGATCCACCTTCATCGTGTCTTGTTCCGCATCGTAGCTGATGACGTTCGCGGAGCAATTTTCGATGACGAAATCCTTCAGGCTAAAATCGAACGCGTCCTTGTTGAATCTGGTGGATTTCATCAGCTTGGGGAACGTCTCGTATTCGATAACGGGATTGTACGGTTCGTCATTGAGCGTCAAGGTAATCGCGCGCATCGGGCACATTTCGACGCACATGCCGCAGAAGATGCACTTGTCGGGATCGACGTCCACCAGCAACTTCGTCACCATGCGGCCGTTTTCGACCACACCGTCGATGTGGCTGATGGCTTCTTTCGGACATACCTTTGGCCCGATCTGGCACCCTACGCAGCGGTCCAGATCCCAGGTCAAGACGTCATGGTGCGTGACCATCTTCCGCTCTAAGGTGAGCGATGTTTCAGTGCGATGTTTCAAGGTTGTTCCACGTTTCACACTTGTCTCCTTCGGGTTATGCTCAAAGCCGCGCCACCAACGATGCCGTCGGAACGATGTGTCGCTTTAAGCCCAATTGTGCAAGATCAAGGCCGAGCGCCAGGCCCATCAACTGTGTGAAGAACACCACTGGTAAGTCTAAATCACGTTGGACGATCTTCTCGGCCTTTGATTGGTACAGGTCAAGCGCCATGTGACACATGGGACATGCCAGCGTCACCGCTTCCGCACCACGTTCTTTAGCCGATGCCAGGACATCGCCGGCCATACGCGCAGTCGTTCCCCCGTGGGAAAGCGCCAGCGCGCCACCGCAGCACTTTGCCTTGTAGTCGTAGTCCACCGGCTCAGCACCCAACGCCCGCACTAAGCGATCCAGTCCGGTTGGACGTTCCGCACTGTCAAACTGATCCACCGGGCGAGTGAGTAGACAGCCATAGTAGCTGGCGATTTTCATGCCGGTCAACGGGCGCATCACACGCTTCTTCAGAGTATCCAGGCCGTAATCGCGCAGAATGAGATACAGCGGGTGCAGGACTTCAACCTTGCCCGAGCAACTGAACTTCTCTTCCATCTCGTCGTTGACACGGGTACAGATTGTCTTGTCAGCCTCGGCGAGTTTGGCTGCGCGGCGTAAATTCTTGTAGCAGGCACTGCACGGAGCGATGACGGTGTCATAGCCCTGCATTTCGGCCAGTGCCAGGTTACGCAGCGAGAGCAGAAAGCGCGAATCGGCGTTGTAGATGGCAGAATGGGTTGCACCACAGCAGGTCCAGTTCTCCAGCTCGTGCAATTCGATGTCCAGTTTGGCAAAGACAGCGCGTACTGACATGTCGTATTCTTTCGCTGTGGAGTCCAGGCTGCAACCGGGATAGTAGGCATAAGCTTTATCCATGGAGCGCCTCCTTCTTGCTGCCCGAGAATAGTCTACCGATGGCGGCAAAAAATCCCAACACCGCAATCATAAGGGAAACGATGCGGTCGTTGAATTTCCTGCGGGGGAAGTCGTCGACCGTCGGGACAACACCCGCATCCCGCAACTCCTGAGATGCAGCAATGTTCTGCGGGGTGAAGTTCACCTTACCCTTCAACAGCATCTTCAGGCCCGGGCCGATCATCCCTAGCATACCCTTGACATCCCAGGTACGCAGGTAGTAGCGCGTGAGCAGTTCCGGCTCGAACATCCGCCCGTGCTGCGCCGCTGTCACGGTGAACACTTGCCCAAACTGCGCCTCGTTATCTTCCACATAACCCTTCTGGATTGCCAAGCGGCGCAATTCGGAAAACAGCACTGTGATTTCGATCCCGCGCGGGCAGCGATTCATGCAGGAATAGCACGATACGCAGCGCCAGATATCCGGGCTGGAGAGCACTTCTTCCTCCATGCCGTTCTGGATCATGTACATAATGCGGCGCGGGCCGTGGACCATGTCTTGCAGCGCCGGACACGAGGCGGAGCACGTACCGCACTGGTAACATTCCAGCACGTCCTTGCCACCCCGCAAGTTCATCACTTCAACGAGAAAAGGATGCATTTCAGAGGTCATAGTTTTTCCCTCTCATACGCCTGTTGAATCTCCGTCTTCACGCCTTGCAACCGCGCCTCGAAGATATCCAGCACGCGCGAGACGTCCAGGCCCTCGCGAACGCGCCGCAGTTGGCGTTCCAGTTGCGGCAGCATCTTTTCCTTCTCGGCGCGCACTCCGTTCGGGCCAAGCCCTTTGACAGTTTCGCTCATCTCGGTCATAATGCGCGCCCACTTCGCTCCTTCGGTAGCGGAGACTTCCTCGGTGCGGAAGCGTTCTGGCGTCATGCCCATCCGCTCCAACTGTGTCTTCACTTTCTCCAAACGCACATCGGCCTTTTGCCGGCCGGTGATGTAATGACAGTCTTGCACGTGGCAGCCCGAGACCAACACCGCACCCGCCCCCAATTTGAACGCTTCCATCACAAAATCCGGATCCACACGCCCGGAGCACATCACCATAATATTGCGAGTATTCGCCGGATATTGGAAATGGCTCACGCCGGCGTTATCGGCGCCCAGGCCGCTGCACCAGCGACAGGTGAAGGCCAACACCTTCTCTTCGGGCTTGCCGGCCAGTAAAGAATGGACCTGCGCCAGGATTTGTCCATCGGTGAAGTGCCACTGCGTGATCGCATTGGCCGGACATTCGGCCACGCACGTTCCGCAGCCATGGCACTTTGCCGGGATGATTTGGCTCGGCTGGCCCGTTCCTGGCAGGTTGATGACCGCGCCGTAAGGACATGCCTGCGCGCACATCGTGCACTTGCTCTTGGGATTCGTGTTGAGGCAGCGTGTTGGATCCACGTAGGCAACAATGGGGTCAATCTCCCATTTGCCGGCGTTGAGCACGCGCGCAGCGCGCCCGGCGGCGGCGCTGCCTTGCGCCACACTCTGCGGGATATCCTTCGGCCCTTGCGCCGACCCGGCCAGAAAAATGCCTTCGGTCGAAGAGTCGATCGGCTTGAGCTTGGGGTGCGATTCCAGGAACCAGCCGGCCGTATCCAGTGGGACGGTCAACGCGCGTGCAAGTTCATCGACACCCTCTGACGGGATCGCCGCCGTCGCCAACCCGACCATCTCGAACTCATATTCCATCTGCCGGTCGAGTGCGGCGTTATGAACATGGACAATCAGGTTTTTCGTCACCGGGTCCTCGCGTATTTCGGCGGGTCGGCCTTGGACGAAGTGAATCCCGGCCTGCCGCGCGCGCTCGTAGAACTCCTCGTAGGTCTTGCCCGGTGTGCGGATGTCGATACGGAAGATCGTGATATCCATGTCCGGGTAGAGCCACTTGAGCAGCATCGCGTTCTTGATCGTGTACATGCAGCAGAAGCCGGAGCAGTACTCGTTGTAGCGTTTGTCGCGCGAGCCGACACACTGGATCAGGCCGAGCGTCTTGGGCGTTGTGCCATCGGAAGGACGAACGAACTCGCCCACCGTCGGTCCACCGGCGCAATGCAAGCGCTCGATCTCCATCATTGTCGCTACGTTATCGTAGACGCCAAAGCCGTATTCTTCTAGCGGCGTGGGGTCCCACATATCCAGCCCAGTTGCCACAATGATCGTCCCTACTTCCAGTTCCTCGATTTCCGGCTCCCGGAAGAAGCTGATCGCCTGCAAGCTGCCACACGCTTCGACGCACTTGAAACACTCGATGCAGGCGTCCATGTCAATGGTGAAGATCGCCGGGACGGCCTGCACCAGCGGCACGTAGATCGCCTTGCGCGGCCCCAGCCCCTCCTCGAACTCGAAGTTGGGCACGGAAATGGGACAGACGTCAGAGCACAGGCCGCAGCCGGTGCAGCGGTCTTCGAGCACGTAACGCGGCTTGTGCTCCACCTTGACTTTGAAGTTCCCGATGTAACCCTCAACCTCCTTGACTTCGGAATACGTCATCAGGTCGATATACTTACTCTTGCCCACATCCACCATCTTCGGCGCTTCGATGCAGATGGAGCAGTCCATCGTGGGGAAGGTTTTGTCGAGCTGCGCCATTCGCCCGCCGATGGACGGCGACTTATCGACCAGATATGTGGGGATATGCATATCGGCCAGATCGAGCGCAGCGCTGATGCCGGCAATCCCGCCGCCGACGACAAGCGCTTTGCGCGTCACCGGCACCTCGAACATATCCAGCGGACGGCTAAAACTCACCTTGGCCACCGCCGCTGCGACAAGTTCTTTAGCCTTCAGCGTCGCCTCCGGCTTCTCGTGCGCGTGAACCCACGAGGAGTGCTCGCGGATGTTGGCCATCTCGAAAAAGAAGGGATTGACGCCCTCCTCGGCGAGAACTGCACGGAAGGTCGGCTCGTGCATCGAGACCGTACACGCGCCCACCACCAGGCGGTTGAGTTTGTACTGGCGGATGTCCTGCTTGATCATGCTCTGCCCTGGATCTGAGCACATATATTTGTGCTCTTTCGCCACCACTACATTGGGCAATGTCGCGGCGTATTCCACCACGTCGGGAACCGTCACCACACTGGCAATATTCGACCCACAGTGACAGACGTAGACGCCGATGCGTAGTTCTTCGTTGTTGTTGTCGTTTTCGGCCATAAAGCTCCCTTATCTCGGCCCCTGTACCTCTTCGTGAATCAACTTGTGCCGCGCTTTTTGCGCACGTTGGTCAGGAGTCGTCAACTCGAGCGCGTCTTTTGGACACCACTTCACGCACTGCGGGCCGTCCTCTTCGTCCTGGCATTGATCGCAGATTTCGACCATCTTGGTCGCCGGGTTGATCGAGATCGCGCCGAAGTCGCACGCCTCGATACACCAGGCGCAGCCGTCGCAGCGTTCGGCGTTCACACTGATAAGGCCCGTCTCCGGGTCTTGCGTCAGCGCGTCGCGCGTACAGGCAATGACGCACGGCGCATCTTCGCACGTGCGGCACGCCACCGCGGTGATCAGGATTTCATCCACGCGCACGGTGCGGATACGGCTGCGATAGGAATTGTACTCGCCCGTCTTGGTGTAAGAACAGATGTATTCGCACAACTGGCAGCCGACGCACTTCGTCGCGTCACACGCGATATAGGCATATCTGGATGTTGAAGTTACCATGGTTGACTCCTTTAGACCCCAATCTCTTTCGCCACGTCCTCCATCCCCAATTCGATTAGCTTCGCTTTGGGGATCAGGCCTTCTTTTGTCCAGCCTTTAGCCTCATAGTAGAGGTCCTTGAGGTATTCCAGCTCCTCCTCGGTGACGACATGCCCAGCAGACGCGCCCTCTTTCATCGGATCGTGATGCCAGCGGTAGGGCAGATGATCATCGGCCCGCGTCCAGCCTTCGCGGATGTTGAACGCTTTCTTGATCGTGTGCGCGCGCACGCCGATGAGGTCCACGGCGTCGTAGTCGAAGTTCCAACCGGTGGTCGCGTTGATGAGCGCTGCAATCGCCGGCCATGCGCCGGCGCGATCGGCCTTGCCGGTGAAGCAGCGGCGGATGAACTTGCACAGCGGCAGCGAGTCGTAGACGGCAGCATATTCTTCATTTTCCGCCGCCAAACGCCCGCGCGTCTCATCGATGCTGAAGCGATCCACTTCGCCTTGGATATCGGGGTCGTAGGCGGCAGACCGGTTGTGACAGCCGCCGCGCGTCCCTGTCGCCAATCCCACCGAGAATGTCTTGAGACCACGCGCATCGTAGCCAGGATTTTCCAGACCCTTGATGTGCATCGCCCATTTGTAGGACTCCGTCCCGCGGTCGGCGTCCACGCGCTGGCTGGCGATGCGCGTGCCTTCGGCCAGCAGATCGCCGATGCCTTCACGGTCGCGGATCATTTCGGCCAACGCGACGGCAGCTTCGCCGTTGCCAAAGTTCGGTTCGAAGCCGTCGGGGTACTTGGCGCACTTGAAATCCTCCTTCGTGAACACGCCACGCTCGAAGGATTCCATCGCCCAGGAAATCGTCACGCCCTGGCTCATCGCATCCTGCCCGCCCCGGTCGGCGACGTCGATCAGCTTAATGACGGCATTTAAATCGCCAATGCCCAGATTCGGACCGTTAGCATAGAGGCATTCGTACTCGATACCCGTCATCGCACCGGCATACATCCCCTGCGTGGCCGCCGAAACCTGCTCGCAGGCAATGGGACATTGCGCGCATGCAATCTTCTTGACTTTAAAGTGCTCTTCGAGGTACTCGCCGCTAACCTGTTCGGCCATCTCGAAGGTGCCCTGTTGATAGTTGCGCGTCGGCAGCAACCCCAGTTTGTTCATATTGAGGACGTTGGTTGCCGTGCCCAACATGCGGTATTTGACCGTGTACGGCCCTTGCGCCTGCTCGGTGATGTCGAACGACATCTTCATCAGCGTATCCGGGTCGGCTACGACGACGCCCTTCGTACCGCGCACGGAGACGGCCTTGAGCTTCTTCGATCCCCATACCGCCCCGTGTCCCGTGCGGCCGGCTTGCCGCCCGTCGTTGGTGACGTTGGCAAACCGCACCAGATTCTCACCGGCCGGGCCGATGGTCGCAGAGCGCACCTGGTCATCCAGCAATTCCTCGCGGATGGCCTCCTCGGTCTCGAAGGTACCCTTGCCCAGCAGCTTGCGCGCGTCGCGGAACATCACCCGGCCATCGTCGATGAATACGTTGACCCACTCCGCGCTGGCCCCGTGAATGACGATGCCGTCCCACCCGGTGCGCTTGAGCGCGACGGGGAACCAACTGCCGGAGAGGCTGTCGCCCATGAAGCCGGTCAACGGTGATTTGGAAGCCAGACCGTACTTTCCGCCCACCGGCACCGGTGTCCCAGCGAAGATGCCGTTGGCGATACAGATGGGGTTGTCCGGCGAAAGCGGTTCGCAGCCCGGCTTGATGTTCTCCCACAGCAGCCGCGCCGCCATAGAAACGCCACCGATGTAAACCTTGTACCATGCTTCGGGTTTGGTTTCCACCCAGGTCTTCCGTGTGGTCAGGTCGATGTGCAAAATCTTGCCACTATAACCGTACATAAGTTACCTCCTGAGAATGGCAAATAGCGAATTACGATCAGGAACAGTTATCTGTGATTCGTAACTCGTGAATTTTTAACCGCCAGCCAAAATTGACATAAGCACTAAACG
>DAIUDK010000026.1:0-33391 GCA_036845725.1 Chloroflexota bacterium
GATTCCTGGGCTGCGCCGTGATTCCCCCGTTTTTTTGATAAGATACGGTATATGGGTATTTATTTGGAGCGAGAGTGTAGTATTGTCAATGGTTACTGCAATTCTTATACTCATTGGCGTGATTGTTCTATGGTGGGAGTCTTATTCTAAGTTGAGCGCTGATGAAAAGAAGGCAGAGCAATACAAATCACAAGAGACGCGCTCTTGAATGGCTAAGAGAAACACCAGTCGCTAGCAGATTGCTCCTGAAAGGTGGCGGCAGCAAGAGTGCAAACGTTGAGAAAATGAGCGTGGGCGTTGATGGCCAAAGCTCTGCCAAAACTGTACGTACCATAACCTTGCAGCCACACAAGTCAAATGGAGGCGTCGAAAGCTATGCCGGTTCGCACCGTTACCGAGACTTACACCTATTTGCGCCAGAGCGCGCCCGCGTTTGCGCGGCAGATCGCTGTTGCAGCAGCCGCCGCCCACAACGAGGCCGAGTTTGAGCACACGATGAACAACGCCATCGCCGCCATTGCCGGCGAGTTGGGCGTGGAGATGACGTTCCGCCAGGAATATACGCTGGCGACCGGCCGCGCCGACGCCGTCTATAACCGCTACGTCATCGAATACGAGCCGCCCGGCGCGTTGCGCCCGCAGTTGAGCCACGGCCAAACCCAACACGCGGTTCAGCAGGTCAAGGATTATCTGACCGGCCTGGCCCAGGCCGAACGCCAGGCGCGTGAGCGACTGCTCGGCGTGGCCTTTGACGGGCATTACTTCATCTTCGTCCGCTACCACGAGGGCCACGTCATTGTCGAAGAACCGTTGGCCGTCAATGCTACTTCCGCCGAACGGTTCCTGCGCGCGCTCTTCTCGCTGGCCTCCGGACGCGCGCTCACACCGGAGAACCTGGTGGAGGACTTCGGCAGTCAGAATGACCTCAGCCGCCAGGTGACGCGCGCGCTATATTACGCGCTCACCCACAACCCGGACGATCTCACACAGCGTCTTTTTTCCCAATGGCAGCGTTTTTTTGGCGAGACGGCCGGCTTCGAGGCGGCCGAGGGACAGGTCAAGCATCGCCAGGAATTGCGCGCTTTTGCAGGGGGTATGGGCTTGCGTCCCGGCGAAGTCGACATCCCCCGCTTCTTCTTCGCCATCCAGACCTACTTCTCGTTTCTGGTGAAAAACATCGCCCGGCTGGTCTTGCAGGCGCACGCCGGGGGAACGCTCGGCGCGACGCCGTTGACCACCGTCGCTAATCAGTACGGCGAGGCGCTGCGCCACGAATTGCGCCGGATGGAAGACGGCGGCATCTTTCGCGCCCTGGGCCTCAAGAACTTGTTGGAAGGCGATTTTTTCTCGTGGTATCTGAGCGCGTGGGACAACGTGATCGAGGACGCGCTGCGCCAGACGTTGACCCGCCTGGCCGAATACAACCCCGTCACCGTGCAGGATGACCCACATAGCGCGCGCGACTTGCTCAAGAAGCTCTACCATTACCTACTGCCCCGCGAAATCCGCCACGACCTGGGCGAATTTTACACGCCCGATTGGCTGGCCGAGCGCCTGCTGATGCAATTGGGCGAGCCGTTGTTCCAGATGCCCAAAGTGGGACGCGCTTCCAGCCCGCCCACCCTCCATAAACGCCTGCTCGATCCCGCCTGCGGTTCCGGCACATTCCCCGTTCTCGCCATCCGCGCGCTGAAAGCCAACTGCCGTCAGGCTGGATTGGCCGAAGGCGATACGCTGGAAATCATCCTCGCGAGCATCGCCGGCATCGATCTCAATCCGCTGGCCGTGCTGGCCGCGCGGGTGAACTACCTGCTGGCGATTGCCGACCTGCTGCCCTACCGTCGCCGCGAAGTCGAAATCCCCATCTACCTGGCCGACAGCGTGCTCACCCCGGCGCAAGGCGAAGGGCTGTTCGCATTGGACCGCCGCATCCTGGAGACTGCCGTGGGCGCGCTGCCCGTCCCGGACACCATCGACACGCGCGAGAAAATGGAGCGCTTCGCCGATGTACTGGAGACGTGCGTGAACGGCGGTTTCGCGCCAGCCGTGTTCCTGGAGCGCTGCCGCCGCGAACTGCCGGAAATCGTCACCCACGCCGGCATCGAGACCGTGCTGGAAGACCTGTACGCGCAATTGAGCGACCTGCACCGGCGCGGGCTGGATGGCATCTGGGTGCGCGTGCTCAAGAACGCCTTTATGCCGCTCTTTTTGGAGCCGTGCGACTACGTCGTGGGCAACCCGCCGTGGATCAACTGGGAAAGCTTGCCACAGGGCTACCGCGAACAAAGCGCCGACTTGTGGCAGCATTACGGATTGGTAGCGACCAAGGGGAAAGAAAGCGAGCAGTTTGAGCTAGGCAAACAAAAGCGCGACCTTTCGACGCTGATGACGTATGTGGCTGCCGACCGTTATCTCAAACCCGGCGGCAAGTTGGGCTTCGTCATCACGCAAAGTGTGTGGAAGACCGGCGCTAATGCAGCCTTCCGGCGTTTTATGCTTCCCGCGCCTGCCGGGAGCGGGAAGGTGGATCAAGAAATACCAATCAGGGTATTGCACCTTGACGATCTGAGCAGCTTGCAAGTCTTCGAGGGGGCCAGTACGCGCACCAGCGTCTTCGTGTTGCGGAAGGGCGAAGCGACCCGCTACCCCATTCCTTACACTTACTGGCAAAAGACGACGCGCGGACGATTGGATTACGACAGCACCATGGACGAAGTCCTGGCGCAGACCCAACGCCTGAACTTCCAGGCCGCACCGGTAGACGCCGCCGACCTCACCAGCGCGTGGCTCACTGCCCGGCCCAAAGCCCTGGAGGCCGTGCGCAAGGTGTTGGGGAAATCAGAGTATCAGGCCCGCGCCGGAACCTGCACCTGGGCCAACGCCGTCTATTGGTTGGAGATACTAACCGAACGTCCCGACGGCCCGGTGGTCGCGCGCAATTTCACTGAGGGGGCCAAGCGCGAAGTGGAAGAGATGACGGTGGATCTGGAACCGGACCTGCTCTACCCCCTGCTGCGCGGGCGCGACGTGAAACGCTGGCAGGCTGAACCATCATTACACATCCTGCTGCCCCACACGCCAGAAACTTTGTGGCAAACGCTGCCCGAGGAAACAGTACAGCGTGATTTTCCAAGAACCTGGTCGTATCTCTATCGCTTCCGTGAACTGCTACTGCAACGCTCTGGCTACCGCCTGCTCCGACAAGGGCATCCCTTTTACATCTTAGGCAACATCAATGAGACCACTTTCATGCCATGGAAGGTGGTGTGGCCGTGGATATCACGCGAGCTAATATCAACAGTAATTGGCGATAATAGAGCAGGAAAAGTAATAATACCAGAACATAATACATCGTTTGTTGCGTTTTTAACAATGGAAGAAGCACACTTCTTCTGTGCCTGCTTCAACTCGAGCGTTATTAATCTTTCGGCTATTTCATCATACTCTGGCGGTGGTGGGGGCATAGCATCACCCAATATCGTTGAGCGAATTTGTATTCCCCGCTACGACCCCGCCAATCCTACCCATCGCCAACTGGCGACCCTCTCGCAGGAGGCGCACGCGCTGGCACCCGCCGCCTACGCCGGAGACGCCACCGCACAATCCGAACTGCGCCGCGTCGAAGCCGCCGTGGACGAGGCCGCCGGTGCGCTGTGGGGCCTCACGGAGGCCGAACTGCGCGACATCCGCCTCAACCTCGCTGAACTGCAAGGGGGCAGAAGCGCGGTTGGTCCATAACCCTAGAGAGATTCGGGATGTTCTGATGGATTGCGAGGCAAAAGAAAAACAGCGCTAACAAGCGCTTTCACCTGACGCCGCTCCGCTGCGCAGGTGAAGCACAAGCCGTTACCCATAACTCCCCCCACTCCCCCGTCCCCCCATAGACCGGGGGAGTTCCCTTTCCCCCCCTTGACCTCCTAGAACATCCGTGCTAAAAAGAAAGCAATCAAAAGCGGACGTAACCTATGACGTGGCATCGAATCGCCTTCACCGCCCGGCGCCTCATCACCCTCACCCTCAACACTATGATGTTTCCCGTGTTTCCCCAGAATCGCATCCCGGCGTTTCCCCAAGTGTTTCCCGATTTGCATTTTGAACTCCTTTTCCGTTTTGTTCGCGATTTTTCGACTGAACAGCATCGACAGCACCGACAGCGGATGCGCCGGTAACGCCGCGGCAAGGGAAACACCACCAAACTTTGGACGCATAGTCGAGCGTGGATTCTCCACATCTTGATTGAGGCCCAAAAAACACACTCGAACTGCATCCGAAAGTGCATCCGCAACTGCATCCGCACCCGCATCCCGATTTGCATTTTGAACTCCTTTTCCGTTTTGTTCGCGATTTTTCGACTCGACGACATCGACGACATCGACGACAGATGCAGCGGTAACGGGTAACATCGGCGGATGCGCATTTGTCTCCACAAAAAACGGGGCTGATGACTCTCTGCCCCGTTTTGTTTCCTGCTATTGCATCTTCTTTACTTTATTCTGCCCAGGCCTTTCTTGTAAAAGCTGTGACCGTTCCCCTCTTGTATCTTGACAAACCGGCAAAAAGATGGTAAGATTAGTCTTGTATATCTTACTTACAAGACAAGGAGGGTTTCATGACAGACAAACCACCCGAAAGAAGACGTTTCTACGGCTCAATCACGGTCAGTAATCGCGGACAGATTGTCATCCCGGCGGAGGCACGGCGCGATTTTGGCATCGAAGTAGGCGATAAACTACTCGTTCTTGGCGATCTGGATGAGGGGCTGGCCATTGTCAAAGCTACAGCAGTTCTGGAAAAATATGAACACTATTCGGCAGCAATCCAATCCCTAATGGACGAAATCCAGGAGAATGAGGAAACGACATGAACGACAGACACCGTAAAGTGATTGTCGTCATCCTGGCAAATGCCGGGGCGTCAGCGTTTGCCATCACATTCATCAGCTTTGGATGGATCAAAAACACCCTGGCCCTGGTGTTGTTGAGTTTCCTGGCGGGAACGTTGGGATATCTCGCTTTCACTTGGCTGGGAAATCAACTGATGCGCCTGCAAAAGCGTCTGGCGTTTGAGCAACCGGGCAAGGCAGTCTACGCCTTTGGCAAGCTGCCACCAAGCGAGGCGGTTTCTGCCGGGGGCAAGGGGCGGGCGTTGGCACGGCTCTGGCAGGCCGGCTTTCCCGTACCTGATGGTTGCGTGCTGCTTCCGGCTGCCTTCGCTGGCGATGAGTTAACCGCCGAAGCGTGGGAACTGACGCGCGCACAGCTATCCCGCATCCGGGCAGGTAAGCCGATCCCCTTTGCTGTACGCTCATCAGCATTGAACGAAGACTCGGCACAGGCCTCATTCGCGGGAGAGTTCGAGAGTGTTCTGGGAGCAAAAACGGATGAGGAAATCCGCCAGGCCATCCGCACTGTGCGCCAGTCGCGACACCACGCGCGGGTGCAAGCCTACAGCCAGGCACAGGGTATGGATGCAGGCGGCCAGGAAATCGCCGTGGTAATTCAACGCCTGGTGCAAGCCGACTTCTCGGGTGTGCTGTTCACCGCCGACCCCATCCACGGCGATCTGATGCGCATGACGGGCAATGTTGTGGCGGGCATGGGTGACAAGCTGGTTTCGGGGCAGGTTACGGCATCGGAATTTAGCTTTGAACGCACAGCAGGTACCTATCACGGCCCGGTAGAACTAGAAAAGGTAGCAAAAATGCTGCACCGCCACGCCCATGAGATCGAGAACGAGATGGGCTACCCGCAAGATATCGAGTGGGCGGTGGCTGGCGGTAAATTAGCCATCTTGCAGGCGCGCCCAATCACCACTTTGAATGGCTACAATCCCGTCACCGCCGTGTGGAACGATACCCTGAAAGGCAATTTCTTGTGGTCGGCCACCAACCTGATGGAAGCCTGCCCCGATATACTCACACCATTTACCGCCTCGCTGCGTCCCTACGTGGAAACAATCGGCGGTCCATCACTGACCATCAAGGGCTATCCACTAAACGGGATCATCGGCGGGCGTTTTTATTCCAACCTCAGCGTGCAGATTTCGGCCTTTGCGCCTATGTTCAAAGGCGATGCCCACCGCGCTTACCGCGAAATGGCCGGTTGGTGGGGGCAAATTCCCGACGAGATGGAAATCCCCTTGCTGCCCGTCACGAAGCAAGAATGGCAACGTTCAGTCTTGCCCGGTCTATGGCGTACCTCCCGTCAATTTGCCCGATACAGGAAAAAGGCACCGGCGTTCCTGGCCCAAAACCGGCAGCACTGTGCCTGGTTGCGAACACAAATCGAACAGAGCGAAAGCGAGGCCGCGCTGGTGCGCCTGTGGCAAGATGAAATCGTGCCAACTTACCGCGATGGCATGTTCTACGTTGTAGCCACAGCCTCAGATGCACAGGTAAGGCTGGAACAAGAGCTAAAAACCCTGGTCGGGGCGGATGACGCCAACGCCCTGCTTTCGAATTTGAGTGGCTTATCCTCCCGCCTGGAAAGCCTCGGTCCGATGGCCGGTCTGGGCATGGTGTCGCGCGGTGAGATGAGCCGTGAAGCCTACCTGGAAGCCTACGGCCACCGCGGCGAGAACGAGAGTGAATGTGCCTGGCCGCGCCCGATGGAAGATCCTGCCTGGCTCGACCGCCAACTGGCCGAATGGGCCAAAGCGCCGGTGGATGTGGATGCGAGGCTGGCGCGCCAGCGCGATGCCTACCAGGCCACCTGGGGACGCTTTTGCGCCCAATACCCGCAGAAGGCAAGGTCCATGCAAAAGCGCCTGGCACGAACCGCCCAAGATGCCTGCCGTCGCGAAGCCGTGCGTTCTGAGGCGACGCGCGGTATGACCATCTTACGGGCGTTTGCCCTGCGCGCCGGGCAGATGCTGGGTAGCGGTGAGGGGGTGTTCTTTTTGACCATCGAGGAAGTGCTGGCCGGACTGGCAGGCGACACATCGGCTTTGGCCCTCATCCCCACCCGGCAAGAAACCTACGAGCGCTACCGCGCCCTGCCACCTTATCCCACCCTGATCTGCGGGCGTTTTAACCCATTCACCTGGGCCGCCGACCCCAACCGGCGCAGCGACCTATACGACTCTCGTGCCCAGGCAGTTTTACCCGCTACAATAGATGAGCGCGTTATCCATGGCGCGCCCGGTGCGTTGGGTGTGGTGGAAGGGACAGTACGGAAGCTGGAGCGGCTGGAGGAGAGCGGGCAATTCCAGGCTGGCGAGGTGCTGGTGACCACGATGACGAACATCGGCTGGACCCCGCTCTTCCCGTGCGCCGCCGCCATCATCACCGACCTGGGCGCGCCCCTCAGCCATGCCGCTATCGTCGCCCGTGAACTAGGCATCCCGGCAGTGGTCGGCTGCGGCAATGCCACCACCCGCCTCCAGACCGGCGACCGGGTGCGCGTGGATGGCGGTCAAGGGTTGGTGGAGATCCTATAACCAGGTTACCCTGAGTACTCCGGGTCTACATTGCTGGCAAACGCGTCCCTGCATCAAGTGCCGGACAAGTGACGAGGTCTGGGCGCGGCGGCGTGACATAGAGCTTGGTAGCCAAGAATGGCATCTTTGGAAAGGATCAAGGCGATGTCAAAACCTGCAAATCGAGAACGACTCTTGATGGACTCCGGCTGGCGTTTTGTGCTGGGCCACGCTTACGATGCCCAACGCGACTTCAACCACGGGACCGGCTATTTCTCGTACATGACAAAAACCGGCTACGGCGACGGCCCGGCGGCGAAAGGCTTCGACGACCGTGGCTGGCGCGTCCTCGACCTACCGCACGATTGGTGCGTCGAGTTGCCCTTCGACGCGCGCGGCGGGCACAGCCACGGCTACAAGGCCATCGGGCGCGCCTTCCCCGAAAACAGCGTGGGCTGGTATCGCAAGCGCTTCTTCGTCCCCGCATCCGACCTGGGGCGGCGCATCTCGCTGGAATTCGACGGCGTCCACCACGATGCTATCGTCTGGGTGAACGGCTTCTACGTGGGCAATGAGCACAGCGGGTACACCAGCTTCCGGTACGACATCAGCGATTACCTGGATTACGGTGGCGACAACGTCATCGCCGTGCGGGCCGACGCGACATTGGAGGAGGGCTGGTTCTACGAAGGCGCGGGTATCTACCGTCACGTCTGGCTGACCAAAACCGCGCCCCTGCACGTCGCCCCCTACGGCACGTTCGTCACCACGGACATCGGCGACAATGGCGCAGACATCACGGTACGCACGACGGTCATCAATGAAGGGCCGGAAAGCGTCACGTTCGATCTGGCCGAAACCATCGTGGGCACGGCGGGAACCACCGTTGCATCCGGTGTGCACCGCTGCGAACTGCGTCCTGGCGAGCAGCAGGAATTTGTCAGCCGGTATCACGTGGCAAATCCGCGTCTGTGGTCGCTCGCCGATCCCACCCTCCACCGGCTCGACACTGTCTTGCGGGTGGATGGAGATGTGGTGGATACGTACACGACGTCCTTCGGCATCCGCACCGTGCGCTTCGACCCCGACGCGGGCTTTTTCCTGAACGGGGAACGCGTGGAACTGATGGGAACCAACATGCACCAGGATCACGCCGGGGTTGGGACAGCCATTCCCGACGCTTTGCAGGAATACCGCGTCCGGCAGTTGCAGGCGATGGGCAGCAACGCCATCCGCACCGCCCACAATCCCCCCACCCCGGAACTGCTCGACGTCTGCGACCGGCTGGGGATGCTGGTGCTCGACGAGAACCGGCTGATGGGCTGCAACGAGGAACATCTTAGCTGCCTCGAGCGCCTCATCAAGCGCGACCGCAACCACCCCTCGGTCGTGCTGTGGTCGCTTGGCAACGAGGAATGGGCCATCGAGGGCAACGTCAAGGGCGCGCGCATCACCGCCACGATGCAGCGTTTTGCGCAAACGCTCGACCCATCCCGCGTGTTCACCGTGGCGTGCAGCGGCGGCTGGGATACCGGCAGCGGGATGGCGGCTCAGGTGATGGGCTATAACTACATCGTCCAGGGCGACATCGACGGCCATCACGCCAAATTCCCCTGGCAGGCGGGCGTCGGCACCGAGGAGACCACCACACACCAGACGCGGGGCGTCTACGTGAGCGACCCGCAGCGCGGGCACATGGCGCCGGAAAACCGCATGCCGGAAAACGTGGGCACCGAATCCGGTTGGCAATTCTACGCCGCCCGCCCGTTCCTGGCCGGCCTGTTCTACTGGACCGGCTTCGACTATCACGGCGAACCCGTCCCCACCGGCTGGCCGGTCGTCGTCGGGCAGTTCGGCCTGTTCGACCTGTGCGGCTTCCCCAAGGACGGCTTCTACTACCTCAAGGCGTGGTGGGGCAGAGAACCGGTGCTGCACATCGCGACGCACTGGAACTGGCCGGGGCGCGAGGGCGAGGCCATCCCGGTGACGGTGTACGGCAATTGCGAAGAAGTCGAACTCTTCCTCAACGACTTGAGCCTGGGGCGGCAAGCCATGCCGGTCAACGGACATCTCGAGTGGAACGTCACCTACGCGCCGGGCACGCTGCTGGCGCGCGGCTATCGAGCGGGACAACTCGTCCTCACCGCCGAAGTCGCCACGACCGGCCCGGCGGCGGCGCTGCACCTGACGGCGGATCGTCTGCGCCTCCAGGCCGACGGCGCGGACGTGGCGGTCATCGCCGTGCAAGTATGCGACGCGCAAGGACGGCTTGTCCCCATCGCCGAAGACGAAATCCACTTCGCGCTGGCCAGGCCGGGAAAGATCATCGGCGTGGGCAACGGCGACCCTTCGAGCCACGCAGCGGAGCAGTTCATCGAGAGCGTGAGCACCGCGCCGATTGTGGGCCTCAAAGAATTGGCCGTGGAACGGCTCGACGACCGCCCGGAAGTCGCCGCCGGATTCGACGACACGGATTGGCAGCCGGCCTTCCAGGACGAAGACCCGGACTGGCAAGTCTACAAGGACCCGCTCATCGTGGTGCGTGGAACATTCGATCTGCCCGCGCTCACGCCCGAAACCACCGTCACCCTGCTCACCAAGAGTATCGTCGAAGAGCAGAGCATCTACGTCAACGGGCATCTGCTGGCGGCGGATGTCCCGCGCGACGACCCGCACCAGGCGTACCGCCTCGATCACACCATCCTCAAGGAAGGACGCAACGACTACGCCGTCACCGGGCGGCGGCTGCGGAAAAAGTCTATGTGGGAGGAACTGAACCGCGATCCGGGGTTGGTACAACTCATCGCCCCGGCGGAACCCTGGCGGCGTAAAGCCTTCAACGGGCTGGCGCAGGTCATCGTCCAGTCTGCGCGGCAGGCAGGGAGCATCACCCTCACCGCCTCCGCTGCTGGACTGGAAACGGCAACCTTGACGCTCGAAACAAAAGTCAGGCAACCCTAACACCAACACAAAACGGTGCGGAAGACTCCGCACCGTTTTGTGTTCTCTACTTCAGACTGGAGACTGGGGCGGTACGACTCGAACGTACGATACACGGATTCAAAGTCCGTTGCCTTACCAGCTTGGCCACGCCCCAACGACGAAGGAGATTATACCACAGGCTGCGATTCAGGCAATCGGTATGCGCGCAATTCTACCTTCCTCTGGCGAGCGGCAGCGACCCTGTCACCGAACAAAGGCTTGACCATCTGCTCACCCGGTCTAAAATCTGCTTTGAGAAAAGCCTCAACGAACAGAACGGATTCAACAGAATCTAGCGGATATTTTTCCGTTTAGAACCTATCCGAAAATTCGCCGTTGACGCACCAGAAACGCTCGCCAGCACAATTTTCGGATAGAGACTTAGTCCGGTCAATCCGTTGAGGCCATTTTCCAAGGAGATTTTTATGACAGTGACACGGACGACATCCCACCGGCGCTGGCCGTGGATTGTGGCGATTGGCTGCGGCGCGCTGGCCTGTGTGATGGTGGCACTGTTGGCCGTGCTGGCAATAGGCGGCGGATTGGCCTTTCTCGGCTTGCGCGAATGGGCGCAGGGTCAAAACTGGAATCCCGACGACGAACCATGGGTAGAAATCGCCATCCCGTTGCCGGACGATTGGGGGCAGGTGGTCTTCTTGCGGCAGTCCGCACATCCGTATATGGCCGAATACAACCAGAAATTGTGCCTGGAGCTGACCGGGCAAGCTCCTGTGGTCGTCGAAATGCCGATGAACGTGGGCGGAAGGACGTTCACCAACGTCTACTGGGTCGCGGAGGGCATTGATGACCACGCCACCCTGCAATTGATCGACCACTGGGGGATGTACGTGGTGGACCTGGCAGCCCCGCCCGCCACCGCATTGTGGGTGACGCGCTTCAAAGGCGTATGGCGGCTCAGTGGTGCGGCGGAAGAAACTGACGTCTTGCTAGAAGCTTTAGCCGATCACGAATATCTGGGTTGTCTGGACGGCCAAGAATGGCCCCTGCGCTTTGTCCCTGCCTCCGAAGCGCCTGAAGCGGAGATTGATTTTGTGGGGGACTGAACAACTCGGGTAGCGTAAAACGGCGTCCGGCCAGAAAATAGCAACCGCCGCAGCACCAATGCTACGGCGGTTTTTCGATAGCGATGCTCCGCTATTCCTGCCCCGGAACCGGTCCCGTTTTATGCACCCATACCCACGTCCCTGGATTGGAAGTGCTGCTGTAGACGATTTTCGTGTCAGCCGGGGTGTAGGGTGTCGTCCACTCGAAAAGCCACTTCGCGTCGAGAATGGCCAGATTTACGCAGCCGTGACTGCGCGTGAAGCTGAAGGAGTTGTGCCAGTAGGCAGCGTGCAACGCATACGCGCCGTTGAAGTACTGCGTCCATTCCACGTTTTCCAGGTAATACCAGCCGGGATCATCCGGCCCCACGTCGCGGTTGATCATTGGCGTGGATGGCAGCTTCCCCCAGATGCGACTCAGCCCATTGGGCGTCCACGTGTTGGAGCGGCCTGTGGAGACCAGTGTCGCAAAGATCATACGCTCACCCTCGTAAGCGGCCAACGTCTGCTCGTAGGTATTCACCTCAATCCATTTCTCGCCGGGTGCGACGCCCTCCGGGATAGGATCAACGTCCACGCGGGAGGTGAAGGATTGATCCACCCACTGCTCCTCGCCGACCAGGTACCACATCGTCTCGCCGAGCAATTCTTGCGCGAAGATGGTGATGAGGTCGTAGCGCCGGAACACAATGTCGGTGCGCGCCGGGCCGCCGGGAACCGTTGAAGGGTTGACGTCGCGGTTAATCCACCCGAACGGATACTGCGGCTGTTCTTGCAATAGCACGCCGTGGAAACGCGATGGATTGGTGATGGCGATATGATCGGCAAGGATAAATTCGCCTTCGTTGATCTCGTACCACATCTGGCCGTTGTATTCCACCTCACCGAGGATGCTGACCCAGTTGTCGCCGGCCAGGAACTCGCGTAGCGGTGGCAGCCCGGCCGCCGCTTCCTCGGGATGACGGTAGGAGGCTGCCGGCAGCGGGCGGACGTAGGCGAAGGTATACGGCGTAATTGTATCTTCAGGGACTTTCAAAGGCTCGACGGCCAGCTCAGGCAGGGGATTGGGCAACGTCGCCCGTAAATATTCTATGCGGGTCTGGCGCGCGCCCGGGCTGTAGGAGGGGCAGCGGGCCGGATACCGCTGCGTGACATTCGCCGGGCAGACGTAATCAGCCGCAGGGTCGGCGGAAAAGAGATCCGAGCCTGGATTGTGCACAGCAGCCGCTTGCACACCCGCAGGCACCAGCAGCAAAAGCAACAGTAAAAACAAGACTTTCCAATACCGTGACATCGATTAACCCCTATGATTCCGTATAAATAATCAACGTTATTATACCACAAATTGTTCCCTTTCTTGTAGTTTTAATTAAAAAAGTCTTTTTAATTAGGGTGCAAGGCCAGAGGGTAAAGGGGATTTTTGTGGCGGGGCTGCGCCCCGCCACAAAAATCCCCACTAAAAAAGCCGCTCCTTGCAACAGTGGCTCTTTGCTCTATAATCAGAAGTAGGGTCTAACCGGTCAGATACTTGCACAGTGAGTAAGAAAACGGGTGTCAATCCCCCTTTTGATTTCGGTTTGTTTGGGTTAGCAGATAAAGCGCTGGAGGAAGAGCGAGAATGAACGTTTTGTACGAGGCTATCCAGTTGATCACCCGTCCACCCGGGGACTTGGTCTACTTCCTGGTGACGCTCTTTGCTTTGCAACAGGCGCTTCTTCCCGCGTTGACAGCACGCCGCCGCGCACCCTCGTCGTTGTCCTCGCGCTGGTTGTGGGCGATTGCCGGGATGCTGCTCGGTAAGGTCGTGCTGACCGTCATTGGGCTGCTGGGGACGGTGGGACTGCTCTCTCCGGCGCTTCTCTTGCCGCCGCTAGAACGCTGGCTGGAATTTGCCGGCGTGCTTTTGGTGATCTGGGCCGCGTTGTTTAGCGCGCGCCCGGCACGTTGGCAAACGATCTTCATCGGACTTCTGCTCGGCGCCAGCCTGGTTTTCTACGGTGTGACGGCTGCCTTGTGGCCCGTCTGGGAAGCCGGGGGCTATGCATTCAACGGCCTGTTCTACGAGCGAACCTGGGAAATACTCACGCTTGCGTTCCTGGTGCTTTATTTGCTGGTGGCGCTGGTAACGCGACCGCCCGAATGGGAGTGGGCGGTGACCCTGGGTCTGTTTTGGCTGCTCGGCCATGTGGCGCAGTTTCGCTGGCCCGATGCAGAACTGCATTTTTCGGGATGGCTGCGGCTGAGTTCGTTGGTCACGCTGCCGCTGCTTGCGGCACTGGTTCACCGGCAATTATCGACGCTCCAGGTCGCCGTGCCGGTACCGGCCCCAACCTTGCCTGCATCGTTACCCACAAAAGGTGGGATGGCCCTCGATAGCGATGCTCTGCTCGATTTGTTACAGGGTGTCGAGTCCGCGCGCGACCTGGCCCCGTCTTTGATCCTGGCTTCCTCGAAATTGGCACGTCTCCTGGGTGTGGAGATGTGCGCTGTGGCTTTGCCTTCCGGTGACGCGTCCTCGATCCTCAACGTCGTCGCTTTGCATCCACCGAACGCCGCACAGATCGAAACGCCGCCGCTCGTCCTCGATGATTATCCGGTTCTGGCCGAGGTCTACACTCAGAAACGTGCGCAGGTCGTGCCGACGTCATCCCGTACAATGTGGCTGACGGCGTTGTACAGCAAATTGGGCATTCAGAACACGGCGCCGTTAGCCATTGTGCCCCTGGTGGACAAAGACGAGGCCATTGGATTGATGCTGCTCAGCAACCTAGACAGCAAACAGCGTTGGTCCGATGAGGCGCTGAACACTCAACAATTGGTCGCGGCGCTGTTCGGCGCTTCACTCGCGCGGGCGCGTAAGCAAACGCAGGATATGTCGTTTTTGTCCCGCCTGCGTGGCTCCGACACCGAGCGCCAACAGTTAGAGGTTTCCCTGGCACAGGCGCGGGCCGACATCCAGACATTTGATGAGCGGATCGCAGTGCTGACACGGGAGATCGAATCGCGGGACCAGGAGCTTGTACGGCTCAACCGCGAGTTGGCCTCGCAATCCCAAGGATTGACCGAAACGGAAGCTAATTTCTGGCAGGAAGAAGTACAGGAATTGGTCAACGAGCGGGAGACCCTACACGACAAGATCCAGGAGCTGACACGCGATCGCGATATGTTGCTGCAGGAACGCGGGCCTTTGGCCAGCAAGCTGACCCAACTCAAGACCGATCTGGACGCGGCTCTCGATGAGCAAGCGCAGTTGGAGGCGCAGGTGGCATCGCTCCAGGAACAGGTCGCGCTTGCCGGGAACAGCCCGGCTGCACAAAACCCCGCCGCGGTGGGGCTTATCGTTGCGGACGCGGATGGCCTCATCATGATGGCGGATGCTGTCGCACGCCAGATGTTGCGCCTGCCGGGTGGCGATGTGGCCGGCATCCCCATCAATGGCGCGTACCCCGATCCACGCTGGACGCAGACGGTCGATGCCCTGCTTGCGCGGAATGTCCCCAACAGCCTCAAACATGCGCATCTCACGTTGACGATTGAACAGAGCATCATCGAGGCCGAATTGGTCGCGCTCGTGGGCCGCGATGGTCAGCCCAATGGGTTGGCCATTACAGTGCGCACCCCAGAGAGCGATGCGGAGCGCCAGGAAGCCCTCGTCAGCCTGGCGAATGAATTCCGCACCCCAATGACGTCGATCACCGGCTATACCGATCTTTTGCTGGGAGAACAGGCCGGCATCTTGACGGAGATGCAAAAGCAATTCCTTGAAAGGGTTAAGGCCAATATCGAACAGATGAATCATCTGCTCAACGATCTGGTGCGCACGGCCTCGCCGGACAGCCGGCCCGTCGAACTCTCGCCACAGGCGGTCAATCTTATTGAGATCATCGAAGAGGCGGTAATGGGGTTGGCCGCGCGTTTCCGCGAGCGCAAGCTGGCCGTGCGTCTCGATTTACCACCCGCGCTGGCCTCCGTCCGCGCCGACCGCGACAGTCTCTACCAGATTTTGCTGCGCTTGATTTCCAACGCCGCGTTGTGCTCCCAAGAAGGCACCGAGGTGGTAATCAGCGCAGGTGAGGACGAATCCTCCAAGGCCAGCGGGACGTTAAGCAACCGTTTTATCCGCATCTCGGTGATGGATACTGGGGGCGGCATAGCGCCGGAGGATTATCCGCGCGTCTTCCGGCGATTTACCCGGGCGAGCCAACCACTCATCCAGGGAATGGGCGAAACCGGTGTGGGCATGGCGGTGGCGAAGACGTTGGTGGAAGCCAATGGTGGGCGCATTTGGGTGGAAAGTCAGCCCGAAATCGGCAGTACGTTTAACTTCATTCTGCCGACGAATCACGTAAAGAAATAACGAGGTTGAACCTGTTGGAAAGCCGTCCGCTAATTCGCCTTTTAGGCGCAATTCTTACGGGCATTCTCACCCTCAGCATGGTGCTGGGGAGCATGCTGCTGACGCAAGTGGACCCGATGCTTATGGCACGGCGTTCGACGCGCGTGATCCAGCTCCCCACGACGACGCTCTACCCTACCCTTATCTCATCGACGCCGGATACGCCCCAGACACCGAGTGTCTCACGCACGCCACTGCTGACCCCGACACCGGTACTGTGCATCTGGCCTGCAGACTGGCAGCCTTACATCGTGCAGGCCGGCGATACGCTCGCGTTGCTGGCATCGGCGGCGCGTAGCAGCGTCTACCTGCTGATGCAGGGGAACTGTCTCGTTAATTCAGGTATTCAACCCGGTGACGTGATTTATCTGCCCCCGCTGGCGTTTGCGACCCCCACCCAGGTGGTGCCGCGCTGTGGTCCGCCGATATGGTGGATACTTGTCGTGGTGCAGCGTGGCGACACGTTGTACAGCCTGGCGCAGCGTCACGGCACCACCGTGGAGAACATCATCTGGGCTAACTGTCTGCAAAGTGACAGGATTATCGCCGGGCAGCGGATCTTCTTGCCGCCGACCGTAGTGGTGACGCCGACGTTCACGCCCACGCGAACGGGCACGCCGACGCTCACCCCGACCCCGACCCCCACAGTTACAGGGACGCCCACGGTGACGGCAACGCCTACGGTGACGGAAACTCCCACAGACACGCCGACCCCCACCGTCACACCGACGGAAGAAACCGTCACTCCGACCCCTACCATCACACCGACGGAGGAAACGGTCACCCCAACGCCCACCGTTACCCCGACGGAAGAAACGATCACCCCGACGCCTACGCCTACCGTGTCGGGTACGCCATCTCCCACACCGACAGAAACACCGATCCTGACGCCAACATCCACCCCGACGCTTCCGCCGCCGACCGAAACCCCTACGCCGACATCGACATCTGCACCGGGCAGGTGAGTGCCGTGCGGACCGTGTCGCGTGTTTGGTGCAGCTTGCTGCTGCTCGCGCTGCTGCTCCCGGCATGTGCACCGCTGCTGCCCCAGGAGACAGCGTCACTGTACGAAGCCTCACGGGTCGATGCGATGATCGACGACGGCCCGCTGCCCACGCGGGCCGTCACGGCCACTCCGACGGCTACACCATCCCCCACGTTTATGCCGACGGCAACGGCTACGGTCACGCCATCCCCTGTCCCCACCCGCACGCCGTGCCCTACCGTAACACCCACGGAGATGCCACTTATTTCGCCTTCCGAGCGCAACGTGCGACCTACACGCATGACGGTTTCTGAGGCGCGCGTACTGCCTGAAGCGGGCACGCTCTCCGACACGTTGCGCTCTGTGTTGCCTTCGCCGACACTGCCACTTGCTTCGCTGGTGATCCAGGACGATCCCGGTGCAAACGGTCATCCCACGTTGGCCGATTTTTGGGAGGGGCGGGCGGAATTCGTGCTTGACGTCGCCGATACGGGTCTGCCGATGGGCGAATCCGACACGCTGGTGATGCACAACGGTGAGTTGTGGTCCTACGTCCATGCCAGCGCCCAATCTGCCGGCGTTGTGGATCATTGCGGTAACCCGGTCCCTTTCCCCGGCTGTACCATCATCTACCACAGCACCGATGGCGGCATTACGTTTTCCCCGGAGATCTCACGGCAAGATTCGCGCCTGGTCTGCCAGTTCGAGTGCGCCACGTGTCCCTGCGTCTCGGAAGTCGATCATATCGAACAACAGCAGTATCCGCGCGTGGCCTACAACGGGACGACGTTCTTTCTCGTCTACGAATACCTGGGGCGCGCGCGTCTGCGGCGCTCGACGGACGGTTTGACCTGGAGCATGCCGGAACGCGTCGCCGATACGGGCGTGTGGAAGCTGTGGCTGCGTACCTGTCGCAAAGAAGAGCGTATCCACACGCATCCCTTTGTGCCGTATGAGTATGAGTGTCTTGCCGGAGGCCCGCCCGGCATTTTCGTCGAAGGTGGCCGGCTCTACGTCTTTGTGGGATTAGGGCAAAATCCGGGAGCGATGGGGTGCTACGTCGGCAGCGTAACAACGACGGGTGAACGGTTCACCCGCTGCCAGCACAATCCACTGTTTGTGGGGGCTGCAGAGTACGGCCCATTGGAGGAAAAAGGGGCGCAAACCAACCCGTACTTTGATTTCCGCACGATCAGCTCTGCCGAGGTACAGCGCATCGGATCGCGCGTCTATATGCTCTACGAGGGCGTGCGCGGTCCCGGTCCCGCCGATGGTGGGGATGCCCAATTTGGCCTCGGCTTGGCGCGCAGCCTCACTTCCGCCATCGATGGCCCATGGGAGAAATATCCCGGCAACCCTATTCTCGTCGATCAGCCGGGCAATATCGGCCTGGGACACGCGGATTTGGTGATTATCGAGGGTCAGACGTTTGTGTTTACCTCGCTCAACGGCTACACGCGTGGCCGTTTGGCGTTGGTGTGGAAATAGGTCTGTATAGACGTGCTGCCGGTCTCGGCACGGGTACAGGCTGCATTTTGGTTTTAGTGGCTGATGTGTACTGCGATGCTGCTGATGGCCAGGGCCACCAACAGTACGATGACGATGAACGTCGCCAACCGCCGCTCCAACCGGGTCGGCTCGACCATACGCCCGGAAATCCATAGGAAGACGCCGCCCGCTAAACCGAAACCCAAGAGCACGCCGATGGTGTAGGTCATGGCCGTCGCCATCAGACGCGGCAAGTCCACGGTGATGATCAGCCGACCAAATACGGAGATGGCGAAGCGGCTGCCCAAAAAAGCGTAGGCAGCGGCGATCACCAGCGCGCTGCCCATCATCAGCATGCCAAGCGTTTGTCTTCTACCGCGCTCGATCCACCAGGTGATTGCACCAAGCACCAGCAGCGCCAGCGCAAAAGTGAACACCACAATCGAGAGGAATTCGATGGCCATACGTCCACCTCAACCAAATTCAATTCTATAAGGTAATAATAGTGCAGAAGCGGTAAAGCGCCAATCGGCTTTTAAGTTTTCTCCTTTTGGCGTAAACTGTAATCCGTTTCATCCGTTAAATCCGTTGAGACGAGGAGTATGAGATGAACCCTCAAGGAAAAACAGCTTTGGTGACGGGCGGCGCGGTGCGGGTGGGGCGCGCGCTCACGCTGGCGCTGGCGCGCAGCGGCGCGAATGTGGTCGTCCATTACAACAGCTCGGCGAGACCGGCGGAGGAGACCGCCGCCGAAGCCCGCGCGTTGGGCGTCGAGACGTTGATCGTGCAGGCGGATCTCGGCGACCCTGAGGCCGTCACCGGGCTGGTGCGCGCCGTCGAAGCGACGTTCGGCGGCGTGGACATCCTCGTGAACAGCGCTTCGCCCTTCGTCCGCAAGCAATTGCACGAGACGACGTTGGTGGACTGGCATTTCGTACTCGGCGCGCTGCTCGATGGGCCGTTTTTGCTTGCGCAGGCTTTCGCGCCGGGGATGGCGGCGCGCGGCGAGGGAGTGATTGTCAATATCCTCGATCAGGCTGCCTTTGGGCCGTTTCCCTCGCACCTGGCGCACAGCGTCGGCAAACACGGCTTGCTCGGTCTCACCCGCAACCTGGCAATGGCGTTAGCGCCGAACGTGCGCGTCAATGCCATCGCACCGGGGCCAGTGCTGCCGCCTCCAGGTTACATGCTTGAGCAGAACGACCGCATCGCCGCCAAGACGTTGCTGCAACGCTGGGGATCGCCCGACGATGTGGTGAAGGCGCTGCTCTATCTCATCGACGCGGATTACGTCACCGGCGACGTCCTCTTCGTCGATGGCGGCGAACGGTGGAAGTGAGAGGAGATTGGGTGATTGAAAACTGCTAGGATGAATTTCCCATTCGCCGATTCTCCCATTCGCTGATTCGCTGATTCTCCCATTCTGGTATAATACCCGCTATGGAAAACGAAAACTCAGAACGCTTACAGAAAATTCTCGCCAACGCCGGGTATGGCTCGCGCCGGGCCTGTGAAGAAATGATCGCAGGGGGGCGCATAGCCGTCGATGGCCGCATCGCAAAGGTGGGCGACAAGGCCGATCCGGCGACGCAGCGCATCACGTTGGACGGCGAACCGATCCGCCAGCCGCAGGGCCACATCTACGTAGCCCTTTACAAGCCGCGCGGTTACATCACCACCACCAGCGATCCCGAAGGGCGGCGCACGATCATGGATTTGATCCCACTGACGCAGCGCCTCTATCCTGTGGGCCGTCTGGACGTCGACAGCGAGGGCCTGGTATTGCTCACCGACGACGGTGAGTTGACCGAGCGCCTCACCCATCCGCGTTACGGGCACGCGCGCGTCTACCGCGTGTTGGTGACAGGAGAGCCAACCGAGGAGACCATCGAGCGTTGGCGGCGAGGCATCACACTGGACGACCGCAAGGCGAACTTCAGCCAGGTGCAGGTGGAGCGCCAGGAGCGTGGCGAAACCTGGCTGCGCGTCACCGTCCACGAGGGGCGCAAGCATCTGGTGCGGCGCATTGTGGCCGCGCTTGGGCATCCGGCGCAGCGGCTCATCCGCGTGGAAATGGGATCGCTGAAATTGGGCGATCTCACCACAGGGCGTTGGCGCTACTTGAGCACCGGTGAGGTCAACGCACTGCGCAAGGAGACAGGCCTCACCCGGCCCGACGCAGCGCCCCGCCGCGAGCCGCGCAGTCGTAACGACCGTCCCCGGCAAGAGATGCCGCGCCAGCGCAAGCCCGCGGGCGGGCGCGGGTCTTCTTCCCCAACGAGGAAGCGCCAGTGAGGCCCTCCACCATCGCCATCGACGGGCCGGCGGCATCGGGGAAAAGCACGATCGGCTATCACCTGTCGCGTTATCTGGCGTACCTCTACCTGGATACCGGTGTGCTCTACCGCGCCGTGACGTGGGCCGCGCTCGACCGGAGGGTTCCCATCGCGGATGAGGCGGCTGTTACGCATCTGGCCGAAGGACTGCACATCGACGTGACGCCGTCCACAGAAACCGACGGGCGGCAGTACACGGTGCGCGTCGAAGGGCGCGATGTCACCTGGGCCATCCGCGCGCCGGAGGTGGACGCTGCCGTGTCGCCGGTTTCCGCGTATCCGGGTGTGCGCGAGGCGCTCACCCGGCGCATGCGCGAGATCGCCGCGTTGGGGCGCGTCGTTATGGTGGGGCGCGACATCGGCACGGTGGTCATCCCTGATGCAGATTTGAAGCTGTACGTGGTCGCTTCGGCGGAGGAACGGGCACACCGCCGCCAGTTGGAGCGGCAGACCAAGGGTGAGCGCGCCGAATACGAGGCCGTGCTTGCAAATTTGCAACAGCGTGACCAGATCGACAGTAGCCGTGCCGCCGCCCCGCTCAAGGCCGCGCCCGACGCGATTCTCTTCGATAACACCGACCTCTCGATTGACGAAATGCTTAAGCGGGCTGAAAGACTGGTGGACGGTCTCGATCCGAACGAATGTACGTGAACATATTCACCACGAATCTTCCTATCTTAACCGCGAATCACGCGAATCCTCGCTAACTTTTCAAGGAGATTCGCGTAGATTAGCGGGATTAGCGGTTTATTTTTCCGAGGAGGAACTCGATTATGCCTGAATCGACTTACGATATCGTTGTGATCGGCGCGGGGCCGGGGGGATACGTTGCCGCCATCCGTGCCGCGCAATTGGGGATGAAGGTGGCGCTGGTGGAGCGCGAGCATCTGGGCGGGGTTTGCCTCAATTGGGGTTGCATTCCCACGAAGGCGCTGTTACGCAATGCCGAGGTTGCGCGCTTGCTCGGCGAGGGCAAGGAATTCGGCTTCAGCGTGGAAAACGTCACGCTGGATTACGGCGCGGCGATTGACCGCAGCCGCAAAGTCTCCGCGCGGTTGGTCAAAGGCGTGGAGAGCCTGATGAAGGGCAATCACATCGATGTGGTGTGGGGGAGTGCGAAACTTGCCTCACCAACCAGCGTCGCAGTGACGAATGAAGCGGGCGAAGTCCAAACGCTCGCCGCTAACGCCATCATCATCGCCACCGGCTCGCGCGCCCGGCTTATCCCCGGCGTCGTCGCCGACGGGGAGCGCGTGCTCACGGCGCGTCACGCGTTGGAACGCCGCGAGTTGCCGAAGTCCGCCATCGTCATCGGTGCAGGGCCGATCGGCCTGGAATTTGCGACGGTGTGGCGCGCTTACGGCGCGAACGTGACCGTGGTCGAGATGTTGGATCACATCCTGCCCACCGAGGACGAAGAGGCCTCCGCCGAGTTGGCACGTCAATTCCGCCGTATGAAGATACAAACGCTGACCTCCACCCGTGTCGAGAGCGTCGAAACGACGGCGAATGGTGTCCAGGTGCGCGTGAACGGGCCAAAGGGCGAGCAGACGCTCGAAGGCGACGTGGCGCTGGTCGCTATCGGTGTACAGCCTAACAGTGAGGATTTGGGGCTGGAAGCGGCCGGTGTGGCAACCAACCGGGGCTGGATCAAGGTCGATGACCTTATGCGGACGAACGTGCCCACGGTGTACGCCATCGGTGACGTGAACGGGCTGCTGCCGCTGGCGCACGTCGCTTCGGCGCAGGCGCTACTGGCGGTGGAGACCATCGCCGGGCACAAGGCGAAGCCTTTCGATGTGAACGTGATGCCACGTGGCACGTATACATCGCCGCAGGTCGCTTCGTTCGGGCTGTCCGAGGCCAAAGCGCAGGAGCAAGGATTGAAAGTGCGCGTGGGCAAATTCACCTTCCTCGCCAATGGCAAAGCGTTGGGACTTGGCGATAACGCTGGCTTCGTCAAGATCGTCGCCGAGGAGCGTAGCGGCGAGATCGCCGGCGCGGTCATCGTCGGCCCGGAGGCGACGGAATTGCTGGCCGAGCTGATGCTGGCCCGCACCGCCGAACTCACGCCCGACGAGATCGCTCGCACCATGCACGCCCATCCCACGCTCAACGAAGCTGTCATGGAAGCCGCGCACGGGGTTTTTGGAAAGGCGATACATAACATATAGGAGTAGGGAATAGGGAGTACGAAGTAAGGGTATCAATCGTACTCCCTACTTCATACTCCTTACTCCTTCTATTATGGTCAAACAACAAGACGCAGTTTTCCGACAGGCGTATCCGGCACCGCCGTATTGGGTGGCGCGGTTCGACGTGGCGAATCCGCCCGGTCCCGGCGCGTTTGTGCTGGCGGACCTGGGTGGGCCGCTGCGCGAGACGCTGTTCCCGGCAACCATCGACGCCGACGGATTCACCGTGATGTTGCCGCCGCGCCACCCGGCGACGCGGCTCTTGCCCGGTGCAACGGTCGATATGCTGGGACCGCTCGGTCAGGGATTCCGGCTCGGCAATGCGACGCGGTTGTTGTTGGTCGCCGAGACTGGCTCTCTGCCGCCGCTGTTGCCGCTGCTCGAAGCTGCGCCGGCGGTGGCACTTGTCATCGAGGCGCCGACGCGCGCGCAGTTGCCGCCACCCGACCGCTTCCCGCCGACCGTCGAATTGACGCTGGTGACGCGCGACGGTTCCGCCGGGTATCTGGGGCCTTTGGAATCGCAGGACCCCGCGCCCGCGGATCTGCAGCGCGTGATGCCGCATCTGGTGGAGTTGATCGCCTGGGCGGAGTGCGCGTGCTTTGCGTGCGCCAACGATCGTTATCCGGCGCTGGCCGCCATCGTGCGTGCTGCGCGCATTCTACCTCTACCGGACTTCGCGCAGGCGCTCGTCCATGTGCCGATGCCGTGCGGCGTCGGTGCGTGTGAGGTCTGCCGGACGCCAACGCGGGCGAGCGAAAAACATGCCTGCATCGACGGCCCGGTTTTTGACATGCTGATGCTATGATCGAACTTGCACCTCGCCATAAATTCGGTTTGCCCATCGCCTCGCCGGTGATGCCGGCCGCGGGCGCGTTTGGCTATGGCGACACGTACCACGATCTGGTCGATTTGCGCGTTCTCGGGGCGCTCGTCACCAATCCGGTGAGCCTCAATTCACGTGAGGCCGCGCGCGGACAGCGGGTTGCCGTCCACAGAGATCATTTCGTCGCGCATACCGGCTTGCCGAATCCCGGCATGCAGCGGGTGCTGCGACAGTATCGCCAAACGTGGGAACGCCTGCCCATCCCGGTCATCGTTCATCTGATTGCCACCACTCCCCTCGAGACGGCGAAAGCAGCAGAGCGGCTCTCCGGCATCCCTAACGTCGTGGGCATTGAGCTAGGGTTGGTGGACAACGTCGCGCCACAGCGGGCGCTCAATCTGTTGGACGCCGCGCGCGCCGACGGCGATTTGCCGGTGATCGTGCGCGTGCCGTTCACCAGTGTAGACGCGCTCGCGCCGCTGCTCGCCGATCACGGGGCCGACGCGCTGACACTCACCGCGCCGCCGCGCGCCGTCTTGCCCGTATCCGATGCGCCTGAGGATAGCGAGACCCGGCGTTATATGCGCGGGCGACTCTATGGTTCGGCGCTTTTTCCACTCTTGCTGAACGTCCTGGCGCGTTGGTGCTCTAAACTGCCGGTCCCGGTGATCGCCTGTGGGGGTATCGCCAGCTTGCAAGACGCCATCGCCTGCCTGGAACTCGGTGCAACGGCGCTCCAGGTCGACGCACTGCTCTGGCGCGATCCGGCGATCCTGCAACGGATTGCGGAGGGGCTGGCGAAGGTTGAGACTTCGACAGTTTTGGAGTAGTTTCTTATGAAACCCTATGCCCGGATTTGGTTGGTTGTTTTGACGATTTTGGTTCTGGCCTCGTTGGCGCTGAATGCCTATTTCTTCGTTATCATCACCAGTTTCCGCCAGGGGGCGTTGGACATGGTTGCGAATGCCCGGGCAGAATTGGCGACATTTGGCAATGAACCAATCGTCGTTGAGGTTCAGGTGGATCAAGAGATCCCGTTCGATACTACTATTCCCATCAACGAGACCTTTATTTTGCCGCTGGACATCGATTATCCGCTTTCCACCGTGATCAACACATACGTCAATCTCCCGGTGTTGGGCCGGCAAGACCTTGCCATCCCTATTGAAACGATTATCCCAATCGAATATACCCTCGACGTGCCCATTCGAGTCGATGTGCCGATTTCGCTCACATACCACCTGCAAACTACGGTGCCGGTTGAGGTGGCCCTTCCGCCGGAGATTGGTCTCTCGCTGGATGCGATGTTACGTCAGGTGGAAGAGGGATTGCAATAAGTGCACTTTCCCTTGACGGAATTGTCCAATGCGTGTAGAATATACATAAAAGACGCTAAATTTGATGTCAAAAAAGGCGACAAAAATGTATACTAAAATCATGCCGGTTAGCGATTTGCGCCGCAAAACAAGCGATGTGATCGATATGGTGCGTGAGGGAAGTGATGCTGTTTATATCACTCAACACGGTCGTCCGGTTGTTGTGTTGATGGACTACGCGCGCTATGAAAAGTTACTCGGCCAATTGCACGCACTCTCGGAGCAAATCAAACAAGCCACACCTGCGCCGGCTGTCAGTTATACGGCGCGCCTGGCGGGTTTGCATCAGGGCGTTTGGGAAGGTGTAGACACCGATACTTATCTCCAGCAGGAACGTGACGCTTGGGAAGACTTGCCGAACAGCTAACCGGCCATGCGCGCGTTGGGCTGGATACCTGCGTTCTGATTTATCACATCGAACGTCATCCCGCGTATTTCCCTCTGACGCAAGAATTGCTTGCTGACATCGAAGCCGGGCATTTGACGGCTGTCGCCTCTATTCTGGCGTTAATGGAAGTGACGGTACGCCCCTGGCAATTGCAGCGTGGCGATGTTGTGCAGGACTACGAAGAAATCTTAACACACTTTCCCAATCTGACGCTCATTGACGTCAACCGGGATATCGCCGGTCAGGCCGCGCGTCTACGCGCACAGTATCGTCTGCGACCGGCAGATGCGCTGCACCTTGCTACAGCGCTTGTCCACGGGGCAACGGCGTTTGTCACAAATGACCGGCAGTTGATGCGGCTGCGAGAGCATATGCATATCGTCCTTCTGGAAGCATACCTCGATGGTTAATGAAGCCCCACCCCTTGAAGGTTTAGCTGAACCTCGGTTCGCACTGCTTTGCCAGGACACGGACAGCAAGAAACAGAATTTGTCACCCAGGGAAGTGACACTTCCCACTACGGGTAAGGCTTGAAGAGGGCTATAATGCCAGCAAGCTGTGATGACAGATTGTGTGCTCATGGCAACAGCGCACCGGCTCGCCAGGACTTTTAGTTTATGAACCTTGACGATAATCACCAGATCGTACCTTCACACACCGGGCAAAACGCAGCGCAAAAGCGGACGATACGCACGCTGTTCACCCGCATCGCGCCGAGCTACGACAGGATCAACCGGCTCCTTTCTCTGGGACAGGATCAAAACTGGCGCAAACACGCGTTGGCCCGCGCGCAGGTTCCTCCCAACGGAAAATTGTTGGATATCGCCACCGGGACCGGTGATGTGGCCTTGCTGGCGGCGGATCGACTCACTGGTGTGCAGATCGTCGGCACAGACCTGACCCGGGCGATGCTGGATGTGGCGCGCGGCAAAGCGCACAAGCAGACCGCCCGGCGGATTGCTTGGGTGAACAGCGACGGGCTGGCGCTCGCCTTTCCAAGCGACACGTTCGACGCTGTGATTTCGGTATTTATGATGCGCAATGTCCCCGATGTGGCCCAGGCATTCGCCGAGCAAGTGCGCGTGACTCAGACCGGAGGCCGGGTGGTGTGCCTGGAGATGACGTGGCCGCAGCGCTTCCCGCTGACGTGGCTCTTCTGGCTGTACTTTTTTGGTGTTGCGCCACTGTTAGGCCAACTGATCGCTAAAAATCGCGCTGCATACACCTATTTGCCCCAGTCCGTGCGAAAGTTTCCTGCGCCCGCAGCCACCGCGAAGGTCATGGAAGCCGCCGGATTGCGCGACGTTTTGTGGGAATTGAAGATGTTGGGGACGGTGGCGATTTTTGTGGGGCAAAAGTAACCGGTAATCAGGAATTGAGAATAGGGTGCCCGTTTTGCACATTCGCTGATTCTTTCTGATGGAGATGAGTTTGACAGAGAAAACAAACGCGCGGCTGGATGAACTCTGGACACGCCAGGCACAAGCACAGTCTGGCGGGGGACAGGCCCGCATCGATCAACAACACGCTAAGGGCAAGATGACGGCCCGTGAGCGCATTGCCGCGCTGCTTGACCCCGACACGTTCCAGGAATTACAGCCTTTCACGCTTGAACATCCCACCGACGCCAATGCTATTCCCGGCGAGGGCGTCGTGACCGGGTTCGGGCAGATTCAAGGGCGAACTGTCTGCGTCTACGCCCAGGATTTCACCATCTATGGCGGCTCCGTCTCGCTGGCGCACGCGCGCAAGATCACGCAGCTTCAGGACTTGGCATTGCGCAACGGCGTCCCTATCATCGGGCTGTTGGACTCCGGCGGCGCGCGCATTCAGGAAGGTGTGACATCGCTGCACGGCTACGGCGAGATTTTCTCCAACAACGTCCTGGCATCGGGTGTCGTCCCGCAGATTGCGGTGATGATGGGGCCGTGCGCGGGGGGCGCGTCGTACAGCCCGGCGCTCACCGACTTCATCATCATGGTGGACAAGACGTCCACGATGTACATCACCGGCCCGGACGTCATCAAAAGTGTCACCGGCGAGAACGTCGATCACGAGAGCCTGGGCGGCGCGCGCGTCCACGCGACGACGAGCGGCGTGGCGCACTTTATGGCTGAGGACGAAACGCACGCGCTCAGCCTGGTGCGGCGCTTGTTGAGTTATCTTCCGGCGAACAACGTCGAGAATCCCCCAGGTTTACCTGTCGATACTGCCGTAGCGCCCGCCGACCCGGCGCGATTGAATACCCTTATCCCGGACGATCCCAACGTCCCCTACGACATGCGTGTGGTGCTTGACGGGGTGGTGGATCGCGGCAGTTTCTTCGAAGTGCACGCTGGATGGGCGCGGAACGCTCTGGTGGGATTTGCGCGGCTGGTGGGACAGGCGGTAGGCATCGTCGCACAGCAGCCGTTGGAGAAGGCGGGCGTCATCGATATCGACGCTTCCGACAAGATCGCGCGTTTTGTGCGCTTCTGCGACGCCTTTAATCTGCCGTTGATCACGTTCGTGGATTCGCCCGGCTTCTTACCCGGCGTGGGGCAGGAGTATGGCGGCATCATTCGCCACGGCGCGAAGATTATCTATGCTTACGTCTCCGCCACCGTACCCAAGATTTCGGTCGTTACCCGTAAGGCTTATGGCGGCGCGTACATTGTGATGAGCAGCAAGTCCATTGGTGCGGATTTGCACCTGGCATGGCCGTCGGCGGAGATCGCGGTGATGGGGCCGGAGGCGGCGGTCAACGTGCTGAACCGCCGGGAGATTGCGGCGGATGCCGATCCCGAAGGACGGCGCGCGGCGCTGGTGCAGGCTTACCGCGAAACGCACGCCACACCGTACTACGCGGCGGAACGTGGCATCCTGGACAACGTGATCGAGCCGGCGCAGACGCGTGCCACGCTCATCGCGGCGCTGCGTATGCTGCGCGAGCAACTCCGTGCCAAGCCACCCAAAAAGCATGGTATCATGCCGGTTTGAGAATCAGTCAGTAAAAACATCAGCCAATAGGAGCGTGAGGATCGAGGAATCAAACTATGACAACGTTACTAAATCAAGCTTTGATATTGACCCTGGTGGGGATGGGGATGACGTTCGCGGCGCTGGGACTGCTCGTCCTGGGGATGTACGCGATGACGGCCCTCATCACCGACAAGCCGCGCGGCAAGGAGGCGCTTGAAGCCGCTCCCGAAACGCGCGGTGTGGACGTCGCGCTGCCGGTCGTAGAGGTTGCAGCGGAGCCGCCGCGAGACGAAGCGCGGGAGCGCGCTGCCGTTACCGCTGTGGCCCTGGCGCTGGCGATGGAAGGCGTGGTAACGCTCCCCGTTGCGGACGACCGTTATCGCGCTGCGGCGGCTGCCGTGGCTATGGCGGTGGCCGGCGCCGACGGCGGGGCTGCGCAGGCGAACGTCTCCGGCAATCCAGATGCCTGGAATTATCATGCGCGTGAACAACAGCTCACGCAAGGCCAACGTTTCGCGCGCGCATAAGCCTGGGAAGTTGTGTGACAAAAGAGTGCACATAGCTCAGGTAGGTAGGGCGAGTTTTGAATCCATTTTGATTTTTTAGAAGGAGTTTAGAATGTCCGTTTATTACGTCACTGTTCGTGGAAAGCAGTATACCGTTGAAGTTCCGGATCCACACGCGCGTCCCGTGCGTGCCATCGTGGATGGCGAGGTCGTCGAAGTCGATGTCGCGTCTGTAGCAACGCCTGCGCCCGTCGCCGCACCTGTCGCCGCGCCCGCGCCAGCAGCGAGACCGGCTCCCGTGCCGGACGCGCCGCAGGGTGCCGTCGAGGAGGTCAAATCGCCGCTTCCGGGGACCGTCGTCAGCATCGCCGTGAGTGTCGGCGATCAGGTCGTGCATGGGCAGGAGTTGTGCGTGTTGGAGGCGATGAAGATGAACAACCCCATTCGCGCGAGCAAGGCCGGGGTGATCCAAAAAGTCTTCGTCACCGTTGGGCAGCAGGTCCAACACGGCGCATCGCTTATGACGATTGGGAACTGACAATGCAGGCTGTGGCCCACGCCGAGCGACTGTCGTCGCACTTAGCGAGCCAGATCGAGGCGCAAACACGCGATCCCGACTGGACGTTGGCGCATTATACGTTCGTCGCCAGTGTAACCGCACTGGCCGCGGAATGTGATATTGCCCACTCGCCTGCGATGTCGGTTGCCAGCCGCCACGCAATGCCGCGGCTGCGCGTCGCCTTTATCGGCAATTCGGCGGAGCTGTTAGCCAATTACGCGACATTTCTGATCAGTCATGGCAGCGAAATTGAGCTGTTGGTCGATGATACACAGCGCGCTGTGGCCGAACAGGCCTTCAAGGTACTCAGCAGTGAACTGTACTGGCAGATGGTGTTCCGGGGCGATCCCGCCGCTCTGGATCCCGGCGCGGCGGTCGAACTCGCCGACAACGATTTGGCGGCGATGCAGGCGTTGGCGAAGAGCGTGCAGGTCGAACTGCAATTCGTTGCCCAAGACCCATTCCAACAAGGTCCGGCCTTCGGCATTTGGGAGGATCGCCAGTTGGTGGCGATGGGCGTCACCGACTTGCGTTTGCCCGGTGTGGTTCAGATCGGCAACATCGTGGCGGCGAAGTCGGCTGCCAAGCACCAGTACATAGCTGCAGTTGTATCCGCGTTGGTCAAGGCCCACGCTGAATGTGCCAACGTCTTCTGCGTCATCCCGCAGCAACATGAAACTCCCGTGGGATTGCTTGAGACGTTGGGCTTCGTCCGGGAACGTCCGATGTACCGGATGCGCTGTGTTTTTAAAGAGGTATCTTAGAACCTATCCGGAAATTTACCGTTGACGCACCAGAAATGGTCGAAAGCATAATTCTCGGATAGAGACTTAGTCTATTCTTGAGGAGTCATCCATGAATGGTATTGATTTTAGCGAACTAGCTGCCGGTCTGCTGGCTCTTAATTGGCAGAGTCTTGTCATGATGGCTGTGGGCGGCATCTTGATTTACCTGGCGATTGCCAAAGAGTACGAACCTAATTTACTCTTGCCCATCGGCGTTGGCATTATACTGGCCAATCTGCCGCTTTCAGCGATCATCGCTGCGCCAGTGTATGAAGAGGGTGTCCTAAAGGAGCCGGGTGGACTTCTCTACTATCTGCTCGAGGCGGGGGTGTCTACCGAGATCTTCCCGTTACTCATTTTCATCGGTGTGGGGGCGATGATGGACTTCAGGCCACTGCTGGCGCAGCCCCTCTTCGCATTGATGGGCGCGGCGGGACAATTTGGCATCTTCGGCACACTGATTTTAGCGGTCCTGCTTGGTTTCCGTTTGAACGAGGCTGCCAGTATCGGCATTATCGGCGCGATTGACGGCCCTACTGCTATCTACGTCTGTACCCAACTCGCACCGGAAATGCTGGGTGTGGTAGCAGTGGTAGCCTATTCTTACATGAGCCTCGTGCCGATCATCCAACCGCCAATCATGCGCCTACTCACCACCAAAGAAGAACGCATGACACACATGGAATATGCCCCGCGCCCCGTCTCCAAACTGTCGTTAGTGTTGTTCCCCATCATCATCACCGTTGCGGTGGGCATCCTGGTCCCCAAAGCTGCGCCTTTGATCGCCACGCTAATGTTGGGTAACCTTCTCAAAGAAGCTGGGGTGGTGCCTCGGCTCACCAAGACCTCGGAGAATGAAATTATCAATATCTCCACGCTTTTCCTGGGTCTGGTGATTGGCAGCACGATGACCGCCGAACGCTTTTTGAAGCTGGACACGCTCAAAATCCTAATTCTGGGGCTGTTCGCGTTTGGATTGGACACGGCAGCGGGCATCGGATTCGGAAAATTGCTGTACAGGCTCTCCGGTAAGAAGATCAATCCGTTGATCGGCGCGGCAGGCATCAGCGCCTTTCCGATGGCGGGGCGCCTGGTGCAGAAGGTCGCCCAGGAGGAGGACTTCTCCAACTTCGTGCTGATGCACGCGATGGGCGCGAACACCGCCGGGCAGTTAGGATCGGTGATTGCAGGCGGCGTCTTGCTTACGCTGGTCATACCGATGCTTGGGGGATAACAAGCTAATCGAAGACGGTAGATAGGGGCACTTATCTACCGTCTTTTAATCACTCACAACGGAGGGTTGCAATGGCTGATCGTAAGAAGATTACGTTACCGAAGCTGTTCCAGAAGGTCGCCAACCACGAGCCGATCACGATGCTGACCTGCTACGACTATCCGACCGCTTATTTCCAGGAGGAAGCGGGGATCGACATGATCCTCGTCGGCGATAGCCTGGCGATGACGATGCTCGGCTATGACAGCACACTGCCGGCGACGATGGACGACATGATCCGCCACACGCAGGCTGTGCGGCGCGGCGCGCCGACCGCCTGGCTCGTCGGCGATATGCCCTACATGAGCTACCAGCCGAGCGTCGAGACGGCGATCCGCAACGCAGGCCGCTTTATGGCCGAAGCCAGCACCGACTGCATCAAGCTTGAGGGTGGCGCGGAAATGGCCGATCGCATCAGGGGCATCGTCGCGGCGGGCATCCCGGCGATGGGCCACCTGGGACTGACGCCGCAAAGCGCGAGTGCGCTCGGCGGCTATCGCGTCCAGGGCAAGGGTGCGGCGCAGGCGAAGAAAATCATCGACGATGCGCTGGCGCTCGAAGAAGCGGGGGTGTTCTCCATTTTGCTGGAAATGGTCCCCGACCGCGTGTGCCAGATCATCACCGAGAAGGTGAAGAACTGCTTCATCATCAGCCTGGGATCGGGGCCACACGCCCACGGGCAACTGCTGATCTACCACGATATGTTCGGCCTGTATCCCAAGTTCAAGCCGCGCATGGCGAAAGTGTTCGGCAACGCGGGTGAAGTGATCCTGAACGGCCTGAAGGGCTACGTCGAAGAAGTTACCACCCACCAGTTCCCACAGCCGGAGAACTACTTCACGATCAAGGATGATGAATTCGCAGAATTACTAAAACTTATGGAGTAGACGGTAGACAGTAGACGGGGTTTCTCTCCCCCTGTCTACTATCTACCGACTACCGTCTACCTTCCCAAGGAGGTTATCGGATGAGCGAAGATTTACGACAGTTGCTAAAAATTCCCGTGGAACGGCTCGACGACCTCAATGCGATTCTTCTCGACCCCGATATGCGCGTGGTCAACGATTTTCTCGCGGTGGTTGCGAGGTATGGCACGCCGGATGAAATCAACCGCAAGGCGCGCCAGGCACGCGAACTCCCTGTGCTGCTTGAGCGCGTTAAAGCCGTGCGGCCCGAATTCCTGGCCGATCTCGAATGGCTGAAGGCGCAGCGCGACAAGAACGCCTTCATCAGCATCGCCGATTACCGGCGCAAGGTGCTCGGCGCGCAAGCCGACACGATGACTTTTGCCGACGATTTCGCCGTCACGCTGGAAGTGAGCGCGTGCCAGTACTTCCCGTGGGTGATCGAGGCGGCTACGCGCGCTATCGCCCAGGGGACGCTGATGCCGGGACGCTTCATCCGCGTGCGCAAGATGAAGGAGCAGGAGGCCGACGGCGACCTGCCGGCCTTCGCCGCCGCGATGAACATCATCGGCGCCAGCTACGTCGAGACGTTGGACACCAAGGGCACCGACGGTTCCAACGTCCACCTGGGCGGCCCGGCGACGATCACCGGCTACTTTGGCGGGGTGGGGCAGCCCAACGAGCACGCGCTCCAATGGCTTGACGAGTTCCTCTACTACTACACCGAGTATGGTGTCCGCCAGGTGTTGAACGTCAATTCTGGCACGGTGCTGCTCGGCTATTTGCTCTACCGCCTGGGGGTGGACATCGAGTTCAAGATTTCGGTGTTTGTGGGCAACGACAACCCCTATGCCGGCTTGTGGACGCTAATCGGCGCGAAGTTGTTCGCCCGCGACGACGGCACCTCCCCGTTGATCGGCTTCAACTGGAGCAACTCGATCAACAACGAG
>DAIUDK010000026.1:33491-40795 GCA_036845725.1 Chloroflexota bacterium
CGACGGCACCTCCCCGTTGATCGGCTTCAACTGGAGCAACTCGATCAACAACGAGACGATGGAGATCACAGCGCAATTCCGCAAGGCGCTCGGTTTCGAGGACGTGGTGCGCTTCGAACACCACATCACCGAGACGTGGAAGAGCATCGTGCGGCAGCCTTATCTGCGCCGTGATGAATTGTGCGCCATCGCCGACCACGTCGCCAATATCTCTGCCAAGCACGAGGGCGGCGATCCCGATATCGAGCAGATGCGCGAACACCAGTCGGATATCCTCGACTACTTCCGTGATAAGACCGAGGTCATTGCTGCCGGGGATTGGGATAATCTGCTGCTCAACTTCCTGGACAAGATGGATGCGACGAACCGCACGGCCTGGGCGCTCACCGAGCGTGGCCTGTCCTTCGTCGCCGCACAAAATCTTCATAAGTAGACGGTAGCCAGGTTCTCTTCTCCCCCGTCTACTGTCTACCGTCTACTGTCTACCCCAAAGGAGGCTTTTATGGCTAAAGGGTTCGTCGTTATTGACGTTGATCGTTGTAAGGGGTGCGGGTTGTGTACGCACGTCTGCCCCTCCAATATCCTGGCGCTGTCGCGGGACGCGTTCAACGCGAAGGGGTATCATCCCGTCATCGTCACCGACGCGGAAAAGTGCATCGGCTGTGCGTCGTGTGCCCGCATCTGCCCCGACGTGGTGTTAACCGTCTACCGGCAGAAGCGCCAGACACAGCGCGTGGGCGTGCAGGCGGCGGTCGCCGTCGCGCCGTCGGCATAAAGGAGGCCCCACAATGACCAAAGAATTACTCAAAGGCAACGTTGCATTCGCAGAGGCGGCCCTGCGGTACGGGGTGCAGGCGTACTTCGGGTATCCGATCACGCCGCAGAGCGAAGCGCTGGAACACCTCTCCGAGCGGATGGTCGACGAGGGACGCGTTTTTCTGCAGGCCGAAAGCGAAGTCGCCGCCATCAACATGGTTTATGGCGCGGCCTGCGCGGGCGTGCGGGTGATGACGTCCACGTCCGGCCCCGGCTTCAGCCTGATGGCGGAAGGCTTTTCGTACATCGCCGGCTCCGAGGTGCCGGTCGTCGTCGTCAATATGATGCGCGGCGGACCGGGTTTGGGCAACATCCAACCCTCGCAGAGCGACTATTTCTTTATGACCAAATCAGCCGGGCACGGCGATTTCCACCCCATTGTCCTGGCGCCCGCCAATGTCCAGGAACTGATTGATATGATGGGTCTGGCGTTTGACCTGGCAGAAAAGTACCGCACACTCGTCTTCATGGCGGGAGATGGCGCGCTCGGTCAGATGATGGAGTCGGCGGAACTCCCGCCGATGCAGCCGGTGCGCACCGAGCGTCCCGACTGGGCGGTGACGGGCAACGCCGACCACGCTTCGCGGATCATTACTTCGCTCTACCTGGACCCCACGCAGCTCGAACAACTAAATCTACATTTACAGCGCAAGCTGGCGGTGATCAAAGCCAACGAGGTGCGCTGGCGGGAATACCAGACCGAAGACGCGGATTTGCTGCTGATCGCCTACGGGATGGTCGGGCGGATCTGTCTCTCGGTCATGCGCGAGGCGCGTGAACAGGGCCTCAAGGTAGGGCTGCTGCGCCCGCAGACGCTGTGGCCCTTCGCTGAAGCGCGCATCGCTGAATTGGCGGGAAAGGTACGCGGCATTCTGGTCGCCGAGATGAGTGCCGGGCAGATGTTGGAGGACATTGAGCGCGCGGTCAAAGGAAAAGTTCCCATCCACTTCCATGGCAGAATGGGTGGCATGATGCCGATGGTAGATGAGATTTTGGCGGATGTGTGGAAGTTGGCAGAAGAAGTCGGAGCAGGGAGTAGGGAGTAGGAAGTATGGGCATACAAGTGAATATTCCAGAAGATATGGAGCTGGTTTACAGTTATCCGGCGGCGCTGACGGAGCGGAGCACACACTATTGTCCAGGGTGCACACACGGCATCGTTCACCGGCTGATCGCGGAAGTGATCGACGAGTTGGGCATTCAGGGGCAGACGATTGGTATCGCGCCGGTGGGCTGCTCGGTGCTGGCCTACGACTACTTCGACATGGATTTCGTCGAGGCGGCGCACGGGCGCGCCCCGGCGATGGCGACCGGCATCAAGCGCGTCAGCCCCGGTAAGATCGTCTTCACCTACCAGGGCGACGGCGACCTGGCGGCGATTGGTACGGCGGAGATCATCCAGGCGGCCAATCGCGGCGAGCTGATCACGACGATCTTCATCAACAACGCCATCTACGGGATGACGGGTGGGCAGATGGCTCCCACCACATTGGAGGGGATGGTCACCACGTCGTCGCCCGGTGGGCGGGATCACCTCATCGCCGGGTATCCGGTGCAGATGTCCGAAATCCTCGCCGTTACGCCCGGCGCGGTCTACATCACCCGCGAGATCGTCGCCGACATTCCGAGCATCAACAAAACCAAGAACGCCATCAAACGCGCGTTTATGGCGCAGATCGCGGGTCTGGGATTCGCCTGCGTGGAAGTGCTCTCCACCTGTCCCACAAACTGGAATATGGATGCGTGGAAGGCGATGGAATGGGCAAAGGAGAACATGACGCAGACCTTCCCATTGGGCACATTCAAGATGACGGACGCGGTGAAGGCACTGAAGGCGTAGGAGGTCACTATGAAACATGAGGATATCATTTTCGCCGGGTTTGGGGGACAGGGCGTGCTCTTCGCGGGACAGTTGCTTTCCTACGCGGGCATGGCCGAGAATTTGCACGTGACCTGGATTCCATCTTACGGGCCGGAGATGCGCGGCGGCACCGCCAACTGCACCGTCATCCTTTCGGAAGAGGAAATCGGCGCGCCCATCATTCACCATCCTACCATTGCGGTCGTTCTCAACCTTCCCTCGATGGAGAAGTACGAACCGCTGGTCAAGCCAGGGGGATTGCTGATCGTCAACAGTTCGTTGATCCCGATGTCCACCGAGCGCCAGGATATACGCAGTATCAATGTCGCGGCCAGCGATATCGCCACAGAATTGGGTAACCCGCGTATGGCCAACATGGTCATCCTCGGCGCGTTGATCGGCGCGACCCAGATCGTATCCTTGGAGACGGTCGCGCGGCAGCTCGACGAACACCTCTCACAGCGCCAGCGCAAGTGGCTGGAGCCGAACATTGCGGCGCTCAAGAAGGGGGCGGAACTCGGCAAATAGTTGTTAGCCGTCAGCTATCAGCTATTAGCTTTCGGCTGACGGCTGATAGCTGATCGCTCGTCTTTAGGCAGTTTAAGCACGGCAAAACCCGACATTGCCGTGACCACACATCCCACATAGAAGGGCAGGTTCAACGAGCTCGCGCCCAGCCAGCCTCCCACTGTCGGACCGACGGCGTTGGAAAGCGACGAGGCCATCGTGTCCAGTCCATACGCGGTGCCGGCCTTCCCCTCCGGCGCGCAGCGTCCAATGTAGGCGCTGACGATAGAGAGCGTTCCACCCACTGCCAGCCCGATGAATACCTGCGCAATTAACAACATCCAGTACTTCGTCGCCAATGCCTGTATGCCGATTGCCCATGCCAATATAAATGTTGCGATCAGCAGCGGCGCGCGTCCGCCGTGACGGTCGCCCCAACGGCCTACGAACGGCGCGGCAATCGCGCTAAAGATGCCCGAAACCGTCGTCAGCACGCCGGCGGCTGAACTGAGGAACGCACTGTTCGGCAGCATATCCTGCACGACCAGAGGCAACAAAGGCGAAGAGATTTGTAGTCCCAGACGCAGCACAAAGCGCAATCCCAGCACCAGTCCCAACATCGAACCGGCCAGAAGTGTCGTCACTTCAAGGCGCGCGCGTTGCGCGAGCGACCCCGATTGCGGCGCGCGTTCCACCGGGGTGAAGTCTTCCTTCACGATAAAAAGCATCAGCAGTCCGGCGAGAAGTAGATAGCCCGCCGTCATCCAAAACGTGGCGCGGTAGCCGAACATATCGGCGACGAATCCGCCCGTGCTCGGCCCCACGAATTGCCCCAGGAAGATCGCCACCTGGAGTTTACCTAACGTCTCGCCCAATCGGTCGCGCGGCGTGGTGCTTGCCACGAGCGTCGTCGCCGCCGCCACCGTGCCGGTAAATACGCCTTGCAGCAGCCGCAGGATAAGGACGTGTTCGACCGTTTTCGCAAAACCGACCAACCCCATCAGCACCGCGCCGCCGAACATCGCGCGCATCACCATCACCTTGCGCCCATACCGGTCGCTGAGCATCCCCCAGATTGGTCCAAACACTGCCATTGTCATTGCCGGCGCGGAAATGATCAGGCCGCTCCAGCGAGCGACCGCGTCGCCGCTCACGCCGAGGTCCTGGATGTAGTAGGCCCACAGAGGGCCGGTGGCGCCAAACCCCATCAACGCTAAAAATTCGGCGAACCATGTGCCCCACAGATTCCGTCGCCATCGTTTCGTCGTCACACTATAGCTCCTGTGGATTAAGGTAAGAGCATGGTATGTTCACGGTGGGCATTATAGCATGAGTGGGGGCCGGGGAAACACGAAAGGCCAGATCGTGGGTGATCTGGCCTTTCGTAGCTAAGTTGGTAGACGCCAGTATGTGCTGTGTTTATTCCTCATTTGAGGTTTGCAGTGTGTCCCTCAGTCGATCAGGAACCTTGTTCTGCCATTTGTGCATATTTTTCCAGCCTGGCGCTCCAACTAAGGTCCAATGTTCGTTGTTATTCCCATTAGCTTATAACGTGCCTCCTGTTGACGAACTGGTTAAGGTGCTGTGAAAAGTAACCGTTGACCGAGTGTTATCTTAACTTTGCACCTCCTTTCCTGGAATGCTTTTGACTTTGGTTTACCTACGGCGTTTGTAAGCTTTTGCGTGATCCGCCGCCGTTGCCTTTGTGCATACTGTGTTGATGAGATACCGTCCGCCATGCTTGGGATAAAGGTTGCTGTGGCTGTGGGCGAAGGTTGGCCTGTATAAGTCGTGGCGGGGGAGGAGGATTTCGCCACAGACGCCTGGTGACGCCTAGACTGAGGATGATCAACGAGAGTCCGACGCTTGAGGCGACGATAATCGCTACGATATTGGCCAACCTGAGTTTGAGTGCTGCCATTTCCTGAGCCTGGCGAATTTCCTCTTCGTTCTTTCTCTTTTGCTGCTGCATTTCCTCGTTTAGCCGCTGAAGTTCAGCCTGGTGGAGTTGCGCTTGTTGTGCCATTCCCTCATTCAATCGTCGAATCTCGGCCTGGGTCTGAGCCTCACGCAATACCTCGTATTGCGTGACATCCACGGCGTTTTGTTCGTCGATGCGCTGTGTCTCAGATTGATACCGTTGAGCTTCTGCCCAGTTTGAGATTGGATTGATCAGATCGGATCCAACCAGCGCGAGGCCGATGATTAATCCGCAGATTACCAAGAATATTGCGATTCCTAACCAACCTTGTCCTGATGTCCCGCCATACATTTCAATCCTCCTTATACACATCGCTTCTGAACAATTATCGAATCACTTTTTTGCTGGTCACCCCGCCGTCCTGAATTGTCTATATCATACAAAAAACAAGGCGAACATTCTATGCGCGATGGGTGGTATTTTGGTCGGTATAGTGTGATGAATTTCAAAAAACCCCAGCTTATGTGACATTCCAAGTGTGAAACTGTGACAACAAAAAGGAACAGGCATTCGCCTGTCCCTTTACTATGTCAAAAGCAACACTTATGCGGCATCTAACATACCGAGTTCCCAGAGTTCGCCGAGGAGGTCTAATCCTGGTTGTCCAAATTGCGCCGCTAATTCCGCAAATGACATAGCGCCATCACAGGCGTTCATAACTTGCCACGCTTCACGCGCGACAGGGAGAATGTGTCCCTGACCGAGTAAAGCATATCCGAATTCTTCTTCGCGGATGCGGAAGTTTCTACGAGGTCGCACACTTGCCGGCAGTTCTTTGATTTCCTGCGGCGGTAAGTATTCGCTCAAAGGTTCGCCGCGCAGTGGGTCACGTCCGTCGGCGCGCAACTCCTGTACTGCGCGACATCCCCCGTGACAGACGGAGTACGCGGCGCAGGTCGTACATTCGGTAGGCATGAGGGCACGCCAAGCGCCCATCGCATCGCTGTGCCAGAGATCGTGTATCGAGTGTTCGTAGAGGGAGCCGATGACAGTAGGCGAGTGGTTGCAGGGACGGACGTTACCCCAGGGATCGATGGTGACGTAGGCGACACCAGCCAGACATCCCTCTGAGTTGTTGATGGCGAAGCATTGCGGGATGCCAATGCCATACTTGATGCGCGCATCCATCGATGGTAAATCTTGGATCATTCTCAGCGCCGTTTGCATCTCGTCCAAAGTTGGCTCGATGTCTGGTAAGGGCGCTCCCAGATAACGATTGAAGGCGACGCCTTGAACACCCAGGTCTTGCGCCAGTGCAACGACAGTCTCGATTTCGTTCCAGCTATGGTGGGTGATGATGGTGCTCAGCATTACGGCTATGTGGTTTTCTGTAGCCAGCCGCACATTGTCGACAGTCTCTTGAAACGAACCGGCAACTCGGGTAAAAGCTTCGTGGCTGGTGGGGGCGGCGCCATGAAGCGAGATCAATAATCCAACCGTGTCACGCCGCTGACTCAGAGATCGCACAAGCTGCTCGGGATCAGGCCAGCGCCCATTGGTGAAAATGGTGACATCGACGCCATAGGAAAGCACATCATCCAGAATGGCGAAGAACTCGGGATGCAATGTCGGTTCGCCGCCAGATAGACGCACTTGCACGGTTTCAGGCAGAATGCTTGTCAGCAATTCTACCCACTCCTCTGCCGTTTTCACCGCTGCTGGACGATGCGCCGCGTACACATTGCTACAGCCTGGACAGTGATTGTTGCATGCCGGCGTCAATTCCAGGGTGTAGATGGCCGGCACGGATAGACACAGCATTATTTTTGTCCTGTGCAGGCGCAGTCGCATCCCACAGAAATGAGCTTTGCCTGAAGATTCGTTATCGTCGTTTTGTCCAGAGCATTCGAAGATGTTGTGTAATGGCTCGTTTTGAGGACTGGTTGGGGAGAGGGGAAGTATTCTAAGCGAAATTGTCTGTGCCCATCGTGAACAGTACCACCGTTCATGGTAACCCTCCTTTATGTGACAATACCGTGACACCCTGACACAATAATATCACAAAAAGGAGGGTGATGTCAATAGAACGTTTGTTTTTTGGGAGAAAGTGTGATTCCTTTACTATCTCAGCTTTCGACCTGTAACTCAACCCCAAACAGTTTACTGATGGCTTCTACAAATGCTACAACGTCGTCGCCA
>DAIUDK010000027.1:0-40741 GCA_036845725.1 Chloroflexota bacterium
AGGGAAAGGTATGGGTCGGTACGCAACAGGGGGCGCGGGTGTTTACACCGGAGGCGGGAGGAACCTGGCAGTCTCCGGCCAACATCCCGGCGGCGCGCGTGTCGGCGTTGACGCCTGGGCCGAATGCTGACGTGTGGGTCGTTACTTCTGAGGGAACCTATGGTGTCACAGACAATGTCGCCGAGAAAATCAGTAAAATGTGGGCGCCATCGGCGCTGGCGCGTAATTCGCAGGGCTGGCTGTGGGTGGCGCAAGAGGGGTATCCAACGTTAATCAAACCGGGAACCAAGTGGAAATATCTGCAAGGGGTGCCGAGAACACTGAAATATGATGTACTTGCGCTCGCACCAGGCAATACACCAGAACGTGTATGGATTGCGACGCAGAGTGCACTGGGGCGTTACCAGGAACACTGGCTGGAGGGACCGATGTGGCAGACGCTGACACTGCCAGAAGCATTGGACCCGGCAACGGTGACGGCGTTGAGCCTTGATGGAAGTAACAACCTGTGGATAGGCACAACTTCCGGGCTGTGGCGGTATCCTGAGCCGTGGGTGCGCGAGTTCACCGATCAGCCGCCGTTCTTTGAGTTTCCATATGTCCGGGCAATTATCAACTTTGATGATCGCGGCAATCTCTGGGTGTTTGTGTTTGATGGCGCGTGGCGCTTCGATGGTCAGACCTGGAAAAGTTATCAGGGCACGGAAGGCGTGGCAGGCTACACGTCTCTGGTACTTGGCGATGGCGCTGATGGGGTTTGGGTCATTCATAAATTAGGGACGATCACCTATTTTGATGGCGAATCCTGGCATAGCGCCGCCAGCGTCGATGAGCAGTTAGACTGTACCGCCCAAGCCGCCGCGGTGGATTTGCCTCGCAATAGTCTGTGGATAGGGGGCATATGCGGCCTCACACGTGTCACTTGGGATTCTTCACACACCGAGTTTGAGTGGCAGGTTTTTGAATCATTACGTGGGGTTAGCGTCGGCGGGATAGTGATTCGCCAGGATGGGAGCGCATGGATAGCCGCCGGAAAATGGGGCTTACTACGGTATTTAGACGGTGACTGGACCGTATATGACCGGCAAAGGATATGGCAGCTTGCACAAGACGCCGAGGGGAGGTTATGTACAGTTAGGGATGATCAACTGGTCTGTTTCAACGGGCAGCAGTGGGAAGCCTTCTTCGAAGCGGGATTTGGGTATGGGGGGGTCAGAAATTTGTTGCCGGATCGAGTCGGCGGCTTTTGGATCCAACATGGCCGTGGAGGACTTTCCTACATCTATCGTGGGACGCGCTGGACATACACGCCAGAAGACGGCCTACCTGACCCAATCAGCAACATTGCCATTAACCCTGTGGATCACCGGCTCTGGCTGATCTCTGAGGAAAGTACTTTTTTCCGCTTCGACGGGTCACGTTGGGAACGAATTCAACTACCATAGCTGGTTGATATGTCAATGGCGAGGATGTGATTCGAACACACAACCAAGGGCTTATGAGTCCCCTGCTCTGCCATTGAGCTACCTCGCCACAAAAAGAGTAGCGGGGGGTGGATTCGAACCACCGACCTTTGGGTTATGAGCCCAACGAGCTGCCACTGCTCCACCCCGCATCGACAGTTGGGATTATACATGCTTTCGAGATTTCGTCAAGCTGCGCGCGCGTCATTCGTTGCCGGCAGGCGCCTCCGGCAAATTGGGGCACGTGGCGCGATAGGGTTCGTCGCCGAGATATTGCCGCCACTCCTCACGGGTAAGGTTACGCGTGAGACGCCCGCAAGCCAAATCGATCATGTCCTCTGGCTGCCACCACCAAACCCGCACTGAACCAGCATAACAGAAAGGGCCCCCATACACATCGTCAATATCACATGCTGCCGAAGCCACCAAGCGGCCATCAGGGCTGAAGGCAACAACCCCAACGCCGGTTCCATGAGCCATTTCCGCTACAATACGTCCAGTTCGCGCTTCCCATACTCTCACAACGCCGTCATCGCTCCCCGATGCAATCCACCGGCCATCGGGACTAAAGGCTACAGCCTTTACGTAGGCTTCGTGCACCACCCGAGCTATTTCGTGTCCGGTATCGCTCTCCCACACCCGCGCCGTTCGGTCGTCGCTGCCAGAGATCACCCATCGGCCATCGGGGCTGAAGGCTGCCGTATTTACATAACTCTCGTGCTGCACCGACGTTATCTCACGTCCTGTCGCAGTTTCCCATACTCGCACCGAACCATCGGCGCACATATGCTGGCTATCAAGATCATCACATCCCCCTATGAGAAACTGATGACCATCCGGGCTAAAGGTCACAGCGTATACCCTGTACCCACGTGGGAACTGTGCAACCTCAACCGCACTAGCTGCCGTTATCGACGCCGTCAAATCCCACACATTCACCGTCTGACTGTTGACAATCACCATCCAGCGCCAATCCGGACTAATAGCTACTGTTTGCAAGCTATTTGCAAACGGGTTTGTTACCTCCAGTACCTTACGTTCGGTCAGAACCTCCCATACATTTATCGTTGAGGCTGTTCCAGACACCAGCAACCGTCCATCCGGACTTAAGCCCACAGCCTTTATTGCCTCATCATACGTGATCCTTGCCGTCTCGAGTCCGGTAGTTGTCTTCCAAACCCGTGCCGAACTGCTTAGACACCTGAAACCATCAAGCTTATCGCATCCTGCTGTGACTACCCAGCGACCATCTGCGCTGAAGGCCTGAGCCTCTATAGAGTTCGCGTGCGTTATATGAAGGACTTCGTGTGTCGCTACAGTATCAAAGACACGCGCCGTACCGTCGTCACTGCCGGAGATGATCCAGCGTCCATCGGGACTGAAGGCAACAGTGCGTACATAATTCTGATGCGTGATTTTCGCCACCTCACGTCCAGTTTCTACCTGCCATACCCGGACTGCTCCAGAGTTCATTATAGCTATCCACCGCCCATCAGGACTGAAGAGTAGCTTTTGGCCATCCCTAGCAAAGTGCATGACCTCACGCCCCGTAGCAATTTCCCACACACGCACCGGACCCCCAAAACCGCTAGAAGCCGCCCACCGGCCATCTGCGCTAAAGTTCCACTCGCTTACTTGCTCCACTTGTTCAATCCGTGCCACTGCACGTTCAGTCCAGATCTCCCGCACTTGTGCTGTGCCATCCACGCAACCAAAGATGACCCACCGTCCATCCGGGCTGAAAGCCACAGCCTTTATAGCAGACTCGGTATGTGTCTGGTGCGTTATCTCGTGCCCACCATTACTAAGCCGCCACGATTTTAGTATGTTTCCACTTGCTGAGATCACCCACTGTCCATCCGGAGTGAATGCCGCAATACGCACTTCATCCCCGTAAGTTATTCGCCCGATCTCGCGTCCTGTGACAGCCGACCATACGCGCGCCGAGCCGCCACTACACTCATACGCACTGTATACATCGCATCCTGCCGAAACCACCTATTGCCCATCCGGACTGAAGACAGCGGAATATACCTCATGTCCATGAACCGTCCGCGATATTTCACGCCCGGTATTCGCATCCCATACCCGTGCTATGCCATCAGAGCCGCCAGAGACTACCCATTGCCCATCTGGACTGAAGGATACAGCATTTACGCCCCCCTTATGCGTCATTCGCGAAATCTCGCGCCCGGTATTCGCATCCCATACCCGTGCCGTGCCATCAAAACCGCCGGTGACCACCCGTTGCCCATCCGGACTGAAGGATACAGCAGTAACCCAAGCCTCATGCCTTATCTGCGACACCTTCCGCATTGTGGGCACTTCCCAGATATCCGCCAAGCCACCAACACAAAACGATCCCCCATCCTTTTCATTACATGCTGTAACGATAATCCGACGAGCATCGGGGCTGAAGGCCATCACAAAAGTAAGATCATACCCCGCTATCCCCATTGCCTCCACCACCGATATCTGGGGTGATTGCACCATGCTATCAGCCACAACCTGAGCTGCAGCACTTTCCGGATAACGGCGCAACGATTCTACCGCCAACAACAGCGCGCGCGGCGATTCCGCAGTGAGGTTATCCAATATATGGTGCGCCTGCAACGTCAGATGACGGGCCAGGGCTATCTGAGCTTGTTGTTCAGGTCCCTCCGTTGCCTGAGGGTCCTCAACCTCAGTACGGAGAGCCTCAGCAGTAGCTTCGGTAGTCTCTGCCGTCGATTTATCGTTCTCGACTTCAGTACGCAGAACCTCAATGGTAGACTCGGCGGCTTCAGCCTCAGCTTGCCACATTCTGGCTTCGGCCTGCGCGGTAGTTCTCACGTTGGCCTCGGACATTGCCGTGCTCTGGATGACTTGTGCAAAGTCCTGCGCCTGCTGCACGCGTCGAATTTGGCTTAAAACGATAATGACCAACACAACGCTTGTCAGCGCAAGCGCTGCCGCCAGCCAGCGAAGGCGGCGGTTCTGTTCACGCGTGCGTTGATCTTGAGCAGAGACAGGGTGAGAAAGTGACTGAAGGTCACCTGCATCTTCGGTTACATCGGGGACATGGTCTGTTGAAGAGTTAGGAGAAGTGTCGATCTTCATAACATCTCCTTTCGGCCCAACACCGAGCCGGTCTCACTGTTTATAGAAATTGCCCCATTGCAGTGTGGCTATCCAGCAGCCACCCAATGAGCACAGTCGGCAAACACCACAACTGTGGTAAGCACTCCGTGTACAGGGGGGTCATAGCTACACGGGAAGAGAAATCGTCATGCACAACTGAGTATAACATATAAACAGGAGCAACGCAACAAAAATCAGGACACGGTAGGGGCGAGGCATCCCCACGATGCACCTCGTCAAGCGGAGGTTACCCTCGCCCCTACATTGACATATCGCGAATATCCACTATAGTGGATATATATCCAGTTAAATGGAGTATAACTATGAATTACCACCGTCACGTTCCGGCGTCGATCCGCACGCTGCATATCCTGGAATCGCTGGCCGCCGAGCCGGGCGGATTGAGCGCCGGGCAGTTGGCCGAAACGTTGGACATTCCACACAGCGCGCTGCACGCATTGCTCAACACGCTCAAAGCCCAGGGCTACATCGTGCAGACGGGCGCGCGGCAGCCCTATCAAATCGGAGCACGCGCGCAGGCGTTCGGACAGGTGCGCCCCACGGGAATCAACGCACTCGTCAACGCCTTCTACGAAGAGACGGCACGCATTCCGCCCGCGGAGACGCTCGCTCTGGCAACGCTCGCCGACGCCGATGTACTCATCCTGGCCGAAACGCCATCCACGCAAACCGTGCGTTGCGCTGTCCCCGTCGGCCAACGGATACCGGCTATGGCGCATCCGGCGGGGTTGACGCTGCTGGCGGGTCTCACACCGTCCGGCCTGGAACGCGCAATCGGACAGCCTACCGCAGCGTTGCACAACGCACTCCAACAGACGCGCCGCCAGACTATGGCTCGTTCTGCTGACAACGACGCCATCACACTCGCCGTGCCGGTGTGCCCTGACGGTCAACGCCCGGAAGCCGCGCTGCTGGCGAGCATCCCCGCCTTCCGGTGGGACGCCGCCCGCGAGGCGACGCATCTCTCTAAACTACGCGAAATGGCAGCGCGGCTCTCCTATCGCCTCGGCGCGCTCAGCTACACGCCCTACGGCGCAGCGCAACCCCACCCCCACGGGTCGAGCATCCCTATGCCCGAAGCGGAACTTCACACGTTCCTCGACGGGCCGTGGGCCGCGCGGTTGGCCTGCATCCGCCCGGACGGATCACCGCACGTCGTCCCCGTGTGGTACGAGTGGCGTGACGCGACGTTCCTCGTCGCCGCGTGGCCCGGCTCGGCGTGGGCGGACTTCGTCACGCAGAACCCGGCGGTGGCGCTCACCATCGACGAACCGTGGCCGCCGCTGCGCCGCATTTTGGTGCGCGGGCAGGCGCACATACTCGTTCCCGAAAGCATCCCCGGCGGCATCGAGGGCCTGCGCACGCGGATCAGCGCCCGCTACCTCGGCGCGCCGGTACAATCCGGCGATGTCCCGGCGCCGGCCTGGAAAGCCTTCCGCATCCCACCGGCGAAGATGATCGCCCACCGGGAACAGCTATGAACATTACGCTGCGCGGCGTCGCCAAGACGTTCAACGGCAGGCACGCGCCTCTCGTCACCCTCACCCCCATCACCCTGGAAGTGGCGACGGGCGAATTCGTCTGCCTGATCGGGCCGAGCGGCTGCGGGAAGTCCACGCTGCTGCGGCTCATTGCCGACCAGATTCCGGCAACGACGGGCGACATCTGTCTGGACGACGCTCCACCCGCCACAGCGCGCAAAGCCAAGCACATCGCGTGGATGGCGCAGAATCCAGCGCTGCTTCCCTGGCAGACGGTGCTGGATAACGTACGCTTGCCACAGCTCGTCAACACGGCGGCGAATCGTCAAAATGGACGCCATACTGCACCCGATCCCGCAGACTTGTTGCGCACCGTCGGGTTGGCGGACTTTGCCCAGGCGTACCCCGGCACGCTCTCCGGTGGAATGCAGCAGCGCGTCGCCCTGGCCCGCGCATTGGCGACCGGCGCGCAGCTCTGGCTCATGGACGAGCCGTTCGCCGCGCTGGACGAGCTGACCCGCGAGACGCTAGCCGACGAAGTGCTGCGCCTCTGGCAGGCGTTCCGCCCGACGGTGCTCTGGGTGACGCACAATATCGCCGAAGCCGCGCGCCTGGCCGACCGCGTCGTCGTGATGAGCGCGCGCCCCGGACGCATCCTGGATGTCGTCAGCATCGCGCAACCCCGTCCCCGCGACGAGACCGCGCCAGAAACCGCCGCCGTCATCCGCCGCCTGCGGGCTTTGTTGCGCGAGGGGAGTGTCAACGGATTGAACTGATTTTTGCAATCAAGAACCAGAGAATTGTACACGGATTTGACGGATTCTACGGATTTTAGAAGAAAATCCGTGTTTTCCGTGTTAATCCGTGTACCAAATCAAAGCGTGAAGATTCGTGGTTAAAAAACGATGCAGGAGCTACAAATGCAAAACGGGTCTGCACCCACGCTAAAACGAGATGTGATTTCGGCCACCGGGATTGTCGGGGGGGCGCTGCTGGCGTGGGAAGTTGCGGTTCGGCTCAACCAGACGCCGGTTTACATCCTGCCGGCGCCGTCGGCGATTGCGGGGCGGCTGTGGCAGAACGCAGGTTATCTATCGGGCGCGGCGTTGGTCACGCTCGGCGAGGCGCTCGGCGGGTTGTTGCTGGGACTGATTATCGGCGTTGCGGCGGCGGCGCTCATCACGTTTCTGATGCAACTCGAACGCGGCGTGCTGGCGCTGGCGATCCTCGTCAAGGCCACGCCGATGGTCGCCATCGCCCCGCTGCTCACGATCTGGCTCGGCTTCGGCCCGCTGCCCAAGGTGATCGTCACCGCGCTGCTTACGTTCTTCCCGGTGCTGATCAACGTCCACAGCGGCTTGCACGCCGTGGATGACGCAGCGCTGGCGCTCTTCCACTCGCTGCACGCCCGGCGGTGGGAGGTGTTCCGCCACGCCCGGTGGCCTTCGGCGCTGCCGTACCTGTTCGCCGCGCTCAAGGTCGTCGCGCCGCTCGCCGTGACCGGGGCCGTTGTCGCTGAGTGGGCGGGCGCGTCGGCGGGCCTGGGCCGCGCAATGTGGCTGGCCTACGCCAATCTGAACCTGCCGGTGCTCTTCGCCGCCGTCTTCTGCTCAGCCGTGATGAGCATCGGGCTGTACCTGTTGGTCATTGCGTCGGAAAAGCGGGTGATTTTTTGGCGTCGGAACAATGAAACATTGGAGTAAGAATTTTTACCACGAATCCACACTAATTCTGATTTCTATTCGTGAGAATTCGTGAAGATTGTATCTTCTCAAAAATCTAGGGTGGGGGTTTGGGGGCGGGCGCGGCCCGCCCCCAAACCCCCACTTTCCCCCTTTTATTGAGATGATACTGAAGATTCGTGGTTTATTCTTGTGGAGGATGTATGAGACGTATTTTAGTTGTGTGGATGTTGGTCATGTTGCTGACGACGGCGTGCACGCCAAAGCCGGCGCCGGAGGCGAAGAGTCTGGTGTTTATGGCCGGTTACACGCCTCAGGCGAGTTTGCCGTTCGTAGGCGTGTACGTGGCGCAGGAGAAGGGGTTCTTCGCCGAGGAGGCGCTGACGGTAGACATCCGCCACACCGCCGGGAAAGGCGAACACCTGCAACTGCTCGTCGCAGGGACGGTGGATGTGACCACGCAGGACGCCGCCGTGCTACTCAAGCGCCGCGCGGACCCCGGCCTGCCGCTCGTCTCCATCACCCTTATCGGGCAGCGCGGGCAGCAGGCGTTCGTCGCACTCAAGGATAGTGGCTTGCAGACGCCGCAGGACTGGGCCGGACACAAAGTCGGCTTCAAAGGCACGCCGCCGCCTGATTTGTTGGCATTGCTGGACGTAGCGGGATTGAACGAAAACACCGTCGAGCTGATCAACGTCGGCTTCGATCCGCGCGTGCTGACCGAGGGCCTGGTTGACGTGTACCCGGTTTACAACTCCAACGAGCCGTATCTGTTGCAAAGCTGGGGCTACGAACTGGTGCTATGGGAGGCCGCCGATTACGGCATCCCCACCCTGGGGCTGACGTATGTGACCACGCCGGACAAAATCGCGCAGGACCCGGAGCGCATCGAACGCTTCCTGCGCGCCGCGCTGCGCGGCATCGCCTACGCTGAAGATCACGTGGATGAAGCCGTGGACATCGTCCTCAAATACACCGGGCCGGAGACCGATCCCGCACACATGCGCTTCATGCTGGAAACCGAGTTGGCCGACGCGCGCACGGCGCTCACGGATGAATTCGGCATCGGCTGGCAGACCGAAGAACAGTGGCAAAGACTCATCGATTCGCTGCTCGAATACGACGCGCTCGCCGGGCCAGTGACGGCAAAGGATGCATTCACGACTCAGTTTCTTGAGGGCGCGCGGAAGAAATAGGCCGGTTCTGTTGGGCAAGAGTTTGGGTGGTTAGGCCCCATCATTAAACTGGACACCCTTGACAGTGCAAGTACAATAGAGATACAAGGAAAGTGTTGAATGACCATAGACATAGAACAAATCAAAGACTGCGCGCAGCGACATCAACTGCTGTTCACAAACCATGCCATCCGGCGAATGTTAGAATGATGCATACTTGTTATTATTGTGGTGGACAATTAGTATACAAAATGACCACCTTTGTGCATGAAGCGCAGGGTGAAGTACAGATTATTCGCAACGTGCCGGCCTTTGTTTGCCAACAATGCGGGGAAAAAGAATACACGCAAGAAATCACCCACCAGATTTTGAACTTCCTGCAACAGCCACCCCGCCCGGTTGAAATTCTGCGCGTGCCCGCGTATGATATGAAACTCGCGCTTGCGTAGCGTAGTCACTCTGCAGAAATGAAATCAAAAGAGAAGAGGCCACCAGAGAAACCAGATGTAGCTGACATAGACGACGCTCCATTCCTCCCTCCCCTCGTCCTACACGGCACGTGGGACGGGCAGACATTCTTCGTCTGGGGCGAGACCGCGCCCACGCCGGACGACCCCAAACCACGGGGACGGCGCGCGGCAGTGCGCCCCCACCCATACGCTGCCGCGCCGGATATACTCCGCGCGGCGCTCGCCACGTGGGTTCCAGAAGCGCCCGATGCCACCCGCGCACTTTTGCTGCCCTCCAACGCCGATGCGCCCCTTCTCCCGCCCTGGTTGCTCCCCGCCGATGAAACCACAGACGATAACACGCCACGACTGACCCCGTGGAAAGTCCCCGGCCTGGCGCTGGACGTGCTCGACGCGCTCAACGTGCTCGTCGCGCTGCCCGCCCGAGACCGCGATCGCCATTGGGGCGACGACCTGCGCTACTGGAGCCGCGTCGCCAAGCTGGGGCTGGAAATGCTGGCCCGCCAACGCTATCTCCCCGGCCTGGAAGAGAACGAGGGCCGCTACCGCGCCGTCTGGCTGACAATCCTCGACGATCCCAACGACCGCGCGCGGCTGAAGACGCTGGCCGAAGCGATGCCTCCCGTCTGTCGCGCCGTCTTCGATCCCACGGGGACACCCGACCCGGCGCAAGCGCGCGCGCCGCACGTGCTGCTGGACGACTTCGTCAGGACGCTGATCGACCGGGCAGCGCGCGCGTGGGGCACAAACACGCTCGATAAGCGCCGCAAAGCGCCGGAAGGCGTCGCCGGTCTCTGGTGGGACGCGCTGTGGAGCACCGACGGTCACATCCTCGCGCCGGTCAAGCAGCGTCGCGAGCTGGCAAGCCTGTTCGAGGCGTGGCGCAGTTGGCTCGGTCAGTTGCAGGCCGCCGGCGAAGCCGCGTTCCGGTTGTGTTTCCGCCTGGAGCCGCCGGAGGTGAACGCGGAAACGGGCAAAGTCGCGCGGCCCGACTGGATGCTGCGCTATCTGCTCCAGGCCAACGACGACCCCAGCCTGCTCGTCGCCGTGGATAAGGTCTGGGAAGCGCGCGGCGGCGCGCTGGAATATCTGAGCTACCGCTTCGAAAACGCGCAAGAGCACGTGCTCTCCGGCCTGGGATTGGCGGCGCGGCTGTTCCCCCCCATCTTCAAAAGCCTGCGCACCGCCCGCCCGGCTGCCTGCCCGCTCGACAACAACGACGCCTACGGCTTCCTGCGCGAAGTCGGCCCGCTGCTCGAAGGAAGCGGCTTCGGCGTGCTCGTGCCGCCCTGGTGGACCAAACCGGGCGCGCGGCTCGGCGTGCGGGCGAAGGCGCAACTCAAAGCCAACGCCAACGTCATCGGGCGCGGCGTGCTCAACCTCGAATCGCTGGCGCAGTTCGATTGGGAGCTGGCCCTGGGCGACGAGGCCCTCACCCGCGAGGAATTCGAGCGGCTCGTCGCGCTCAAGCAACCGCTGGTGCAGGTGCGCGGGCAGTGGGTGCTGCTCCAACCGGAGGAAATCGAGGCCGCCATCGCCTTTTGGGAAAAACAACGCCAACAGCGCGAGCTGGCGCTGCGCGACGCGCTCAACCTGGCGCTCGGCGGCGCGGAAGAAGTGGCCGGGTTGCCGCTGTTGGGCGTGGAAACCACGGGCGAACTGCGCGACCTGATCGGGCAGTTGCAGGCCGGGGAACAACTCACGGCGCTGGAACCCCCGGCGGGCTTCGTGGGAGAGTTGCGCCCTTACCAGGTGCGCGGCTTCTCGTGGCTGTCGTTTATGCGGCGTTGGGGCCTGGGCGCGTGCCTGGCCGACGATATGGGTCTGGGCAAGACCATCCAGGCCATCGCGCTGCTGCTGCACGAGCGCGAACGGAGCGGCAACGGTCTGCCGCCCGCGTTGCTGGTCTGCCCGACCTCGGTAGTGGGCAACTGGAAGCGCGAGGTGCAACGCTTTGCGCCGTCGCTGCGGGTGATGATCCACCACGGAGCCGAGCGCGCCAGGGGCGACGAATTCGTTGAGACGGCCCAACAGCACGATTTGGTCATCAGCACCTACGGTCTGGTGCGCCGCGACGTGGACGCGCTGCGCGAAATCCCGTGGAGCGACGTGATTCTCGACGAAGCGCAGAACATCAAAAATCCGAGCGCCAAACAGACGCAGGCCGTCCGCCAGTTACCCGCGGGCAATCGCGTCACGCTCACCGGCACGCCGGTCGAGAACCGGCTCTTGGAGTTGTGGTCGATGATGCAATTCCTCAATCCCGGCCTGCTCGGCTCGCAGCGCGGCTTCCGCGACGAATTCGCCCTGCCCATCGAACGCTACCAGGACCCCGAGGCCACGACGCGGCTGCGCGGGCTGGCCGGGCCGTTCATCCTGCGTCGCCTCAAAACCGACCCCACCATCATCCAGGATTTGCCCGACAAGCTGGAGATGAAAGTCTACTGCTCCCTCACGCCGGAACAGGTGACGCTCTACGAGGCCGTAGTGGAGGCGTCCCTGCGCAAAATCGAAGAGGCCGAGGCTGACGAGGAGCGCTCCGATTTCTCGCGGCGCGGCGCAGTGCTCGGCGCGCTGCTGCGGCTAAAACAAATCTGCAACCACCCGTCGCAGTTCCTCGGCGACGGCTCCGCGCTGCCGGGGCGCTCCGGCAAGCTGGAACGGCTGACCGAGATGCTCGAAGAGGCGCTGGACGTGGGCGACCGCGCGCTCATCTTCACGCAGTTTGCGGAGATGGGGACGCTGCTCCAGGGCTACCTGCAAACGCTATTTGGGATGGAAGTGCTGTACCTGCACGGCGCAACGCCGGTCAAACGCCGCGACCAGATGGTAACCCGTTTCCAGGACGGGTCCGGGCCGCCGTTGTTCATCCTATCGCTCAAGGCCGGGGGCACGGGACTCAACCTCACCGCCGCCAACCACGTCTTCCACTTCGACCGCTGGTGGAATCCGGCGGTGGAAGATCAGGCCACCGACCGCGCCTTCCGCATCGGGCAGACGCGCGACGTGCAGGTGCACAAATTCGTCTGCGGGGGTACGCTGGAAGATCGCATCGACGAGCTGATCGAATCGAAGAAGGCGTTGGCGCAGAGCGTCATCGGCGCAGGGGAGGACTGGCTCACCGAGATGAGCACCGACGAGTTGCGCGACGTCATGATGCTCCGGCGGGAATGAGGCAGGGGCGGCATTCTACCACGAATCTACACGAATCTTCACCAATGGGAGTTATTCGTGTACATTCGTGAAGATTGGTGGTTTGCTTTTGAGGAGTTGAAATGGCGAAGCGACGTTCGCGGAGTTATTATGACGATTATTGGCCGCACTATGAGCCGACGCGCCCGATAGAGGCGGACGGCATCAAGGCGAAAAGCCAACGCGGCAAGTTCGTCACATCGTGGTGGGCGGATAAATGGATCAGCGCGCTGAAGCGGCTGATGGATTCCGGGCGGCTGGGCCGGGGGCGCAGTTATGCCCGCAAAGGGCAAGTGTTGGAGATCGACATCAAGGCCGGGAAGGTTGCCGCGCGAGTGCAGGGTTCGCGGCCCTCACCGTACAAGGTCAGCATCGAATTGAAGCCGTTGAGCGATAGCCAGTGGACAAGCGTCATGGATGCCCTGTCGCAACAGGCCATTTTCGCCGCGCAACTGCTCAACGAAGAGATGCCCGCCGATATCGAGCAGGTCTTCGACAAGGCCAAAGTGCCGCTCTTCCCGCAGTCGAGAGGCGACTTGATCACCAAATGCTCGTGCCCCGATCCGGCAAATCCGTGCAAGCATATCGCCGCCGTGTACTACCTGCTCGGCGAGCGTTTCGACGCGGACCCATTCCTGCTCTTCGAGCTGCGCGGGCGCAGCAAGGCCGCGATCATTGCCGCGCTGCGGGAACGCCGCGCCGCCGCGGTCCGCCGCGCCGACGGCGTAGCGGCGCAGGAAGCGCTGCCCTACGTCCCCGACGCCATCGCTGCCGTGGACGCGCCTGCGCTCGCCGATTGCCTGGATACCTATTGGGGCGCACCGTCCTCGTGGGACGCCGTCAGCTTGCACATCGCCGCGCCGCCCGTAGACCTGGCGCTGCTCAAGCGCCTGGGTCTGCCGGATTTCGTGGACGCGACAAGCTTCCGCGCGCAAATGGAGCGGGTCTACAGCGGCGTCACCGACCGCGCTTTGGAAATTGCTTTTGGAGATACGGACTATGAATCAACGGATTGAACGGATGAAACGGATTTCCACCTTGATTATTGTGGGCCTTCTCTTGCTACAAATCGCGTGCCAGACGATCACCGGCCCGCGCCCCACGCAACCAGCTCCGGCGACGCCCACGCCCGCCTCACCGCCCACCGCGACGCTGCCGGTCGCAACCCAACCAACGGCGCGTCCAGCCGCAACGAACATCCCTGAAACAACGCCGCCCGGCGAAGCAAACCTGGCCTGCGTCGGCTTGTATGGCTCCGGCGTCACATGTATCGAAAATAACGAGTGGGTCAACTACAACAAAAATAACGCCGACCTGGGCAGCGATCTCGTCAAAGACATCGCCGTGTGTCCGGGCGGCGAGCTTCTCGTGCTGCACACGCTGGGTCTCAATCTCTTCGACGGGACGCAGTGGCGTAACTACGGGCAAGGATGGGGATCTGGCAGCTCAGAGGCCGTCGCCTGCGCGACTGACGGCGACTTCTGGGTCGCGCATTTCCGCGGCGCCAGCCACTTTCACGATGGGAACTGGCAGACGTACCCGGTGAAGGAGGTACTGTCCGCCGACCCGGAGGCTTACGATCTGGTCAACGACATCGCTATTGCGCCGGATGGCGCGGTGTGGGTGGTTCTGGTCAATGGTATCGCGGTTTTCACTGAAGAGGAATGGACGGTGTACGAAGAAGGCACAGGCTTCGGTGACACGTATTTCTTCGCACGCATCGCTTTCGACAGCCGTGGCGATCCCTGGGTCATTTCAGGCGGCGGCCTCCATCACTATGACGGTCTGTTCTGGGATTTCTACCCGAGCCAGGGATTTTCCGTCATGCCGCAAGGCATCGCCGTGGATCGACAGGATCGCATCTGGATAGGAACGCTCAGTGGCGGGCTATTGCTCTACGAAAACCAAAGCTGGCTCACATTCACACCGCAGAACAGTCCCCTCAGCAGTTACAACGTGAATGCGCTGGCGGTCGACGCGGCGGGCCGCCTGTGGGTGGGGACCACGTGGGGATTGCACATCGTCGATGGCGACACGTGGACAAGTTACCACATAAGCAACAGTGATCTACCCGATGATGCCATCGCCGTCATCGCCGTTTCCGGAGCAGGTTCGGCCTTGCCGGCGGCGCAGAAGAAAGCGCCGGGCGCACTCACAGGACGGCTTGTGACCCCCGACGGCGAGGCACTGGCCGACGTCACCATCGAAATATGCGTCGAGACAATCTACAGCAGCTACCGCGGCGCAACGCCCTGTGAAGGACATCCCTACACGCGCGACGCCGTCAGCGATGCCGACGGCGTCTTCACGATCGAGAATCTGCCCGCCGGGTTCTACAATCTGGCGGTCCAGACCGGCGATACCTGGATGCTCTATTCCAGTCGCTCCAGTGGCTCCTCCGAGCAATTGCTCATTCCGGCGGGAGAGACGGTCGATTTGGGGGAGATTGTCGTAGGACAGGAGTAGAAAACGCCTCTCACATCGACCACTCTTCCGCGTGAATGTCCAGATCATCTGACCAGCGGCGCTGCAGCGCGGCGATCTCGTCCACGATATCCTGGGAGAGCGGCTGGATGTCCTCTTTCGCCGCGAGGAAGGCTTGCAGGTGTTCGGGACGCGCCGTTGACCCGACGGTGGCGCGCACCTGCGGGAAGCTGTGGGCGAAGCGCACGCAGAATGTTGTCCAGCTTTCGATGCCGGAGCGCTCGAAGATGGGCGCGACTTCGACGGCGCGTTGTTGCAGGTATTCTTTCCACGCTGCGCCGGGCACATCCCGCAGACGATGCACCGGGCCGCCGGAGACGGTGCGCATGGCGACAATCGGCTCATCACGTTCGACAAGCAAATCCCATAATGCGTTGGAGGCGAAACGCTGCAAGGGGTTCAGGTAGAAGATGTAGCCGTCCACAATACCCTCTGGATAGCCCGCGCGCAGCGCCTTGAGCGGCGTCTCCGACGTCCAGGGGAACACCTCGAGCACGAAACGTTTCACCAGGCCCTCGTCCTGGAGACGGGCGAATTCGTCGTAGCACGGCCCGCCGTTGGTGAATTCGTCCGCCAGTTGCCCGCCCAGGCAAAGCTGGCCCAAGTCCAGGCTGTCCAATCCAAGCAGGTCAAGGTGCAGGTGAACCATATCCCGCAGTTCGTCGATCGTGCTCCAGCCCAGTTTCACGATCAGCTTGGGAACGCGGGCGCGGTCCTGGTCGAATGCAACGCGCAGGACTTTGAGCGCATCGCCGTAGGTGTGGCTGGTGTGGAACCAGACGCCGGCGTTCATCGCCGCGCGGGCGATAGCGACGCGGTCATCGAAGGAGATGTGCTCGTCGCCGAGGCGCGTTGTCCCGTAAATGTACGGAGAGAGGTCGGAGAGCCATGTCGATTTGTGGACATAAGATATGGGTTTCATGACCTACCTCTTGAATCAGCTAAATGACAGTGTTATCAGGGATGACCGCGCCCTTAGGAACGACGACGATGCCGTCGCGCACCACGTAGTTGTCAGTCTCCTCATCTGGCGCGCCCATGTGGCTGCGGATGACAACGTTGCGCCCGATGCGCGCGTTCTTGTCCAGGATGGCGTTCTCGATGACGCTGCCGCGCCCCACCCCGATGTCGGGCAGGCCAAGGCGCTCGTTCTCGTCGATCTGCGCCAGCGATTCGAAGTCATCGGCTCCCATCATCACCACGCGATGCAGATGCGCGCCGTTGTTGACGATACTGCGCAAGCCGATAACGCTGTCGGCAATAGCGGCATGGTCCAACCGGCAGCCGGGCGCAATCCACACACGCATCAAACTCGAGTCGGTAATCCGGCTGCCCGGCAAGAAGCGCGGGCGCGTGTAGATGGGCCATTCCGCCGAGAAGAAATCGAACGGCGGATTTGTGCTGGTCAGCGCCAGGTTCGCTTCGTAGAAGGCGCCGATTGTCCCAATATCCGCCCAGTAGCCCTCGAAAGGATAAGCAAACACACGCAAGCCCTTCTCAATGGCCGCCGGGATGATGTCTTTGCCGAAATCCGAACCGGTTTCGCTGCGCAACAAGTCGCCCATGGCCTTGGTGCGGAAGACGTAAATGCCCATCGAGGCCATGTAGGGACGCTCACCTTCCAGGCTCTCGAGGCCATCCAGTTGGTCCAGAGGCGGCTTTTCGCGGAAAGCGTGAATCCGCCCTTCTTTGTCTGCCTGCAAAATGCCCAACTCCGGCGCATCCTCGGCCCCAACGGGTTTGACTGCGATGGAGATATCAGCTTCGTGCACACCGTGGAAGCGAACAAAATCGGCATAATTCATGCGATAGAGATGATCACCGGCGAGGATCAAAATGTCGCGCGGACTGGGGACCTGGAGTTGGAAGAGTTGTTTGCGCAGCGCATCCGCCGTTCCCTGATACCAGGATTTGCTCATCGGCGTCTGTTCCGCCGCCAAAATCCGCACCCATCCACCGGAGAAGTTGTCGAATTGGTAGGTACGCACAACGTGCCGGTGCAACGAGACGGAGTTGTATTGCGTGAGCACGTAGATGCGGTTCACGCCAGAGTGAATGCAGTTGCTGATGGGAATGTCAATCAACCGGTAGTAGCCCGCCAATGGCACAGCGGGTTTCGCGCGCAGCTTGGTCAGCGGATAAAGTCGCGTCCCTGACCCCCCACCCATAATAACTGCCAGGACGTCTTTCATAAAGCTTAACATAGGCCGACCCCCCTTGATAATGAAATGTCCAACGGATCTATATTTTACCCAAAAATTATGCTGGCAAGCGTTTCTGGTACACCAATGGCGAGTTCTCGAATAGGTTCGTATGCCCCTATTATAGTGACAGCCGTGAAATAAACAACACACATTTGCACTTTTTCCTACAGAATATTGACAGATAGTAGGATCGGGTTATAGTTTGGCGGTGATGGAAAATACGCAAACACTCCAAACAAAACCACGCCATCCGTGGCTCCTTTTGGCCTTCATTATGGCGCTGGCGTTTGTACTGCGTCTCGAACGCCCCTCACTGACCGAGTTTAAACGCGACGAAGCCACAGTCGCACGGATGGCGCAGGCAATTGCCTATGAAGGCTACTTGCCCGCTGTCGGCGTGGATGCTTCGATGGGCATCGACAACTTCCCGCTCACGCTGTATCTCATGGCGCTGCCCATACGCTTGTGGCGCGATCCCCTCGCCGCAGTGTTATTCACAATGCTGCTCAACACCCTAGCAGTGTGGGGTTGTTATACCTTCGGAAAAATCTATTTCGGCGAGCGTGTGGGACTCATTACCGCACTGCTTTTTGCCGTCAGTCCCTGGTCGGTACTCTATGCCCGCAAAATCTGGTGTCAAAACATGCCGTGGGCCACGCTGATCTTCTTTGCTGCCATATTCGCGGTCTTTGTCAAAGGGCGGCGCTGGTTCCTCATTCTTGCCTGCGTCGGCGCAGCAGCGATGATCGGTCTACACCTCAGTGGCCTGGCGGCAATTCCTATCCTGGGATTGGCAGTCTTGTTATACCGGGATCAAGTTTCACCCAAGACGTTGGTAGTGAGTGCGCTGGCAGCACTCGTCGCCGTCAGTCCTTACATCCTTCACGACGCCCAGAACGGTTGGGAGAACTTTTCCGGCATTTTCAACTATGCGGGAGGAGCGGGCGTGTTCTCGTGGGACGCGCTGCGCTATGCTTTTATGATCGCTGGTAGCTACGGGATCCCGGGACAAGCCGGAGCATACCACGAACAATTCCAGGCCAGCGTTGTCAATCTCTGGTGGATGAATCACCTGATGACAGGGTTGATCGTCTCGGGACTGTTCTACGCGCTAGGGCAGGCGTTCCGCGGTAAAACACAGGAACAGCGACGCAGCTTTGTTCTACTCCTGCTATGGTTTTTCGTCCCAGTAGTGCTGCAACTCTGGCCCAGTACAGTAACCCAACCCCACTACTTCATCATGCTGTACCCGACACAATTCCTCTTCGTCGCCATCCTGCTCGCACGGGGGCTAGAACTTCTGCCGCAGCGCGAAATTTCTCTGGGGGCGCTCAAATTCAGCCTCGCAACAGGAATGTTGATTGTAGGATTGTTCATATGGAGCAGTTGGCAAATCTCCGTGATTTACCAACAGCGCGTCTATATGGTTGAACATCCTTCGACCGGCGGGTACGGCATTCCCTTGCGTTACACGCGTTCGGCAGCCAGCAGCGCAAAGGCGTTGACCAACGGTGCGGAGATCATCGTCATCGGTGAGAGTGCCCGCCCGTTTATGACGGAGACGCCGACCGTCTTCGAGGCGCTACTCTTCGGAACGCCACACCGCTTCACCGATGGGCACACAGCGCTGCCCGTGCCTGAAGGCGAACGCGCTGTCTATTTGGTCGGACCGCTATACGACGATGCCGGCGGCACGCTCGCACCGTCGCTCGAATGGCTGACCGCGTGGGAATCCGTCAGTCCGGGGCCAGTCACGCGATTGCCAGACGGCGTGACGTACCGCACCTTCGTCCGCGAAGCCGTGAACCGCAACGATGTGATCGCGGGGATGCAGCCGTTGGCGGCGGGGATTCCGTTCGCCAACAACGTCGTTTTTGCAGCTTACGAAGCGCCGGAGACTATAACGGGGGGCTGGGAGGCGGAGGTCTGGCTGGCGTGGTGGCTGCGCGGGCTGCCGCCAGAGGGTGTAGATTATCACTTCACAGTGCAACTGTTGGACGAGAACGGCAGTCTACGCGCGCAGGACGATCACGTGGGCTTTCCAGCGGATTACTGGCAGACAGGCGATCTCGTCCTGAGCCGGTTCACCGTCCCCGTTCCCGCGAATCTTGAGGCGGGCAGTTACCAACTCCGCGCCGGGATGTACAGCTTCCCGGACATCATCAACGTAGCGGTCGTCGATCCCCAAGGAACGCCGGTTGATGATGGGATAAACTTAGGGACGATCAAGATCACAGATACGCCGTGATCAAGCTCAAATGAGCCGTGTCATTGAATTGTTCGACTCTCCACATGCTGTCATTGGGATCGTAAGAAAGTGCACTGATGCTGCAATAAGCAGGTGGGGCGAACCTGAACCGTTTCTCCAACCCCGACCCAATGCAGGCACTGAGCAGGATCATAATCACGCCACCGTGGGTGACAACAGCTACATCGCGGCTGTGTTTTTTGACGATCTCCTCAAGTAGGGGCCAAACCCGTTTCTGTACGTCCGCTCCGGCTTCGCCTTGTGGATACGGCAGATCAGCCTCATGCTTTTGCCACTCCAGATAGTAGTCGGGGAAAGCTTTCCATCCTTGAACGGGAATATCACCCATATTGATCTCACGGAGTTGAGGGCTATATAGGATGTCGTGATGTGTGTAGCGACAGATGATCTGGGCGGTCTCCGCAGCCCGTTTGAGATCGCTGCTGTAGACGGCATCAATCTCATAATGCTGTAAACGTTGTCCAAGCGATTCGGCTTGTTGAATACCGAACTCATCCAATGGGGGATCAGGAACGCCAAGAACAGCATTTTGATGCAATCCGGCTATCGTATGCCCGTGGCGTAGCAAGTAGATTCTCATTTTTCACGGCCACCACGCATCCGGCTAGTGGAGCATTTCTCCTACAATTCCAGCCCCATCAAGTAGTGATTGAAGTACTCGCCGTGCAAGAATATCCCCCTGCTGACCATCCCTTCGATCATAAAACCCTTGCGTAGGTAGAGTGCAATAGCCCGTTGGTTGTCGGTACGGGTGTGCAAATTGATCTTCTTTACGACCTGCGTGGCCTTTGCCCAATCGATAAGCGCATCGAGCATAAATGCACCGACGCCGAGTCCCCAACAAGACTTCCGCACCGACAGGCCAAACTCACCACTGTGCCGGACGCGCGGGCGGCGTCCCGCCGAAAAGTTAAGCGTGCTCACGATCTGATCCCCGATCAAGCCGACGATATAGAGTTGGTTATCCGCTTCGTGACATCTGCCTAGGAAATCCTTTTCTTGCGCTTCAGTCAGTTCAAACTCGCCGGGGCCGAAAGTCAGGAAATCGGATTCACCACTGACCGCTTCGACATAATCAAGGACGGCGCGGACATCTTCAGGCATCGCCTCGCGAATAAGAAGCACGCAGCCATTCTTGAGTTCGTGACTGCGTGCTTCCATAGCGTTAACCTATTTAAAATCCGACTAATGGGTATGCGGATGCGGATCGGGCGCGGCGGCGATGACGCCGCCGACCACGTCGACGAGCAAGCCGAATTCGCCGTTGGCGTAAGCCTCGATCTGTCCAGCGTCGCCGAGACGCGCCATCTCAGGATCGATGCCCAGTTTGCCCAGAAAGCGTGTGCCGAAGGCGTTCGCCATCTCCTCGGTGTTGCCCTTGCCGAACAATTCGAAACGCTCGCCGCACTTCGGGCAGGTAACGTAACTCATGTTTTCCACCACGCCGATGAGGGGGATGTTCAGGTGCCCGGCCATGTTCGCGGCCTTACGCACGACCATCTCTGCCAGATCCTGCGGGGATGTGACCAGCACAATGCCCGTGACCGGCAAACCCTGCATCACGGTCAAGGCGGCGTCGGAGGTGCCGGGCGGCATATCGACCACCAGCACGTCCAGATCGCCCCAGAAGACGTCGCTCCAGAACTGGTTGATTGCGCTGGCGATCATCGGACCGCGCCAGATCACAGCGTCGGCCTCGTTTTGCAGCATCAGATTGATCGACATAATTTTGATGCCGCCCGATGTCTGTGGTGGCATAATGCCCAATGGCGAAGTCATCGGAGCTTCGTGGACGCCGAACAGCTTGGGGATGCTCGGGCCGGTGATGTCGGCATCCAGTACGCCGACGCGCAAGCCGTTGCGCCGCAATCCGACAGCGATCATCGCCGCCACCGTGGACTTCCCCACCCCGCCTTTGCCGCTCATCACGGCGATCACCGTTTTAACACGGTTGAGATTCCCGGCGGGGAAGTTGGGCTGCTGCTGCCGGGAAGACTGTAACACCTTGCGCAAGTGCGCTTTTTCGTCTTCGGTCATCGCGGTCAGGGCGATTTCCACGTCCAACCCTTCGGCCAGACCGTCGACTGCTTTCGCTGCGTCCGCTGCGATGCTGTCCTGCAGCGGACAATTCGCCACCGTCAGCGCAATCGTCACCTTGATGTGTTTGCCCCGGATGCGCACCTGGCGCACCATGCCCAAATCCACGATATTGCGCCGCAGTTCGGGATCCATCACATTGCGCAGCGCTTCCATTATCTGTTGTTCCGTTATCACTTTATAGCCTCCTCAAAACGAATCGCAAATCATGAGGGGAATAAGGGGTTGGGGGCGGGTGTCCCCGCCCCCAACCCCCCCACCCCACATATATTTTTCAATTATGGTTAAGGTCGATTATCAACCGGCCGTCGCTGCCGCGCGCTGCCGGGCATCTTCTGCTTCAGCCTGCTCTTCCTCGCCGGGTTTCACTTCCCAGATGCGATCTGGAGCTACCAGGCGGTCTGTGTACAGCACGCCGTTGCAGTGGTCGATTTCGTGCTGGAACACGCGCGCCAAGTAACCGCGCGGGCGAAAGCGAAACGGTTTTCCGTGGCGATCCATCCCGCGCACAACGATCTCCGTCGCGCGTTCCACTTCTCCAGCGTATCCAGGGACAGAGAGGCACCCTTCCACACCAACTTCTGTTTCTCTACCGGTCTTGACGATTTCCGGATTAAGCACGACGAAAAGCTTGCCGCTGGTGGGGTCGTCCTCGTCTTCCGGCGTTTCGATGACGATCACCCGCACCATTTCACCAACCTGCACCGCCGCCAGCCCCACGCCGTTCGCTGCGTCCATCGTCTCAATCATATCAGTGATCAACGTGCGTATTTCCGGTGTGACTTTCTGCACCGGGCGCGAGCGCTTGCGCAAACGCGGATCTCCAACTGTAACAATTTCCCTTAACATAATATCCCCCAAATCCTGATCTTGCCTATTCTACCATAGTTCGTTATTAGGCCGTTCCTGCGTAGTTTAGGTCTTGGAACTACCTTAGTCCTCTCTTCGCAGATTGTCATACGTCGCAAACCAACTCAGCAGTTCGTCCTCCCGACGCGTCGCCTCGATTTTGCGTTGGCGTTGAGTATACTCATACTGGCGGTCGGAGATCAACGAGCGCACTTTTGAAGGATGGCGTACCCATTTCAATTCAAAGAGTCCCTCTCGACCCGCCGTCTCGAATTGCACGTGACCGTATTGCAAAAGCTGCCCCCAGAAACCGGGAACCTGGAAACTGAGGTTTTGAATACGATCCAGCCGTGCTTCACGCCGCGCTTCACGTAGCAACAAAGGCTTCTGTTCCACCAAAATGATGTGACTGGGCGTGAGTTGCACATAGTCATTGCGCCAATCCTCGACAAACCACAGTAGAGCTGCCAGCAAGATCGCCTCGAGAATAAGCCAGGCGATAAACCATGAAGTGAAGTGTATATCGGCATTGTTCCAACGCTCGAGCAAGAACGCACCACCGCCCACGGTGAAGATCAACAAAGGTACAAAGACCTCCATATAGCGCAAGAGGCCCAGGAACCAGAAGCGCCGCAGGATAATCGTACCGGCATCTTCGGTCTCCACCCACGAGGGTGGGAAGAGGTATTCCCACAGCCAGCTAAACGTCAGCAGCATCCAGAGACGCCGAGTGGGCGGCGGGGCGGGCAAAGTCTTGCTTGGCGGTGCCGAGGGCGCTTTCTCGATCTTGAGACGGCGTGCGAGCAGGTCGCGGATTTGGCCGCGCGCGCGGAGCAGATCACGAGCTTTGGCGCGTTCAATTTGTTGGAAGATCATCACCCGCAAGTGCGCCGGATTAGGGATACTGTCGATGTCGATGTCAACGGTTTCACCCGCAGTCTGGAGGACCAGATTGCCGTAATTAAGGATGTTCGCCGTCACGCCCGAACGCACTTCGTAGATGTCCTGGATGGTATCCAACGAGCACTCTTCGGAGTGCACGTCGAATGGCCAGTCGCGTTCAATATGGATGACGCGCTGCGTGGTCAATACGAAGTAATCGTCGCGCCAATTCAGATACTGCCATATCGCCACAAGAAACAGGGCGATCGTCGGAATCGCCACCACGACCGCGAGAAAGGTCGCAGCCGTTGTACCCCTCGAAGACAGGTACGACAGCGCCGGCACCAACAGGACAAAAAACAACAGCGGTGCGGCAATCTGGCGGAACAGCCGTGTCCAGTGACGCTGCACGACAAATATGACCCATTCATCATCGCGCAACCAATCGAATTTTTGGACTTTGCGGCGCGCATCGACGACCTCCGATACACTCAAGCGATTCAACCATCGCGGATGCTGCTCCAAGAGCACAGTAAAATCGTCACGCAGCAGGTAGAGCACCCGCGCCTGGCCATCGGCAGTCGCCAACACATCGTGAAAATCGCCAACCAGAAGCCCTGTCTCTCCGGCGACGTCACCAACTTCTAACCACCCAACTTCTTTGACAAGGCCATCGGGATCGATCTTGGTCAGTTGAATACGGCCCTCAAGCACAAGCAGCAGGCGATCGGAAATCTCGCCCTGGCGGAAAAGCCATTCACCGTTCCCATAAACCTGATCATGGACCAGTGGCGCGATTCTGTATAGTTCATTTTCCCAACGCTCGGCGCGGAAGTTCTCGAACAAGGGCATCGCTTCCAAAAAGCCAACAACCCGCGCCGGTTGTAACGGCCCTGGCAGGGCCTCCCGAAGATAGGGGCTTTGGTCATAGATTTTGACCAATTCTCTAAAAAGCATATACAGCAGGTGGGTCTTTTCGACGGCTTCCACATTCGCACCCTCAAACTGCTGAACGCTCAACTCTATACGCCCAAACATCTCGCCGGCCTTATATTCTGCAATTGAGGTCACGTTGCCCAGTTCGTCTACGCGCGTCAGCCGGACTTTGCCTTCCACAATCACAAACAGGCGATCCGGCACCTGCTCCTGGCCAACAATCCGCTCGCCCGGCTCATATATCCGCTCACGGACAAAAGGAACCATGCGCATAAGGACATCCTCCCCGGCGCTGCCGGTAAGGTTTTGAAACAGCGGAATCCTCTTTAATTGCGCCAAAACATCTTTTGGTTCCATGCGATTAGCCTCTTATCAAATTATACTACAATTAACGTAACGGTGCTCGCCCTGTCGAGGTTCGGAATCCACTAGCCATCACCGTGATCAGATGCTCATTTCTGCGCTCTGACACAGGTGAAGCCGATTGCCCCAGGCCCAAGATTTGCACCGATTTCTGTCCGCCCGCCGCTGCCTTAGCGGCTTCAAGCGCCAATAACCCGGTGCCTACTGTCAACTGTCCAGAATCGACCACGCTTACGGGAACGTCCGTGGTGATCTCAGCCGCCATGCGTGCCATATTGACAATATCACTCAGTTTCGCCGAAATGTGAACAGAGACAATGCCACTAGCCCCTCGACCATCAACTGCTCGGCAGGCAAATCGCATGTACTGTCGGTTACAATTCTAATCGTCATCTACATCTCCCCCTCTGTGTCACCTACCGGCGTAACACCCTTCTTGAGAATAATATTACCATACTTGGCGGTCTCGCCCGTCATCACGACGGCAAATGCCTGTTCGGTACGCTCGTAAAAGGCGAAACGTTCGATACGGGCGATAGGCGGCGTCCCGGGCCAATGCCGGTCGATGGCAGCACGGTAACTAGCTTCGACGGCGGGGTCGAGCGTGTCCCCTGGGACAGGCGCCATCATCATCACCGGGCTGTCGACGTAAGTATCCAGCGCAAACAACGGCAGGATCGCATCGAGCAAATTGGCGACGCGCAACCCGTCGGCGCGCAGCACGCGGGCATTGCAGCTTTCACCGGGAAAGTGCGCGTCCGCCAGCACAATCTCATCGCCGTGCCCCATCCGGCAGAGTAATGCAAGCAGATCAGGGCTGAGTAATGGAGAAATACCAACGAGCATAGACGGCCTCCTTGTGTAGAATCAGCGAATCAGCGAATAAAGGAATCAGCGAATAAAAGAATCAGTGAATGGCGAATATGGAATGGTTCGCTCATTCGCTGATTCGTCCATTCGCTCATTCGCCATTTGCCATTTTACATTGGTGCGCCGGTTTCGATGTCCCAGCCGTATTCGGCATAGGCACCCGCCAAAAGCGCGTCCAGGTCGGGAACGTTGCCCTCGGTGCCGCCATCAAGCGGTTGGCGCAGCAGCTCCGGCATCTGCTCATCCGCCCGCGTGAGACCGCGCCGCAGATTGAGCTTCCGCTTTAGTGTGAGGATGCGCTTGCCCAACGGCAGCAAATCGTCCAATGCCAGATTCCAACCGGTAATGGCGTTCAATGCCTCCAACACCCGTTCCGCGCCGGGATTCTGGAACTCGCACAAGATCATCGCGTTGTACAGCGTGCGCCACGCCTGCTGGCGCGCCGCCACGCGGCCTTTTTCCTCCGACGACTCGAAGCGCTCGCCAGGTGTGATGTCCAACTCATAAGCTGGCCCTTGACCGGTGTCGACCCCGTACATGTCGCCCTGCATGTGACACGCGCCGCGCGGTGAGAGCGCGTACACCGCCGCCATCCCGCTGAACGCGCGCGGATCGTGCATTGGGACTTCCAGCTTGTTGACCGTAACCGCTAACTCCGGCACGCCGAATCGCTCCGCCAGCGCGTAACTCCCGTCGGCCAGCAGCGCACCGAAACCCTCGCGGTTCGCCATCATGCCGAGCAAACGATGAATCATCGCCGTGTCGCCGTAGTGGATCTCAAGCCCGCCGGTATCCGCCGCCGTCAGCACGCCGCGCTCGAACAGCTCGCAAGCCAGTGCAATCGTCGCGCCCGCGCTGATGGTGTCCAGGCCGTAGACGTTGCACAGATGCCCGGCGTAGATCACGGCCTCCTGGTCGGACACCATCATCAAAGAGCCGAGCGCGCCAAGCGTCTCGTATTCGGGGCCATCGACCTTGTCCACACCGTAGGATGGCGCGCGCGTCTCTCTGCCACAGGCGATGGGACAGCGATAGCAAGCCAGCGTGCGGTTCTGAAATTCGTCGAGCATCAGGATGCCGGACAGGTTGCTGCCCTCGTCCCACGCATCCTGTTGGTAGTAGCGGATGGGCATATCGCCGTACATCAACGCCATGTCCACGTAACCGGCGGTGCCCGCCATCTGGATCGACATGGCGGCCATGTCGTCTTCGAGACCGGCGACGATGGCCTTCGAAAGCGCGTTGAGCGCCTTCGCGTCGGCGACCGGCACCTTCGCTTTGCCGCGCACGCCGATGGCTTTGAGCTTTTTCGCGCCCATTACCGCGCCCATGCCGGTACGCCCGGCAGCGCGCCCGTGATCGTTCATCACCGCCGCCATCACCGCCAGGTTTTCCCCGGCCTGGCCGATACAGGCCACACGCGCGCGGCTCTCGCCCATCAGGCTGCGGACGCATTTCTGCGTCGCGTAGCTATCCAGACCCCACAAATCGGTGGCGTCGTATAAGATGGCTTCACCGTCGATGATGGAGAGCCAGACGGAACAATCGGATTCTCCGGTGATGATGATGCCGTCGTACCCCGCGAAGCGCAATTCTGGCCCAAAGAAGCCGCCGCTGTTCGCCTCACCCCACAGGCCGGTGGCCGGGGAGAGCGCGCCCACACTGTAACGCCCCGCCGAGGGCATCGCCGTGCCTACCATTGGCCCGGTCATAAAGATAAGAGGATTCTCCGATCCCAGCGGATCGGTGTCCGCCGTAACCAGATCATCGGCATATCGCACCGCCAGGCCACTCCCACCGACGTATTCGCGGGCGTAAGCCTCGTTCAGCGGCTCATCCCACACCGTCCCCGCCGTCAAATCCACGCGCAAGATTTTGCACATATAGCCGTGCATAATCATCTCCTGTAGAATCATGAATCATGATTGATGATCCGTGATTCATGATTCGTGATTTGTGATTCAGAAATCTATGCTTTTGCCGTCGTAGGCGTACTCAAAGAGACGCTGCAAGTCGTCGTAGTCGGGACTGCGGGCGGCGGTCATCATCGAGGCGTCGTTGAAAGCGCGTTCCATCAGATCGTCAAGGTGCGCGACAAACGTCTCGCGGTCAATGCCCAGTGCGGCGATGCTGGTGGGACTGCCGGTGACGTCGCAGAGATGGCGGATCTCGGCGGCCAGACGGAGTGCCGCTTTCCCCACATCGTCGCAGCCACAGCCGATGAAGTGCGCGACCTCGGCGAAACGTTCCGGCGCTTCGGCGGCCATGTACTCGATCGTATACGGCAGGAGCAGGCTCACCGCGCGCCCATGCGGCACGTGAAACACCGCGCCAAGCGCGTGGCCGGTCGCGTGCGCCATCGACGCCAACGAGTTGCCGAAGCCCATCCCGGCGGCGGTTGCCGCGTTGTGCATCCGCTCGCGGGCCTCCGCATCGCTGCCATCGGCGACGGCGCGCGGCAGGTAGGTGAAGACTTTCTTGGCCGCGTCGAGGCACAGCCCGTCGGTGAGATCGGTATGCCAGGTGCAGGTGTAGCCTTCGATGGCGTGCGTGAGGGCATCCAGGCCGGTATCGGCGGTCAGACGGGGCGGCATCCCCATCACCATCGCCGGATCGACGATGGCAAGGTCAGCGCTGTTCTCGCGGTTGCCCAAGCTCATCTTGCGCTGCTCGGCGGTATCTGTAAGGACGATGGTCCACGTCACTTCAGAGCCGGTGCCGCTGGTGGTGGGGATGGTGATCAGACGCGCTTTGCGACGCAGGTTCAAGTCCACCATCGGGTTGATGTCCGCCGGTTCGAGATCGGGGCGCTCGTACAGCACCCAGATCGCTTTCGCCGCATCCATCACCGAGCCACCGCCCACCGCGATAATCCAATCCGGCTCGTACTCCAACGCCACACGCGCGCCCGCGAGCGCCGTATCGGTGCTGGGATCAGGCTCCACGGCGTCGAACACGCGCCACGTCAGGCCGGCCTTGCGCAAATGCGCCGTGACCGTATCCACCGCCCCCACTTTTACCAACGTTTTATCGGTAACGAGCAGCGCCCGCGTGCCCTTGATCTCATCCAGTGCATCCAGCGCCCCCTCGCCAAACACAATCTGCGGAGAAACAAAGTACCACATCGTCACCCTCCGAGAATAGTCAAGTCGTCGTTAGTCGGATAGTCGTTAGTCGGATAGAGAAAAATCCGTTCCAATCCGTTAAATCCGCTGAGAAATAGCTGATCGCTGACCGCTGAAAGCTGATAGCTAGTCGCCAAAATCCGTCGGAATCAGTTTCGTGCAGGCGATGATTTCTTTAGCGGCCTTGGGGTAGCGCATGATCATCTTCATGTCGCCCTGCAACTTCAGCCGCCGGGTCATCATGCCTTGAATGGGATCGAGTTTCCCTTCGATGACCTTGCGCCAGGCGCTAAACTGAGCGCTGATGACGTAACCGGCTTCTTTCTCGTCCAGGCTGTTCACCTGCATCGCCTCGGTACTTTTGCCGTGATACAGCCCGAGGTAAAGATAGGCTGTCTCTGTCTGACCATCATCCGGTTCGACGACGAAGATAAAGTCCCCCTCCCAATTCTTGGCCGATTGCTCGTAAGAAGGGCTGGCATTGAGGTGCTCACTGAGTTGTTTGATCCATGCGTCCGATGGAAATCTAATGTTCGACATCTTTACACTCCTTTTTTGGATTTTGAAATAGTCTGTTTAGGCGCTAGTCACATAGCCACATAATCATCTGCTTAATCTGCCGACAACCCCTTGTCTTTCGATACAGGCTTTTTGCTCATCATGCCGCCTTCACGGCGGTTGCGGACGGCGACAATCTCGGCGAGAACGGAAAGTGCAATCATCGCCGGTTCCTTGCCACCAATGTCCAGTCCAATGGGGCCGTAGATACGGGTCAAATCCTGCTCGGTGAGTCCCAACTCGACAAGGCTCGCTCGTCGGTCAGCCTGCGTCTTGCGGCTCCCCAGGAGTCCAATGTAGAAAGCGTCGCTGCGCAACGCCAGCTTGAGCGCGGGAACATCGAACTTGGGATCATGGAAAAGGACGACCACCGCGTGGCTCACGCCGAAGTCCTCCGATTTAAAGACATCCTGTGGCCACCCAAAGCGCGTTTCGATACCGGGGAAGCGCTCCTCCCGCAAAAAAGCACGCCGGGCATCACTTACGATAATCCCAAAGCCTAACACGCGGGACAACGCCGCCAGCGAGACTGCGATATCCGTCGCACCGAAGATGACGAGCGTGGGCGGCGGCACAATCACCTCGATAAAGAATTCGCCCTGCGGATAGCTGTGTTTCTGCGCATACGGGCCAGGCCAGGCTGACGCGATGTCCATCAGCACTTCGCCGTCAAGGTCGGGGTCGCCCAAGGTGCCATGCGTTGCACCGTCGGACGTGTGCAGCAAGTGTGCTGGCGGTTTGGCCGCGTCGATCCGCGAGACGAAAGCCACCGGACGCCGTGCCTCAACCTCCGCCATCAACTGTTCATGCAGTGAATTCCAGCGCTCGACCAGCAGGTCAATCGCGCCACCGCACGCCAACCCGGCGCTCCACGCCTGTTCATCGCTGATGCCGAAATTGGGGCGGCGTATCGCCTCGCGCCCCTGCAAGACAAACTCCATCTCGGCGATCACGTCGCCATCAACACAGCCGCTGCTGACCGAACCGGCGACGTCGCCATCGGGAGTGATCAACATCCGCGCCCCCGCCGGGCGCAGCGACGATCCCCGCGTCTCCACAATTGTTGCCAGCGCGAAATCCGTCTTCCCGGCCTCGCGCCAACGCTTCACGTCCTCAATAATATCACGCATATGCACCTCTAAGAAGCTACTGCCAAGACACGAAGCCACGAAGGCACACGTATCAAAAGTTCGTGCCTTTGTGTCGTCATGGTAAAAATTCTCGCGCCAACACCCTCATGACTTGGAATTGCCCCAAGTGTAAGCACGAATCGTTCCATCGGCGAAGACGCGTACGACTTCGAAACGCACGCGCCCGGCCTCGACGGCCTTGGCGATCTGGCGCTGGCCGTCGGTCAGCACCGACTTGCCCTGCTTGATATCGAGAATGACGATTTCCACATCGCCAGCAGCGCCCTCTTCCCTGATCGCGCTGTACCCGTCGAAAACGACGTAATCCACCGGGTCGCCGAGAAAGCGCGCGTCGGCGGGCCAGTAGGTAAAGCCCGGCAGTAGCGGGGCCATCTGCTCCGCCATCTTGCCCTTGAGGACGGCACGGCTCTGCTCGGCGCCCTGGCGGCGCGCCGAAACGACCGTTTCCGCGTGCCGGCCTTCCAATTCCTGGATGCGGGTCTCATAATACTGCACCAGACGCGCCCGCTCGGCCTCGGCCCTGGCGCGGTAGGTCGCGTCAATCTCGTCGCGCAGGTCGCCGCGCTCCCCCTGATCCCGCGCGCGCAGCAGCCAATACGCCAGCGCCACACCGATCACGAGGCCAACAAGCAAATAGAGAATGTCCATTTATGCCCAGAACAGCGGTTCGCGCCGCAGATACACGCCGCTGCCATCCTCACCGACGAATTCGCCATCGCGCACCAGGAATGCGCCGCGCCGCAGCGTCGATACGACACGCCCCTGCACGCGCATCCCCTCGTAAGGCGTATAGCCCGCCGCCGAGTGCAGGCGCTGAGCAGTGAGTGTGTCGGTAGGCGTGGGGTCGTACAACACGATGTCGGCGTCGGAACCGGGAAGCAGCGCGCCCTTGCGCGGCCACAAGTTGTAGACTTGCGCCGGGCCGGCCGCGAGCAACCGCGCGAGGTCGGTCCAGTCGATATAGCCATCGCCCACGCCGTAGGTCGCCATCAGTGGCAGGAGCGTCTCCAGACCGGGCAACCCGCCGGGCGTCCTGGTGAAATCATCGAGAGCAGTCTTCTGCGCTAGCGTGTAATCGCAGTGATCGGTGACGATCATATCCGTGACGCCCTCCGCAACCAGCGCCCAAAGCTTCTCGCGCTGGCCCGGATCACGCAGCGGCGGCTGAAGGATATAACGCCACGGTTCGCTGCCGTCGTAGAGAGTGTTGTCGAGCAGAAGATACTGCGGGCATGTCTCGCAGAAGGCGACCTGGCCGCGCTCCCGCGCCTCGGCCACCAACGCCGTCGTTGCCCCGATCGAGTTGTGCACGATGACGACGGGCGCGCGCGCCGCCTCGGCCAGGAGCAGCACGCGGGCGGCGGCCTCCTGTTCGGCCAACGCCGGGCGCGACATGCCGTGATAGCGCCAACCGGTGTCCCCCGCTTCGATGAGCGCCTGCGTCTGCGCCGTCACCAGCGCGTCATTTTCGCAGTGGACGAGCGTCGTCAGCCCGTAACGGCCCGCCGCTTCGAGCAATCGCAGAAGCGTCGCATCGTCTACGTAGTAATTGGGGCGATAGGTGGTGTAGAGCTTGAGGCTTTGGATGCCCAGATCGACCAGGTCGCCAAGCACTTCCTCCTGGCCCGGCGGGACGTCCGTCACCATCATATGGAAGGCGTAATCGATGCAGGAAGGCGCGGCCTCCGCCAGGCGCGCGTCCAATGCCTCGTCGAAGCGCTGCCCTGGAAATTGCGTGGCGAAGTCCACCACCGTGGTCACGCCGCCGAAGGCTGCCGCGCGACTCTCCGCCTGCCAGTTGCTCGGCGAGGCATAGACGCCCGTATCGAGTTGGATGTGCACGTGCGCATCGATCACGCCCGGCAGCACCAGCAAGTCCTTGGCATCCACGATCTCGGCCCCGCGCGGCGCGGGCAAGTTGTGGCCGATGGCCTGAATCTGCTCGCCGCGAATCAACACGTCGGCGTCAATCATCGTTTCCGGCGTCACCACCGTTCCCCCACGAACCAACATCGTCTGCGGTTTGCGCATCGTCACCTCACTGGTTACTCGTTACTAAAACTACCTCTAGCCATATTGTAGTCGATTTCATTGCCTTGTCATCCGTCACCGACGCTTCCAAACAAATAGCCCATTTCTTGACATAACCATCTAATTATATAAAACTTTCCCCATCTCGACAATCGACGAGCGCTTGACATTTCAAACTTTGACAGATATAATCATTTATGCCTGACAAACAATGAAATGACAGTCAACAGGAGGTGATCGCAATGACGATCAGTACCATAGGCCGCCGGGGACAAATGACGATTCCACGGACGATCCGTCGATTATTGAATCTCGAAGAGGGCGACCGGGTCGCCTTCATACAACGCGAGGATGAAGTGATTCTACAGCCGCTGAGGAAAACGCTGTTCAACCTGCGCGGCAGCATCCCAACAACCGAAGTTCAGGATTTCGCGGCTATCCGCAATCAAGTCCTTCAAGAACATGCGCAAAAGGTGGCCGAAGATGAAGCCTGAGCGCGTTTTCGCCGATACCAATCTCTTTCTCCGCTACTTGACCAACGACGTCTCTTCTCAGGCCGATGCCGTCGAACACCTGCTCCAGCGCGCCTCCGCCGGAGATATCATTCTGGTGATTAACATTCTGGTGATTGCGGAAATCATCTGGACCCTGGAATCCTACTATGGTCTAGGACGCGATGACATCAAAGACAAGATTCTCGCCATCTTCAATACGCCCGGTCTGGAAGTGGCAGAAGGCGAACTGCTCTTGCAGGCGATTCTCTGGTATGCAGACAAGAACGTGGATTTCATCGACGCCTTTAACGCAGCGTGGCTCTTGTCCCAGGGATTGATAACGACCTATACCTTTGACCGCAAACACCTTTCTCGGATCGAAGGGATCAAGGTTCTAACGCCTGGGAATTAATCCTTAATCCATCACCATGCAAGCTACTCATGGCTCTCTTTCGGCGCGTAAGCAAAGGCGGCGGTATATCACCATCGCCGCCGCGTTGATCATTCTCGCGTTTGGGCTGCGCGTGTGGGGATTGACGGCAACCTCGTTGTGGTACGACGAGACGTTCGTGTTGTACCATGCCCAACAAGGTGTACTCGACGGGACGGCGGGACTACTACGCGAAGACAACGCGCTGCCGCTCCACGGCCTGCTGCTGGCGATGTGGATCACGGTCGCCGGCAGTGGCGAATTTGCGACGCGCTATCTCTCGGTGTTGCTCGGAACAGTCGCGGCGGCGCTGATGCTGCGGCTGGGCGGCGCAGTCCAGGGACGGCGTTACGGCGGATGGGGCGCGGCGCTGGCCTTCGCCACTTTGCCGATCCACGTCTATTACGCGCAGGAAGTGCGGATGTACGCGCTGGTTGTCCCGCTCGCCGCCGCCTTCGCGTGGACGGGCTGGCGCGTCGTCGAACGCGGCAGGGGGAGCATGGCCTACGTCATCCTGGGTGTAGCGATGATGACGGCGCACCTCTACGCGGGACTGTTGTGGGCGGCGCTGTTCGTGTGGGGAAGCGGTAAAGCACGAATCATGAATCATGAATCGCGCATCATGGGGCGCGCATCACACATCACGCATCGCGTCTGGTGGCGTGCAAATGTGGGATTAGGACTGATCGCGTTGCCGGTTGCGGCGTGGGCGGTGTGGCGCGCACAGACGGATGCGACGGCAGTGTCGGCGATACCGGCGGAGGCGCTGCGTTGGATTCCAATGTTGTTCGGCGTGGGACAGTATCTTACCTCGCCGTGGGCCTGGCTGTTTGTCGTGATCGCGGCGCTGGCGCTCGTCGCCGCCGTCGTCGGTCTATGGCGTGCCCACCGTGTAGATGGTGTGGTGTGGCTGCTCGTCACGCTGATCCTGCCGGTCGCTCTGCTCCTGGCGGCCACCTTCGTCAAAGCCAAGTGGAGCGAGCGTTACCTGCTTCCCTCCTTCGGCCTCGCGCTGGTCGTTGGCGTTGGGATAGGGTGGGAATACGGAATGGCAAACGGCAAATGGCGAATCAAGAATCATGAATCAAGAATCATGAATCATGAATCAGCGAATCAGCGAATCCAACATCTTACATCCTGCCTCTTGCCTCTTGCATCCTGCCTCCTACTCGTAGTTTGGCTTGCCCTGACAGTTCCCGCATTGGCGCGGCAGGCGCAGGGAACGTGGGCGGTGGGGATCATCGACGAGTGGCATCCGCGTCCGGACTTTCGCGGTGTGGCCCAGTACATCGAAGCGCACAGCACGCCCGATGATGCGATTGTCGTCATCGGCGGGTACGCGGCGCACACGCTGGACTATTACTACGACGGCCCGGCGCATCTGTTCGGCCTGCCATTTGAGACACGCGTGCTGGACACAAGCCGCCCGCTCGATTTGCGCGCCCTGACCACGTTGGAACAGCAAACGGCGACGTCAGAACGGCTGTGGCTCGTGCTCTGGCAAGATCGTCTCGCCGACCCGACGGCGCTGGTGTTGAGCTTGCTCGTTGAATCGTGCCGCCGTCTGCCGGTGGACGCGCAGTTCACCAATGTCGGCGTTGTCCTGTTCGATCTGACCACCTGCGGCCCGCTGGATCAGTTAGCCAGCCCGCCGCACCCACTGGAAGTGGACTTCGTCGAACCGATCCGGCTCACAGGCTACAATATCATCAAGACCGGCGAAACGTGGGAAGTGGATCTATGGTGGGAAACGTCGGGGCCACTGCCAACGGCTTACCTTGTATTCGTGCATTTGATCGGCCCTGACGGAACACAGGTCGCACAGCACGACCACATCGCCGGAGCGGATGCGTATCACACCGGCCAGTGGACGCCGGGCACAGTATTGCGCGACCGTTTTTTTCTGAATGTGCCGGGTGGCGCATGCCCTGGCTGCACTTTGCGCGTGGGTCTGTACACGGATCAAGGCCGCCTCCCCCTGCGCGATGGCGGCGACATGATCGTGATCGAACTTGCAAAACAAGAATTCTAACCGCTAATCCACGCGAATTTCTGAAATAGTAGCGAAGATTCGCGTGATTCGCGGTTTGTTTCCCGCAGGAGGGAACCGTGGCAAAACACATTCTGATCGTAGACGATGACGCGCTGCTGCGCCGCAGTCTGGCGTTCAACCTGGAACAGGCAGGCTATCACGCGGAGACGGCGGGGACGGCGGAGGACGCGCTGGCGCAAGTACGCCTGGACCCGCCCGATTTGGTGCTACTCGACATCGGCCTGCCGGGGATGGATGGGCTGGACGCGCTGCGCGCATTGCGGCAACAGCTCAACGTGCCGGTGATCTTCCTCACGGCCCGCCGCCGCGAGTTGGACGAGGTGCTCGGCCTGGAATTGGGTGCCGACGACTACGTCACCAAGCCCTTCGACTTCGACGTGCTGCTGGCACGGGTCAAGGCCGTTTTACGCCGAACCGGGGCGAGTGCGCCCACTGCGCCGGAATCCGCGCCGCTCGTCGTCGGTGACCTGGTCATCGATCAGGCCGCGCATACCGTAACCGTCGGTGGCAAGCCCGTGGACCTGGCCCCGCGCGAGTTCGATCTGCTGACAGCGCTGGCCCACGAAGCCGGGCGCGTGCTCTCCGTGGACGAACTGTTAGCGCGCGTCTGGGGCGCGGAATACGTCGGCGAACCGCAAGTCGTCTACGTCCACATCCGCTGGCTGCGTGAGAAACTGGAAACCGATCCCAAGCATCCACAGCGCATCATCACCGTGCGCGGCGTGGGATACAAGATGCAAGAAGCAGGAAGCAAGGGGCAAGAGTAAAGAGGCAAGGGGCAAGAAGCAAGAATTCTGCCTTGCATCCTGCATCCTGCACCCTGCATCTTGCATCCTTTTAAGGAGGAACTATGCGCTCGTTGCGCGTGCGGCTGATTGTGAGTCACGTTTTACCGTTGTTGATCGTCATTACGCTGGTCGGGGTGCTGCTGACGTATTTGCTGGAGACGCAGGTGCTGCTGGCGGGGTCGTCGAGGGAACTGGAACTGCAAGCGGCCCTCGTCGCCGACGCTGCCGCACAGAATCCGCAGATCTGGTACAACCCGTTGCAGGCGGCGGCGTTCGTCTCGCAGGTGGGCGGGCGGCTCTCGGCGCGGATGATGATGCTCGGCGCCGACGGAACATTGTTAGCGACCAACGATACGGCGTTCCGCGACCAACTGGGCGAAATTCTGGACGTCCCCGGCCTGCGGGAAACGGTGCTTACCCGGCAGGCGCTGCGCGTGGACTACGGCGAGCGGCCCGGCACCGGCGCGGCCGAAGTGCTGATGCCCGTGATCGGGCCGACGCTCGACGTCATCGGCGTCATCCGCCTAACCGACCCGCTTTCCAGCGTCTACGAACGCTTCCCCCGCACGCGGGCGCTCATTCTGTGGGTGCTGGCGGGCGGCGCGCTCGTCGGCGTCGTCGCCGGGTGGTTACTGGCGGTGGACCTGGCGCGCCCGTTGCGCCGCGCCACGCACGCCGTCTCACAAATGGCCGAAGGGCACCCACTGACCGAACTCTCCGAACAGGGACCGGACGAGGTGCGAATGCTGCTGCGAGCGTTCAACACGCTCACCGACCAGCGGCAGGAGTTGGAAACATCGCGCAAACGCCTGCTGGCGAACCTCGTCCACGAGCTGGGACGGCCACTAGGCGCGCTGCTCTCGGCCACACAAGCTCTCGCCAGCGGCGCCGATAAAAACCCCGACCTGCGCACCGAACTGCTGGACGGCATGCAAGGCCAGATGCAGTTGATGCGCCGTCTCCTTGACGATCTCACCCGCCTCTACGACCAGACGCTCGGCCCGCTGGAATTGGAGCGCCAGCCGGTGGCGCTCACCCCGTGGCTGACGCAGGAACTCGCCCCCTGGCGCGAAACGGCACAGCACAAAGGCTTGCACTGGCAGGCGAACATCCCCGACACCCTGCCCGAACTGATGCTCGACGCCGACCGCATCGGGCAGGCCCTCGGCAACGTCATCAGCAACGCGGTGAAATACACGCCATCGAACGGTGAAATCACCGTCGGCGCGGGCGCGGAGAAAGCCGGGGTGTGGATTCGCGTGCGCGACACCGGCATGGGCATCCCGCCCGAGGAACAGGCGCACATCTTCGAACCGTTCTACCGGGGCGCGACCACCCACCGCTTCCCCCAGGGTATGGGATTGGGCCTCAGCATCGCCCGCGACCTGCTCGTCGCGCACGGCGGGCGCATCGAAGTCGAAAGCGCGCCCGGTGCAGGCAGCACGTTCACCCTCTGGCTGCCCACGAGGCTTGACTATCCGCAGAATTGACCAAAATTTAACAAAGTGAATGGTTCTCAAGGGGGTTACGATGCCCATTCCCCAGACGGTTCTGGACCTGATTCAACGTTTCGAGGATAATCTGCCCGCGTACCGTTCCGCGCAGTACAACGAGGCGCAAGTGCGCGAGGAGTTTATCACCCCGTTCTTCGCCGCGCTCGGTTGGGACGTGTACAACCGGCAGGGCGCGAGCGAGAAGTACAAGCAGGTCGTCCACGAGGCGGCGGTGCGGGTGGGCGGCGCGACGAAAGCGCCCGACTACGCCTTCCGCATCGGCGGGCAGCGCGTGTTCTTCGTGGAGGCCAAGAAGCCCGCCGTCGCCCTCAAGGACGATCCCGCGCCGGCCTACCAACTGCGCCGCTATGCGTGGTCGGCCAAACTGCCGTTGAGCATCCTCACGGATTTCGAGGAGCTCGCGGTGTACGACTGCCGCGACAAGCCCGCGCAGAGCGACACGGCGGCCACCGGGCGCATCTTCTACTGCACCTACCGCGAGTACCCGGAGCAGTGGGAGCATCTCGTGGGCATCTTCGCGCCGGAAGCGATCACCCAGGGCGCGTTCGACCGCTTCGCGGAGACGGCGCGGGGCAAGCGCGGCACCGCCGAGGTGGACGCCGCCTTCCTCGCCGAAATCGAGGGCTGGCGCGACGTGCTGGCGCGCAATATCGCGCTGCGCAACCCCGGCCTCAGCGCGCGCGACCTCAACTACGCCGTCCAGCAGACCATCGACCGGATCATCTTCCTGCGCATCGCCGAGGATCGCGGCATCGAACCGTACCAACGCCTGCTCGACGCGGCGCAGGGCGACGGCATCTACCCCCGCCTGGGTGAACTGTTCCGCCAGGCCGATAACCGCTACAACTCCGGCCTCTTCCATTTCCAGCCGGAAAAAGACCGCGAGGAGACGCCCGACACGTTCACGCTGGGGCTGAAGATTGACGACAAGGTGCTGAAGGGCATCGTGCAAAATCTTTACTACCCCGCCAGCCCCTACCAGTTCGACATGCTGCCCGCCGACATCCTGGGGCAGGTGTACGAGCAATTCCTGGGCCGCGTCATCCGGCTGACGCCCGGCGGGTACGCCAAGGTGGAGGAGAAGCCGGAGGTGAAGAAGGCCGGCGGCGTCTACTACACGCCCACCTACATCGTGGACTACATCGTCGAGCACACCGTCGGCGCGCTGCTGGAAGGGAAGACACCGGCGCAGGTGAAGGGCAGCGCGCGCGTCGCCCCGCTCCGCATCCTCGACCCGGCGTGCGGTTCCGGCACGTTTCTGATTCAGGCATACCAATATCTACTGGACTGGTATCTGGAGCAGTACGTGGCCGAAGGCGTAGACGCACACATCCGCACCGGCCGCCTCGCCCCTCCCTTCATCCCCCCCACCGGGGGGGACAGAGGGGGGGAATGGCGTTTGACCGCCGAAGAGCGCAAGGCGATTTTGCTGCGCCACCTCTACGGCGTGGACATCGACCCGCAAGCCGTCGAAGTGACCAAGCTCTCGCTGCTGCTCAAGGTGTTGGAGGGCGAGACCGAGGCGACGTTGGGCACGCAATTGGCGATGAGCATCGCCGCGCAAGACCGCGTCCTGCCCGACCTGAGCCGCAACATCCGCTGCGGCAACAGCCTTATTGGCGAGGATTACTACACGGCGGAACAACTCTCGTTTGGGTTTGTGGACGAGGAGATGCGATACCGCATCAACGCCTTCGATTGGGAAAAGGGCTTCCACTCGGCGATGATGGCGGGGGGATTTGACGCGGTGATTGGGAATCCGCCGTATATCCGCATCCAGGCGATGAAGGAATACGCGCCGCAGGAAGTGGAGTTCTACAAGAAAAAGTACGTCGCGGCCAGCAAGGGCAACTACGACATCTACGTGATCTTTGTCGAGAAGGGCCTGAGCCTGCTGCGGGCCGGCGGACGCCTGGGCTACATTTTGCCGCACAAGTTCTTCAATGCACAGTACGGCGAGCCGTTGCGCCGGTTGATTTCCGAGGGGCGACATCTGGAGCAAATTGTCCATTTTGGAGATCAACAAGTTTTTGCCAGCGCCACAACGTACACCTGCCTGCTCTTTCTGGACAAAACCGGGCGCGACGAGTTCACGATGATCAAAGTCACCGATCTGGCGCGGTGGCGCGAGGCGCAGATAAAACGAAGTGAGGCTGCGGCCATAGCCGCCGGGCGAGTGCGCGAGTCGCCTGAAGGATATCTGGAAACCCCGCTCGAAATCAAGGCACAAGTCCCAACCAACCGTGCTACGCCCTCGGAATGGAATTTCACCATCGGCGCGGGTGCGGGCCTGTTTGAGCGGTTGAGTGCGATGCCGGTGAAGTTGGGGGATGTGGCGGACATTTTCGTAGGATTACAAACCAGCGCGGATAAAATTTACATTCTGGAAGAAGAGTCCCCACTAATGGCTGGATATGTGCGGGTAAAGGATCAAGAGGGAAAAATCTGGGCTTTAGAACATCAGATTGTAAAACCTTTTCTCAGTAAAATAACAGTTGCGACTTATGAGCAGTCAATCGCCAGGCACTGGCTAATATTTCCTTATCACTTCCAAAACGGCAAAGCTGTTTTGATGTCGGCTGCCGATATCGCGCGAGACTATCCAAATGCTTGGCAATATTTGCAGCAAAATGCGCGCACTCTAAAAAGGCGAGAAAATGGCAAAGCCAACAATGCAGAATGGTATGGTTACATCTATCGCAAGAATCTCACTCTTTTTGATTCACCCAAACTCATCGTACAAGTAATTTCTCTTTTTGGACGCTATGCCTACGATGACCAAAACCTCTATTTCACAGGCGGTGGCAATGGGCCATATTATGGCATACGTTGGCAGACGCCAGAAAATCCCCATTCTTTACATTATCTACAAGCATTACTAAGCTCAAAGCTATTGGATTTTTACCTCTATCGGATCAGTAGTCCATTTCGGGGTGGTTATTGGTCTTATGGGAAACGGTTCATCGAACAACTCCCCATCCGCCCCATCGACTTCGCCGACCCCGCCGACGTCGCCCGGCACGACCGCATGGTCGGCCT
>DAIUDK010000028.1:0-6730 GCA_036845725.1 Chloroflexota bacterium
GTCGGCGAGTATATCGCGCGCGTAGACCAAATGCTGGAATGGTGTTGGCATCATGCTACATTCTATCGTGAATGAAGCAGGAGGCAATGTGAGTGCAGCAGTCGGCCTTCAGCCACTGCGTTGTCAGCCTCTCGGCTGATCGCTGTTCGGCTGTTCGGAAAAAACCTAACCTTGACGCACAATCGCGTTAAGGGTATACTGAACTTAGCTCAACACAGAGCCACAGATTTTTGAAATAAGGTTAAAGGTATGGAAAAGTTACAAATCGTTCCCCTGGGTGGACTGGGGGAAGTTGGAAAAAATATGATGGCGCTCGAATACGGGCGCAATATTCTGATTGTGGATGTGGGAATGATGTTCCCGGAGAGCGATATGCCGGGCGTGGATTACATTATCCCCGATTATCGCTATCTCAAGGGCAAAGAAGACCGCATCCGGGGTGTGGTCATCACGCACGGGCACGAAGATCACATCGGCGCGCTGCCGCACTTCTTGCAGGAGTTCGACGCGCCGGTCTACGCGACGAAGTTGACGCGCGGTTTGATCGAGGTCAAGCTCAACCGCGAGTTGCAGAAGCGCGTCAAGCTGCAACCGATGGAACCCGGCGACACTGTGCGCCTGGGGCCGTTTACCATCGAGCCGTATCACGTCTGCCACAGCATTCCCGACGCGGTCGGGCTGGGCATCGACACCCCGCTCGGTCTCGTCGTCCACAGCGGCGACTACAAGATGGATCACACGCCAGTGGACGGTTGGCCGAGCGATATCGCCAAACTGGCGGAGTTCAACCAACGCGGCGTCCTGGCGCTGCTCGCCGATAGCACGAACTCCGATCAGGCCGGAACTACGCCTTCGGAGTCCACTCTGAACGCGGCGCTCGCCGATGTGTTCCGCCAGGCGAAGGGGCGCGTTATTGTCGCCACGTTCGCCTCGTTGATTTCGCGCATCCAGCAGGTGATGGACGTGGCCCGCAACGCCGGACGCAAGGTCGCCATCGCCGGTACTACGATGGTCAAAAACGTCAAGATGGCGCGGCGTCTGGGCTACCTCGACGTGCCCGATGACCTCATCCTTTCTTTGCAGGACATCAACCGCTTGCCGCCACATCAGGTCACGATCATGGCAACCGGCGCGCAGGGTGAGCCGCGTTCGATTATGGGGCGGCTGGCCATCGGGCGGCATCCCTCGCTGCGCGTCACGCCTGGGGATACGGTGGTGCTCTCTTCGCACACCATCCCCGGCAACGAGGAAGTGGTACATCGCGTCATCAACCGTCTCTTCCAGAAGGGGGCGAACGTCGTCTATCACCCCATCGCGCCGGTTCACGTCTCCGGGCACGCCAGCCAGGAGGAGCAGAAAATGCTGCTCAATATCCTGCGGCCCAAGTTCTTCGTGCCCATTCACGGCGAACTACGCCACCTCAAGCAGCACGCGCTGTTGGCGCAAGAGACCGGCATCCCCAAGCAGAACATCGCCGTGGTGGAAAACGGGCACATCCTACGCTTCTCTTCAGACAGCCTGGAAGTGGGCGAGCGTATACCGGGCGGCTACGTCTTCGTGGATGGCGCGCTGGTGGGCGATGCCGTCAGCCCGCAGGTCATTCAAGACCGCGAGGCGCTGGCCGTGGCGGGTGTGTGCAGCGTCGTCTTTTCGTACAACCGGCGGCAGGGCGTGGTGATCGGAGAACCGCGCATCACCATGCGCGGGCTGGCGACGGCAGAAGTCCTTGAGGATTTGTCTACGCGCGCGCAGCCCGTGGTGCGCACCACCGTGCAGGCCACCCGTGGCAGCGCCGCGCCGGACGAGGTGGAGCGCGCCGTAGAGCGGGCGGTGTCCAACTTCTTCTACGAACAGGTGCAAAGCCGCCCGGAGATGATCGTCGTGGCCGTGCCGCTCGGCTGACATGGCGCGTATCCTCTTCATCTACAAGCAATTCCCCGCTCCCTCGGTCGGACACGCCGGGGGAGAATCGTTGTTTGGGCTGATGGAGGCCCTGCAGCGCCGTGGACACCGTCTGGCGTTGGTTGCGCGGATGCGTGAGGAGGAGCGCACGCTGCTCCCCGCCGTCGAAGCGATCTGCGAGCGCGTCATCACGATCCCGCATCACCGTTCCCTGCCGGGATGGCGGCCCCTGGCGTTGGTTCGCAGTTACCTTGGACTACGACACGCTGCTAGAAAAGCGCTGCGTGAATTACATCCCGATCTTGTCCACGTCGAAACGACACAGACCGCCGTGGTGTTGCTTGGCCTGTCTTTGCCGCCGTCGTCGTTTCGCACCCAGGACGTGAACTGGTTTATGTGGCAGCAAAAGGCGACTCACGCGCGCGGCTTCAAACGGCTGTTGGCCAAGACGATGGTCGCGGCTTTTCGCGCGTTCGAACCGGCACTCTGCCGCCGCCACGATCTCATCCTCGCTATCTCCGAAGGCGACCGGGCGCTGCTGGCCCCAGTGAGTGGAGGACGGCCTCTGCTCTTGCTGCCGCTGGCTCCTGCCGCACCCGCCGACTCGGCTGCCTTGCCTGCTGTTCCACCCGGCCCGCCGGTGTTGCTGTTCGTCGGCGCGATGGACCGGGCACACAACCTCGCGGGTGTGACCTGGTTTCTCGATCATGTGTGGCCGCGCATCCACGGAACACGGCCCGACGCGCGTTTTTACATCGTCGGCGGACGTCCCCCGGCGGAACTCAGCGCACGGGCGGATGACGAATCGTGCTTTGTCACCGGTTTTGTGGACGATCTGGCGCGCTGGTACCGGGCGGCGACGATCTTCGTTTCTCCGATGCTCGTGGCAGGCGGTTTGCTGCAAAAGGTGGTGGATGCGATGGCGTTCGGCGTGCCGGTGGTGGCGACCTCGGTGTGCAACCACGGCCTCGGCGCGACGCCGGGCGAGCACTTGCTCACGGCGGACACGGCGGAAACGTTCGCGGTGGCGGTGCTTTCGCTGCTGCGCGATCCTGAAGCGCACGCCCGTCTCGGCAGTGCCGGACAACGTTTCATCCAGACGCGCTACGATACCGAGGCCGCTATCACCCAGTGGAATGCCGCGTTAACCGGGTTACAGACTAAAAAAGTCTGAGCACGTACTGCGCTTTGCAAACTTGTTGTTTAGCGCGGATATTGGCTCAACCAAATGCCTTGTGAGACTTTTATAGTCTGGTTTTCTACAGGTACAGGTATGGTATAATTGCATACGATGCAACAGAAGAGTCGTTCCATGGCAAGGCAAAAGCGGAAAAATACCGTTCCGGCGTTGATTACCGGGATGTTGGTCATCGTCTTCCTGGTTATTGTCGGGGGTATTGCGATGTCCGCTATGTCGTGGGTGCGCGGGATGTTGGCCAGGCCAGGCATTGCGTCGGGATTGCCTGCCAGTAGCGGCCCCAGCGAGAATGTCAAATACCAATTCGGCCAGATTATACCGGACTGGACAGGTACGAAGCGCGTGACCGTGTTGCTGCTCGGTATCGATGAGCGCTCACAGGAGACCGGGCCGTTTCGCACCGATACGATGATGGTGCTGACGCTCGATCCGGTCACAAAGATGGCGGGCGTGCTCTCCATTCCCCGCGACCTGTGGGTGCCCATTCCCGGCTACAACGATGGACGTATCAACACCGCGCACTTCCTGGGCGATCTCTACAAGTATACCGGCGGCGGCCCAATGCTGGCGCGCGAAACAGTCGAATACAACCTCGGCGTACCCATCGACTTCCACGTGCGCCTCAATTTTCAGGCTTTCGTCAGTCTAGTGAATATGATCGGCGGCGTCGATATTTACGTCGAGAAGGACATCTACGATCCCACTTACCCTGACTACGCTTATGGCTATGATCCCCTGTCCATCGCGGCCGGCTGGCATCATTTCGATGGGGAAATGACGCTCAAATACGCGCGCACCCGCCACACCAGCAGCGATTTCGACCGCGCGCGCCGCCAACAGCAGGTGATGTCGGCCATTTTGGAAAAAGTGACCAACATCGGTTTACTGCCCGACCTGGCGAAGCAAGCGCCCGAAATCTACAAGATGCTCGAAGCATCCGTGCAAACGGATATGGCCCTGGATCAGATGTTGGCGCTGGCAAACCTGGCAACGCAGATCGATCGCTCCACCATTCGCTTTGGCGTGATCGACCAGACATGTACGCAGCAATGGGTCACGGCTGATGGTGCGCAGGTCTTGATCCCCCTGCGCGACCCGATGCGCGAAGTGCGAGACTACGTCTTCGCCGCCGATATTCCCACGCCCGCGCCGAACCAGGCCAATCCGGTACAATCCGGCATCACACCCACGCCAGAAATAGCGACGATCTCCGTGCTGAACGGCACCGCGCGCGCCGGATTGGCGGGGACCACATCCGACTACTTGAAGGCGCAGGGTCTCGACGTGACTACTGTCGGCAATGCAGACCGCCAGGATTACGCGCAATCGGTGGTGGTGATGAACCGCGACAAGCAGTTGACCGCCGCCCGCATCGCCAGCCTGCTGCACCTACCCGCCACGGCCGTGGTCAAAGGCACCGATTCGAGCGCCGCGCACGACCTCATCGTGATCCTCGGCAACGATTACGCCGGTCCACCGCAAGACTAGACCCGAAGACCTATGACTTCGACACAAACCAATGCCCCGCTGAATAAGCTGCCGTACAAGCTGCTAATCAACCTCGGCATCCTGCTGATTTACGTACTCTTAACCGCCGTAGCCGGGTTTGCCGTCTTTGTCAAAGTGCGACAAGGCGTCTCGGTTGCGGAGATGCTGCCAGAGTTCACGATCCAGCAAACGGAACAAGAAAGCCCCAACGTCGGCCATGTCGAGGGTGAAACGCTGCCGGTTTGGACCGACACCGACCGCATCACGGTGCTGATCATGGGCATCGACGAGCGCGCTCAGGAAACGGATTATTGGCGCACCGACACGATGATTCTGGGCACACTCGATCCGGTGACGATGAAGGGCGGCGTGCTCTCGATCCCGCGCGACCTGTGGGTCCATATCCCTGGCTACACCGAGGAACGCATCAACACGGCACACCGTCTCGGCGACTATTACGATCATCCCGGCGGTGGACCTGCCCTGGCGGTGGAAACGGTGGAATATAACCTGGGCATCGAAATCGACTATTACGTGCGCTTCAACTTTCAGGCTTTTATCGAATTGGTGGACCGCATCGGCGGGATCGACATCGACGTGCCGGAAACTATCCACGACACCCAGTATCCGACCCCTGATTACGGGGTTGAGGTGTTTCACGTCGATGCCGGGCCGCACCACTTCTACGGGGAAGAGGCGCTGAAGTACGCCCGTACCCGTCACACCAATGGCGGCGACTTCGACCGGGCGCGCCGCCAACAGCAAGTGATCAAGGCGATCTTCAAGCGGGTCACAGGGGCCAATATGCTCCCGAAACTGGCAGCTGAGGCTCCGGAGATGCTGCAAATTCTGGAAAAGTCGATCAAAATCGACCCCAAATTGCGATTGGACGAGATCATCGCGCTGGCAAACCTGGCGCGCCGCGTGAATATGGATGAGGACGTCACTTTCCGCGTGATTGACGAGTCCTGCACGCTCTTCAAAACGACGCCTGACCAGATGCAAATCCTGATCCCATTGCGCGATGAGATGCGCAAAGTGCGCGACGAGGTGTTCGGCTTGCGGCTGACCAATGGGGACATCGAAACCCTTGCCGTAGAAACGGCCACCATCTCTGTGCTGAACGGGACCCAAACCCAGGGATTGGCTTCTACAACCGGCCAATTCCTCGAGGCCAATGGGCTGACTGTCGCCGCTTACGACAATGCCGACCGCCAGGACTACGACACCTCGCTGGTGATCCTCAACCGCGACAAGCCGATGACGGCGCAGCACATCCTTTCGGTGCTCAAGCTGCCGCAATCGGCGATTGTCCATGGCAATAACCCCACTGCCGCGCACGATATTGTCGTCATCCTAGGCGCGGATTACACGAATGGGCAGTGATTGTGGTAGACGGTAGACAGAAGACGGGCGTCCTCACTGGTTGGGGACGCCCGAATGTTTAGGAACTGCGTAGCACCAACGGTAGGAAAACCCTCGCGACGACATCGCGCACAATATTCACCTGCGTGTTCGACGGATGCGCCAGCAGCAGTGTTTCATCGGGAAAGGCGTAGTAGGCTGTGTTGCTGACCTGGGCGTACTCACTGACAAAGGATTCGGGGGGCACGTTGACCCGCACAGCGAAGGCGACGGTAAGAGGCGTCATAGCCGTAAGCGCGACGGTGCCGGTAAGCGCGCCGTCTGCGTAAGCCAGCGTATCCGGCGCTATGCCGACGAAGCCCTGCCACGTCAGGTGAGAGTCCAACGGGTCGTAGAGACGCAGCGCGGTATCAATGTCCGTGTGAAGCATAAGCCGGTAAACCAATGTCTTGCCATTGAGAACCGTGACAGCAGGGGTAGCCGATTTGAGGAGGGCGGGGGACAAGGTGGCGTCAATGCCCGTGCGGGTCATCCCCAAGGTGACGGTGACCGGCGTGGACTGTTCGAGCGTGAGTTGGTTGTTGTAGTATTGCGGCGCGTAGACGTGCGTGGGATCGCTGAACCCCACCCGATAGTCAATGCCTTGCCCCAGGCCGTCGAACCGGTACGCGCCATCGGCCAGCGTGTAGGTTGAGGTCACGTAGTGCCATTCGGGCCATCCAATGGGTCGGTAGAGGTTCACGTGCACACCAGCGGCGGGTGTGGTATCAGGGTTTG
>DAIUDK010000028.1:6830-39668 GCA_036845725.1 Chloroflexota bacterium
ATGGGTCGGTAGAGGTTCACGTGCACACCAGCGGCGGGTGTGGTATCAGGGTTTGCCACAGTCCCGCGCAGGCTGCCCGGCGCCCGCCCGCAAATCAACCCAGTGCCATGGACATACTCGATCGTGTCCAGCCACGCAGCCACTGGCCCCGTTTCCGGCACACACCAGGCGGTGTTATAGAAAGCAAAAAACCAGAGTGAGTCCAACGTAGTAAGAGTTTCTGGCATTGCACCGCTGAGAGGATTGTCATTCAAGTAAAGGTACCCCAATGTGGCGAGGTTGCCGATCTCTTGTGGGAGGATGGTCAAGGCATTACCGCTCAGGTTAAGAAGCATCAATTCGCCAAGGTTGCCGATTTCCGGCGGCAGGACGGTCAGGGCATTCTCGTTCAGGTAAAGGTGCCTTAATGAGGTGAGGTTGCCGATCTCCGGGGGGATAGCAGTGAGAGCGTTGTTGTGCAGGTCAAGCGTCCACAAACCGGTGAGGTCGCCGATCTCCGCCGGAAGGGCTGTCAGGGTGTTGTTGTGCAGATAAAGGTATTGCAACCTGGCGAGGTTGCCGATCTCAGGGGGGAGAGCCGTCAGGGCGTTGTGAGACAGGGAAAGCCATATCAGATCGGTGAGATTGCCAATCTCCGGGGGGAGAGTGGTCAAGGCATTGTTGGACAGATAAAGCCAGTCCAACGCAGTGAGGCCGCCGATTCCTGGCGGCAAGGCAGTCAACGCGTTGTTGGATAGACTAAGTTCCGATAATGCAGTGAGACCGCCGATCTCCGTCGGGAGGGCGGTCAGCGCGTTACTAGAAAGACCCAGCCGATTCAACGTGGTGAGATTGCCAATCTCCGCCGGGAGGGTAATAAGATCGTTGTTGGACAGGCCAAAATCCACCAAATTGGCGAGATTGCCGATCTCTGGCGGGAGGATGGTCAGGGCATTGTCGTTCAGATGAAGGAAGTGCAACGCAGTGAGGTTGCCGATTTCCGGCGGAAGGGTGGTCAAGGCATTGTCGCGGAGATCAAGGTAATCCAACGTAGTGAGATTGCCGATCTCTGGCGGGAGAGTTATCAGGGTGTTGTTGTACAGGTAGAGCCCTTCCAACGCAGTGAGGTTGCCAATCTCCGGTGGAAGGTCCGTCAAGGCGTTGTAGCCCAGGTAAAGGGACGTCAACGCAGTGAGATTGCCGATCTCCGGCGGAAGGTCCGTCAAGGCGTTGTAGCCCAGATAAAGGGAGCCCAACGTAGTGAGATTGCCGATCTCCGGCGGAAGCGCTGCCAGGTCGTTGTTGCCCACGGAAAGAAACCCCAACGCAGTGAGGTTGCCGATTTCCGGCGGGAGGGTGGTCAGGGCATTGCTGCTCAGATCAAGGGACGTCAACGCGATGAGGCCGTCGATTTCCGGCGGGAGGGTGGTCAGGGCATTGCCGCTCAGATTAAGGGACGTCAACGCGGTGAGGCCGTCGATTTCCGGCGGGAGGGTGGTCAGGGCATTGCCGCTCAGAGCAAGGAACGTCAACGCGGTGAGATTGCCAATTTCTGGCGGCAGGGAGGTCAAGGCATTGCTGCTCAGAGTAAGGGCTGTCAACGCGGTGAGACTGCCCATTTCCGGCGGTAGGATGGTCAGGGCATTGCTGCTCAGAGCAAGAGACGTCAACGCAGTGAGATTGCCGATTTCCAGCGGGAGGGCGGTTAGAGCATTGCCGGGTAGATCAAGAGACATCAATGCAGTAAGATTGCCGATTTCCGGCGGCAGGGTGCCCACAAGGTGATTGCTACCCAGGACAAGCGAGTGGACACGCCCCGCTTCGCAGGTGACGCCGTGCCAGGTACAGGGCGTGGTGGTTTGCAGCCAGCCAGTTTTTCTGGGCCAGTTGTCGCCGCCCGTGGCATTGTAGAGGGCCACCAGAGCCTCACACTCGGTTTGCGGGAGGCCGGTCGCCGTGGAACAATCGTAGGCCGTCTGCGTCGCTTGCGCTGGTGCGGGCCGCGCGGGCAACCCAACGGTCAATACTACGCACAAAAGGATCAGATTCACAACGCGTAAAGGTTTCATCGCCCAATTCCTCCTGTCGAAAGGGACAGCCGTTCTATACACGTCGGATACTTTGGTAGAGTCGTGGCAGGATTGTAGTAGGTCGTTGATATACAGTTATGGCGCTTCCGGTTGGCCGAGTGGCTGCATGATGATGTAGTTGAAGCCGTTCATCGGGATGTGCTCCACCAGACCGTAATGCTGCCCGATGGCTACCAGCACCGGCGGCGGGTAGAATTGCGCCCGCATAACCACCAGTCCAAACGCCTCGCGGCGGATCATCGTTTCCAGCTCGGTTGTATCGAGCAGACCGTTGTTGTACAGATTGAGCAACTGTGTGGGATTCGTGATCACCGGTTTGTCCGCCAACATCGTGAATGCCGCTTCCTCGCTGAAGACCGGCAAATCCGTGCCCCGCACGTAGGCCATGATGCGCGCGCCACCTTCGTAGTCGCGCGGCAGCATGAAATGGCCGACCTGCGTATAGCCCACCGAATCGTAGTACGGGTAATCGGCATACGCCGACTGTCCGGCGACGCCCAACACGCGCGCAACCGGTCCCCAGAACAGGCCGTCCGTAGGCAGGTGCAGCATCCGCGTGGACTGTATCAGGAACAGCAGGGGAATCAATATCGTCAGGGAGCCGTCCCATTGTGGCCGCTGTTGTGCCACTTGGTCACGCAGTTTGCCCAACGCGAACCCGCCCAAGATGATCGCCGCCGCCACCGACGTGACCCAGTACGCCTCCCCCGCTCCCCATTTGCCGGACATCACGCCGGTGCCGAGTGAGAAGACGAACCACAGCGCATAGACGGAGAGCGATCCGAAGTAGGCTTCGTAGATCACTATGCCCACCGCCAGGATGATGAAGATGGTGTGCACTTTGAGCCACGAACGCGTCAACCCGATCAACTGTGGGAGCATGTACTCGTTCACGTTGGCCGAAATCGTGTTGAGCCACCACTGTCCATCCGTTGCCCAGTTGATGGCCAGGAAAACCAGCCCAAAGAGCGCGCCAAATATGACGACGCTCACGAGCGCGCGTTTGGGATTGCGCAGCAACAGATAGCCGAACGCCGCCGCTGCCGTGAAGACCGCCAACTGCTTGGCGTATCCCGCCAGAAATAAACACGCCAGACCCAGCACCAGATTGCGTTTAGCGTGACGCGGGTTTTCCGCGTCCGCGATGAAGAAAACGCACAACGTCTCGAAGAACACCATCGTCAGGTGTTGGCGGCACAGCGGACCGATGTGGTAGACGAAGTTCGAGGCCGTGTACACCAGCCCACACATCAGCGGGATGAAGACCCCGCCCGTGCGACGGCGCACCGTCCATCCGATGGCAAACGCCGTCAACAGCGTGATGACGAACGAGAGGACGCGCCCGGAAAGCAGGGTTTGACCGAAGAGGGGGAAGAGCAGGATGTTGAGGATGTGGAATACCGGCGGGTAGTTCGACGAATAGAAGGGGTAAACGCTGCTGTCGCGGTAGGGCCATTCGTCCCGGCTGTGCAGGACGGCGTCGTACAGCTCGAAGCTCTCACCCTGGTCGTAGTCGTAGGGCCAGCGGAAAAGCTCGATGGCGTAGGCGACGTAAACGCCCAGGTAGGCCAGGAACGCTAGCAGCGCCAGCGCTGCCAAGACTCGCCCAACCCAAACTGTCGCGCTGTGACCGGTCTCCGACCGCGCTGCTCGCCGGTATTGCGGTTCGCGTTCGGCGGCAGCAGGCGCATCTTCCAACCGCAGCAGCGGAATGCCGCACAGCGCGAGCAACACGCCCCCCGCCAGCATTGCACCTTCAACCGGACCGATGCCCGACCACGCCCCCGCGCCCAGCCGCCCGACGATCAACAAAAGCGTATCTGCGCCCAGGCCAGCAATGATAAAGAAAAGTCCGAGCTGTTTTTTCGTAATCGGCTGATCCAATACCATTTACGACAGTTCTTCCAGGAATTCGTGCAGGTTGTGGCGGACGGCGTAGGCGGCGGCTTCGGCGCGGTTGGTCAGCCCGAGCTTGGAGAGGATGCTGCTCACGTAGTTGCGCACCGTCCCTTCGCCCAGGAAGAGCGATTTGGCGATCTCTTTGTTGGTGCGTCCCTCAGAGACCAGGCCGAGCACGCGCAATTCTTGCTCGGTCAAATCGCTGAAAGCAGCAGCTTGCTCCTGGCGAGTAGCTTGGCGGACACGCGCCAGCACGCGCTGTGTGACCGCCGGATCGAGCAGCGCCTCACCCTGGCCCACCCGCTGGATGGCGCGAATCAACTCGTCGCCGCCGCCCTGCTTGAGCACGTATCCCGCCGCGCCCGCGCTGATGGCGTCGAAGAGCATCTCATCCTCGGCGTAAGAGGTGAGCATCAAGACCTCGGTGTTGGGCAGGTGCATCTTGATCTCGCGGCACGCCTCGATGCCGTTGTCGCCGGGCATACGGATGTCCATCACCACCACATCAGGGCGATGCTGTACCGCTTTCTCCACCGCCTCTTTAGCCGAAGCGGCCTCGTCTACCACCACAAAATTGGCCTGGTTGCTCAGCAGCGAACGCAAGCCCAATCGCACGACTTCGTGATCGTCTACTATCAAAATCCGCAATGTCATAGTTCTCCCTTCTCATACCAGAAACGTGATGCGTGATGTGTGATCCGCGAGTTTTCACGGATCACGCATCACGTATCATTCAGTTTAATACGGTACCGTCAAGTGAAAGGTGACACCCTCGTTTGGCGCGCTTTCGATGCGCAGCGTGCCATCCAACAAACGCACGCGCTCGCGGATGTTCCGCAGACCGTGCCCCTTGCTCACTTGCAATGTTTCCATCCCCACGCCATCGTCGGAGATGGTGAGGTCCAACGTGTCTTCATCATATTGTAGCACAACCTTCACCCAACGCGCGCGGGCATGGCGGGCTGTGTTCGCCAGGGTCTCGCGCACGACCTGGAAGATGTGTCGCCGCCGTTCCATCGACAGGATCTCTACCGGCGCGCCCTCGACCTCGAACTCGGTTTCCAACAGCGTGTTGATGTGGAAATCGCGCAGCAAGCGTTTGATGCCCGATTGCAGGTCGTCGTCGGGCATATCGCTGCGTAGATCGAAGATGTAGCGGCGAATGTCCTGGATCGTCTCGTTCAGGTTATCCATCACGCGGCCCAACTGCGCTTGCGCGCGCATCGGATCAATGGGGATGACGGGCTGCACGCTTTCCAAAAGCAAACCGGCAGCGTAGATGGACTGGATGATGCCATCGTGCAGGTCGCGCCCAATCCGCTCGCGGTCGACGGCCAATGCCTGCAGACGTTCCACCCCTTCGATCCACCGCTCGATTTCAAGTTGCACCGTGTTCAATGCACGATTGAGGCCTAGGGTCAATCCAACCCCCACCAGAACCCACATCCACTCAATTGCCATCACCCGCAAATCGTGATATGGGGCAAGAAACGCCGGGGTCGGCAGGTACAGGATCACATGCAAGATACCCAACAAGCCTGCCGAAATTTCAACCAGGCGCAAGTAAACCCGGATGCGGCGGCGCAGCGTCGCATCCAGCGTTTGATGGCTCTGCCGTCGCAGCCCAATCGCTGCCAGCAGGCCGCCGGGAAAACCCAACAGGTAATGGGCGAAGGTGTTGCCCCATTCGATGATCAAAGACGAATTATTGTTCACACGCTGTGCAGGCCAGATCAGCCACGCGGCAACGTAACTGCCAATCCACAGTACGTTCAGCCCAATAAGCCAGCGCTGTCCATAAATGTGCGCTTTCTCTTCAGACAGAAAGGTTTGAATACCCAAGGCGACGAGGAAAATATAGCCCACACCGAGCAGCACCGGTCGAGCAAACGTAAGCAGGAGAGGCGTCGGGGAGACGATGCCGGCAAAGAGGTCGTACCAGGCGACTACCGCCTCGCAGATGGCAAACAGGCCGACCCAATTCAGGCGCCGTGCTAACAGGATGCGCCGGCTGCGATGTTGGAGATAGAACACCGTCAGGCCCAACGTGAAAAAGCTCAGCCCATGCAGAAAACGTCCCAGAATGATTCCGCTGCTCATGAAGCCGTCCTCACGGCCAATACGTTGCCGTCCACTCTTCCAGCAATTCCGACGAGGCACGGGTGAGACGCCAGCCATCGGCAGTACGCACCGTCGCCCATTCGGTGTTCCAGAGGCGGCCGATGATCATCCCGCCCTCATTATCCCACGATGTTACCATCGCCGCGACGCGCGCGCTGTTCTCTGTCTCAGTGCCGGGGATGACATGAACACTGCCCACGCCGACCTGCGCCGTCGTGGCGAAGCCATGTGCCCACGTCTCGTAAGTACGGCCTTCTTGCGGGTACAAGAGGGTGTAAGCGCCCGGCAAATCGCGGTCGTTGAGCGCCAGGTAGAAGGCGATCACGGCATACTCCGGTTTATGGGTGGGGTACGCCTGCGGGCGATTCAGGGCATACCAGCCGTAACGATCGGATGTCCAGCCGTAGGCTTGCTCCTCCCAGGTGAAAATCACATACCAGGCGAGACTCGGCGCACTGCGTTCGCGGTACCCTTCCCAGATTTCGTCTTCAAGATCACCGTCAACGTTCATGAAATGGACTCCGGCATCGCCGGAGAAGGCACCCAGGCGGCGATAAACGCTCCCATCCCAGGTGAAGAGGTGCAAAAGCGTCTCGTTGTTGTCGGCATGGCCGAAGATAGCGATTTCCGGCTTGCCATCGGCGTTGACGTCGCGCACTTCAACCTCGCATGTCGGGTACTGGCCCAGGCCCACATCCGGCTTATCATCTTCGGGAGATGCCGGTTCCAGTGGATAATGCGCGTCGGCAGCCAAGACGTAGGCGCTAAGACGCGACGGGGTAGTATTTTGGTGCGCCACCGCCAGCCATTCAGGCGTGCCGTCTCCGGTGGTATCCTCGTAACGCAGGCAGATTAACGTCGCCTCGCCAATGGTTGTTCCCACTGTCGCCAATCCCACACCTGCCAGACTGTTGATGACGGTCACATCAAGGGTGGGGACGGGCGTAGGTGTGGAAGTCGGTGTGGCCGTCAGGGTAGGAGGCACCGGCGTGGGGACGAGTATAGCGGTCGCGGTGACGGTCGGCAAGGCGGTCGGCGCCGCAGCAAACGGCAACTCCACGGAGCACGCCGTAACAATCACGAGGATCAGGCCAATCCACAACCAGTTCCAACGCCACGCCGGTATGAAGCACATTTGACGATATCGCACCATAGGTCCTATCTAACAGAGAAGGCGCGAAGTACTCAGGACTTCGCGCCCTCTCTGTTCATCTCCGCATATCAATGATCACGCAATGCTTCGCCAGCCCCTTGTGCTCAGGCCTGACGGAGCCGGCGCGCTGCAAAGAAAACGGCCATCAGCAAGAACGCTGCGGCGACCAAAGCAACCTCGCCCAAACCGGTATCGGGTGTGCGTGTAGGCGTCGCCCCGGTTGTTCCAGACGTCGCCGCGCGGGTTGGGGTTGGAACCTTCGTAGGGACTGGCGTTGGCGTACGGCGCACGGCAGCAGACGTCGGTGTCGCGTCAACGGTCTCGCCCTCACCTGCCTCACCTTCGCCAGTTTCACCCTCGCCAACTGCGGCCGCAGCTGCGTCTGGCGTAGCTGTCGGCCCGATGACGGGTGTAGGCGTAAACGTAGCCGTCGGCTTCGGCGTAGCCGTGGGCTCCGGAGTCGGCTCCTCTGTGGCAGGTGGCTCTTCGACGACGGGTGTTTCCTCCTCGACCGGCGGTTCGACCTCTACAATGGGCGCAGTTGTCGGCACCGCCAATGCGGCTTGCTGTCGCGCCTGCATGCGCGGATTGATGACCAGCGCCCACACAGCAAACGCAATCAACGCCAACGCCAGCAGCCCACCCATAGCCACAATGGCAATGAGGAAAGTCTTGTTTTGCTGTTCCCCGGTATCCTGTTCTTGCTCTTCTTCCTCTTCCTCAAACAGATTATCGCTTCCCAACGTATCAAACAGGTCATCCGCCATGCGCTTTCCTCCTTGTGTAACTCAAATGTATGCAGTTCCGTTATTTTGCTAATCTGTCTCTCTTATTCTATCCCTAAAATTAAACTTTGCAACAAATCAAGCAAACCGGCGTCATCACGTTCCCATCTGACACAAATTGCGACTTGCAACTTTCCATTTCCTTTCTATACTGTTTAAGCAACACAAAAGTATCCAAGGACGTGGGACGAATTAGTTATAAGGAGGTTATACCCCGACCCCATATCCCGCTCCCCTATCCCTACCAGACCAGCCCCATCAGATTAACGATACAAGCCTTGTGCATATAGGGACGTTCTTTCGACGTCCTGTGAATCTCTTTGCAAGGAGGGTACGATGCAGCGTCACAGACTGTTTGAGGGAGGTTTTTATGAATTAATGCTTCATAGCTGACCCTACCAGATGTTTCTATATAATTTACCTTTACAATTGAAAGGAGTTGCTATGAGTACACGGGTCAAAAGTTCCCCTTATCTGTTGGCGGCGACCGTTGGCTTGTTGTCCTTGCTGATGGTGGCGGGTTTTCTGCTTCTGATGCAACCGAAGCAGGTATCCTCTTCTGGGCTGGCGGCGACCATCATTGCGGCGCCGCAAGCCGAGCCTGACAGTGTCACGGTGGCGGGCGACTTGCAATCCGAATTGGGATGCCCCGGTGATTGGCAGGCCGATTGTGCCGTGACGCACCTGACCTACGACGCTAATGATGGCGTCTGGCAGGAAAACTGGTTGGTCCCGGCCGGCAGCTATGAGTACAAGGCGGCCCTCAACGATAGCTGGACCGAGAACTATGGCGTGGGCGGTGCGGCGAGCGGGGCCAACATCCCCCTGTCTGTCACTGCCGAGATGACTGTCAGCTTCTTCTACGACCACAAGAGCCACTGGATCATTGACGATGTGAACGCGATCATCGCTACGGCGGCCGGCAATCTACAGAGCGAACTGGGCTGTAGCGGCGACTGGGATCCCGGCTGCCTCCGTTCGTGGCTGCAAGACCTCGACGACGACGGCATCTATACGTTAGAAGCCACGGGTATCCCGGCTGCCTCTTATGAGTTCAAGGTCGCCATTGACCAGGGTTGGACCGAGAGTTATGGCGTAGGCGGCGGCGCCGACAATATCCCCTTCACCATCAACGATCCCACCGACCGGCTTATCATCACCTGGGACTCCGTCTCCAAAATCCCCACCGCCGAGGTGCAGGCCACCGTTGGCCCTTACACGATCACGCTGGTGGGCAATCTGCAATCCGAGCTAGGCTGCGTGGGTGACTGGTCGCCGACCTGCACCAACACGATGCTCACCGATATGGGCAACGGCGTCTGGCGCGGCGAGTTCGAGATCGTCACCACCACCGTCCCTTATACCTGGGAGTACAAAATCGCCCTGGATGGGGCGTGGACGGAAGCCTATCCGGCAAACAACGTCGCGCTCCCGCTCACGGACACGTCTACCACTGTGCGCTTCTACTACGACCACAAGACCCACGCGGTGCTGGATGATGTCAATGACTTCATCGCGGTGGCGGCGGGCGGTTTCCAGAGCGAGTTGGGATGTTCCGGCGACTGGCAGCCGGAGTGCGTCCGCACGCTGCTGACCGATGTGGACGGCGACGGCGTCTATCGCTTCCAGACCATGAACATCCCGGCAGGAAGTTACGAGTTCAAGGTAGCGCTGGACGAGGGGTGGACGACAAGTTACCCTGGCGACAACGTCACCTTGAACGTGCCCGAAGACGGCGCAAACGTCCTCATCTCCTGGGACTCGGCCACCACCAACGTCAGCCACCTCGTGCAGAGCAGCGCGACGCTGGCGCAGGCCCCGGTGACGCATACTATCCAGGATGACCTCTTCTACTTCGTGATGACCGACCGCTTCCAGGATAGTGACGCGACCAACAACCAGGGCGGACTGACCGGCGACCGCTCCGTCCACGGCTACGATCCCACCGACGTGGCCTACTATCATGGCGGCGACATCGCCGGCCTCATCGCCGGGCTGGATTATCTGGATGGGATGGGCGTCACGGCGATTTGGGTCACGCCCGTCTTCGACAACAACCCGGTGCAGGGCAACTACACCGGCTATCACGGCTACTGGATCCGCAACTTCACTACCACCGATGCGCACCTGGGCAGTGACGCGGAACTGACCGCCTTCATTGCTGCGGCGCACACGCGCGGCATCAAGGTTTTCCTGGATATTGTGATCAACCATACTGCCGATCTTAACGAGTATCAGGGCGGCGTGTATAACTACCGCAATAAGACCGATTTCCCTTACCGGGATACAACGACGATACCGTTTGATGACCGCGATTACATCAATGGCGTGTTTCCGCCATTAGAGGTAGGCATCAGCTTCCCCTACGTCCCCGTCACCACCACCAACCTGCGCGGCCCGGCCTGGCTCAACAACCCCATCTACTATCACAACCGGGGCAACATCGCCAACTGGGACGACGCGGAGCAATCCGTCTATGGCGATTTCTCCGGTCTGGACGATCTCTTCACCGAACAACCGTTTGTCCGGCAGGGGATGATTGACATCTACAAGGATTGGGTGGACTTCGGCGTGGATGGCTTCCGCATTGACACGGTGAAGCACGTCAACCTGGAGTTCTGGCAGGCCTTCGCGCCCGAAATCCTGGACTACGCCGAGACCCGGGGCAACCCCGACTTCTTCTTCTTTGGGGAAGTGTACAGCGGCGACCGCTATGTGCTCAGCCGCTATACCCGCGAGGGGATGCTCCCCGCCGTCCTCGACTTCCGCTTCCAGGGTCAGGCGACCAACTTCGCCAACGGCGCGAATGCCGTCACCCTCCAATCGCTGTTTGCCGATGACGACTACTTCACGGACGCGGACAGCAATGCCTACCAGCTCACCACCTTCCTCAGCAACCACGACGCGATTGGCCGTCTGGGCGCTTCTCTGGTGAGCAACAACACCGGCGCGGCAGACGCCGAACTTCTGGCCCGCGACACGTTGGCGCACGGCCTGCTTTACTTCGCGCGCGGCGTCCCCGTCGTCTACTACGGCGACGAGCAGGGCTTCACCGGCGACGGCGGCACGGAAGGCGCGCGGCAGGACATGTTCCCCTCGCAGGTCGCCTCCTACCAGGATGACGATCAGATCGGCACGACGGACACCCCCGCTGACGACAACTTCGACGCGACGCATCCGCTGTACGTGACTCTGGGCGAGTTTGCCGCGCTCTACCAGGCGCATCCCGCGCTGCGCTCTGGCGCGCAGATTCATCGCTACGCGGTGGACACGGCCGGCGTCTACGCCTTCTCCCGCATTGATCGCGCCGAGAAGATGGAGTACGTCCTGGCGTTCAACAACGCCGAAGTCGCGCAAACGGCCGTCTTCACCACCTTCGAGGCCGAGATGGACTTCACCGCCATCTACACGGGCGGAAACGTGACCGTCCCGGCGACGCTGACCGCCGACGCCAACCGGCAACTCACCGTGACCGTCCCGGCCCTCGGCTTCGTCATCTACCGGGCGGATGCGGCCCTGACCGACACGCTGGCCGCCCCCGGCATTGCCTTCAGCGCGCTGGCCGATGGCGACGACCTCGCCGGTGAGAACGACCTGGCCGAAATCGCCGTGACCCTCGACGCCGATAGGCTCGCCGAAGTCACCTTCGCGGTGATGGTGGGCGACGCGCTGGAATACGAGGTTATCGGCGTGGACAACAACGCGCCCTATCGCGTCTTCTTCGACGTGAGCAATCTGGCGCTCGGCACGCCGGTACACATCCGGGCCATCGTCAACGACCTTTCCGGGCATTACGCTTTCGCCGACGTGTCTGTGACGGTGGGTGAATACGTCGCGCCGGTCACGGGCGACCAGTACGCCATCATCCACTACCACCGCCCCGCCGGCGATTACGGCGATTGGAGCAGCAGCGATTCCAGTCAGTTCTGGGGCCTGCACCTCTGGGGCAATGCGATTCATCCCGATGAAGGCACAAGCTGGGATCAGCCCAAGAAATTCGCCGGGATTGACGACTTCGGCGCGTATGTGGCGATCCGCTTGCAGGACACCACGCAGCCAGTGAACTACATCGTCCACCGGGGCAATGACAAGGATACCCCCAACGACCGCAACTTTGATCCTGCCGCGATGCCGGAACTCTGGATCGTGCAGGGCGATGCAGCGAATTACGGCTCGCGCGCCGAGGCGCAGGGCTACGTCACCATCCACTACACGCGCACGGATGGGATTTTCACCGACTGGGGCTTGCATCTGTGGCAGGACGGCTACGGGATGACCGCCTGGCCCGACCGCCACATGCCCGATGGCTACGATGACTTCGGCGCGGTCTTCATCATCAGCGACACGCTCTACACCGAGCTTGACTTCACCAAGCCGCTGAGCTTCCTCTTCCACAATGGCGCGGGCGCCCAGAGCGGCGATCTCAACTTCCTCCCCACCGAACACGCGGACGTCTGGGTACAGGCGGGCGATGATACCGTCTACGCGCATCGCGGCGCCATTGAGGACTTCGCCGTTATCCACTACCGCCGTCTGGTAGGGGACTACGGCGACTACGCCAGCAGCGACTTCAACGACTTCTGGGGCGTCCACACGTGGAATGATGTGCCTGGCCCCGATTGGGCCACGCCCTACAAATCGGTCAGGCAAGATGACTTTGGCGTCGTCTTTGAGTTGCCACTGACCGGGCACAACAGCTTCGGCTACATCCTCCATCGCGGCGGCGAGAAGGACCCAGAACCGGACCAATCCCTCGATCTGGTCAACACCGGCTACGAAATCTGGGTAGGGCAAGGGTTAGCCAGCGATGCCGGCATTCAGGATCAATACCATCACCCCGCCATCCCCATGGCGCGGATGAAGGGCGTCGCTGCCGGCGATCTGAGCAAGGCGCAGGCGTACTGGCTGGCCGAGGACACCCTCGCGTGGAGCATCGCCGCCAACCCCGCCCTCGACTTCTTCCTCTACTACGACGCGGACGCCGGTCTGACGTTGAACGCGGACGGCATCAGCGGCGGCAACCATATCACCCTCACGGTGGGCGAAAGCGTGACCGGCGCGATTGCGGCCAAGTTCCCGCACCTGGCCGGGCTGCCCACGCTATTGATTGACGCCGCCGACCTGGCGCTCGTGCCGGACATCCTCAAGAGCCAGTTCGCCATTGCCGCTTATGACGGCGCGGGCGCGCTGGTGGACGCTACCAGCCTGCAAATCCCCGGCGTGCTGGACGACCTCTACACCTACACCGGCGACCTGGGCATCAACTACGACAACCTCACGCCCACGCTGCGCCTCTGGGCGCCCACCGCGCAGGACGTGGTCTTCCACCTGTTTGACGATGCGCTGACCGCAACCACCAGCGTCACCCACCCGATGGCCTACGACGCCAACTTTGGCGTGTGGAGCGTCACCGGCGAGCCGGATTGGACGGGCCAATACTACCTCTACGAAGTCGTCGTCTACGCGCCCGCCGCGCAGGACATCGTCCACAACCTCGTCACCGACCCCTACGCCGTCAGTCTTTCGATGAACAGCACGCGCAGCCAGATCGTTGACCTGACCGATCCGACCCTCACCCCGGCGGGATGGGACACGTTGGCGAAGCCGGAACTCATCGCACCGGAGGACATCGTCATCTACGAGATGCACATCCGTGACTTCAGCGCGAATGACGCTTCCGTGCCGGAAGACTACGTCGGCACATTCAAGGCATTCACGCTGCCGGGGAGCAACGGCGTGCAGCACTTGCAAGCCTTGGCGGACGCCGGCCTGACGCACCTGCACCTGTTGCCCGTCATGGACATCGCCACCATCAACGAGGACAAATCCACCTGGCAGGACGCCGACTTCAACTTGCTGGCGACCTATCCGCCCAGCTCCACGGAGCAGCAAGCGGCCCTCGCGCCCTATCGCGACCTCGACGGCTTCAACTGGGGCTACGATCCACTGCACTACGGTGTGCCCGAAGGCAGCTACGCCACGAATCCCGACGGTACGACTCGCATCGTCGAATTCCGCGAGATGGTGCAGGCGCTCAACGCGATGGGCCTGCGCGTGGTGGTGGACGTGGTCTACAACCACACCAACGCCAGCGGCCAATCGCCCAACGCCGTACTGGATCGCATCGTGCCGGGGTACTACCACCGTCTCAGCGCCAGCGGGCAGGTGGAAAACAGCACATGCTGCGCCAACACCGCCAGCGAGCACGCGATGATGGAGAAGTTGATGGTAGATACGCTCCTGATATGGGCACGGGATTACAAAGTGGACGGCTTCCGCTTCGACCTGATGGGCCACCACATGAAATCCAACATGCTCAACGTGCGCGCGGCGCTGGATGACCTGACCCTGGCGGACGATGGCGTGGACGGTTCCGCCATCTACATGTACGGCGAGGGCTGGAACTTCGGCGAGGTACAGGACAACGCACGCGGCGTCAACGCGACGCAGGCGAATATGGCCGGGACGGGCATCGGCACGTTCAACGACCGGGCGCGCGATGCCGTGCGCGGCGGCGGGCCTTTCGATAGCGGTGAATCCCTGCGCAGCAACCAGGGTTTCATCAACGGCCTGTACTACGATCCCAACGCCTGGAACAATGGTTCCCCAGCAGAACTGGCGCGCCTGCACAATGCTGCCGATCTGATCCGCGTAGGATTGGCCGGGAACCTGGCCGATTACGCCTTTATCGACGCAAGCGGGACACTCGTGAGCGGTAAAGATGTGGACTACAACGGCTCGCCAGCCGGCTATACAGCGCTTCCTGTCGAGAACATCATCTACGTCTCCAAGCACGACAACCAGACGCTCTACGACAACAACCAGTACAAGTTGCCCGATGATGCCGCAATGGACGAGCGCGTCCGCGCCCAGAACATGGGCCTGAGCTTCGTCAGCTTGGCGCAAGGCGTCCCGTTCCTGCAAGCCGGCAGCGACATGCTGCGCTCCAAATCGCTCGACCGCGACAGCTACAACTCCGGCGACTGGTTCAACAAACTCGACTTCACCTACCAGGACAACAACTGGGGCGCCGGTCTGCCCTCGGCTGCCGTCGGTGGACAATCCGACAACTGGCCAATTATGGCCCCGCTGCTCGGCAACCCCGACCTCAAACCCACCAGCACCGACATCCTCAGCAGCGCCCACCATCTTCAGGATATGCTGACAATCCGCCAAAGTACGCCGCTCTTCCGCTTGCAGACGTTGGAAGACGTGCAGGCGCGACTGGCCTTCCACAATACCGGCCCGGCGCAGATCCCTGGCCTGATCGTGATGAGCCTCTCCGATGCGGACCGTTCGCTCGGCTCGCTCTATAGCCTGGTTGTCGTCCTCTTCAACGCCAACGACGAGGCGCAGACCTTCACCGAGGCCTCATTGGTGGACATGGCCCTCGAACTGCACCCGGTACAAGTGAACGGCTATGATCCGGTGGTCAAGACGACCACCTTCGACCCGGCAACCGGCGCGTTCGTTGTGCCGGCTCGCACTACGGCGGTGTTTGTGAACTCGATCCCCATCATCAATGTCATACCATCCGCCCTTGACGTGACGCTGAACGCGGGCATGACCGCTGCCGAAATCCTCACTGTGAGCAACACCGGCGGCGCTAACCTCATCTGGCAATTACTCGAGGATCCCAATGTAGACTGGTTGCAGGTGGATTGGGAAACCACGGTTGGATTGCCCATCCTCACGCCCCCTGGCGAGACCGATACCGCGAGCACGTTCTTCGACGCCTCTGGCCTGCTTCCCGGCGTCTACACCACCACGCTCATCGTCTCCAGCAACGATCCCGCCCGCCCGCAGATCACCATCCCGGTGACGTTGACTGTGCCATGCATCCCGGTGGAGATCACGAGCCTGACCAGCGACAGCCCGGTGGTGCTCGGCACGACGATACATTTCACCGCGACAGTGACAGGCAGCCAGCCAATCACCTACGCCTGGGACTTCGGCGGCGCAGGCGTGCGGGGCGGCACGGACACCAACCCGACCTTCATCTACGATGAGGCAGGGACTTACACCGTGTCGCTCACGGTGGCGAATGGTTGCGGGACGGATACGCAGGAAACCGTGGTCACGGTTGAACCGCCGGCGGTTTGCTACGACGTGGAAAGTGTTGGACTGATGCTCATCACCACCGGCGACGTCTACACCGATACGGTCGTGCACTTCTCTGCCGCCGTCTCTCCCGCTGCTGCTACCATACCCTACCGCTACACCCTCGACTTCGGCGACGGGCCGGGCGACGTGCTGCTCACAGCGAACACCACAATCCCCTTCACGCACACCTTTGCCGTCACCGGAACCTACACCGTTGAGATTGCGGTGTGGAACTGTGCTATGACTGAGCCGGTTACGGATCAGGTAACAGTCACGGTAAGCGCGCGGATACCACCTACGTACACACTCTTCCTTCCGCTCGTAATGCGCGCCCATCCTTGACGCTCTTCTCGACACACAGGGGGGCCGAAAATCCCGGCCCCCCTGTGCATTATGGGCGCCTTGCAGCACAAACCGTGTGCAGTGCGCTGCGCCAACCTTAACCGGAGAACATAAACGCTATGAACACTACCCCCCCCTGGCAAACACGCGCGCTCGAACAACTCAGTCAATACTTTGCCGCCGAGCCGGACGCAATGGCTCTGGTGTTGACCGGCTCTCTTGCCGCGGCGGATATTGAAACAGACCTCTGGAGCGACATCGACCTCAAGATCATCCTGGCCGATCAAGCCATCGACCGTTACTACACCTCGCTCACGTGGTTGCAACCCTTTGGACAACTGATCGGGGTGGAGCGACACGCCGGTCCATACACCCAAACCCTGCGCGTATGCCTGGAGGGATTCAAGAGGTTCGATCTCGTGTTCATTCCTGAGTCGGCGTTGCAGTCCCCTGCTGTGGAAAATGAATCTCTCTTCCGCCAACCCTGCGTCGTGGTCTGGTCTCGGATGCCGGGGCTTGAAGAGCACATCGCGCTATCCGTGTCATCCATTGCCTACCCAGACGTTACCAGCGATACGATAGTGAGCATCGCCGAGCACTTCTGGTTCAAAGCCGCGGTCGCCATCACCAAAGTGATGCGGAACGATCTGTTGATCGGGCTGCACCTGGCACTGGACCTGGCGCGGGATTGTCTGCTGCTGCAAATGCTCCAGCGCGATCAAGCGTTGCGCACTACAATTCACCGCACAGGGGGATGGGGGAATGCTTGGGTGGAACAATTCGCGTGGGATAGCCCGGCATGTTCCGAGGTCAAAATTCTCGACCTGATTGCCCGAAGTTGTTCGGGCTTCGATGAACTGGCAGCAACGTTATCGCCAGATTACACAACGCGATGGCCGTTGCTTTCGCCAGCCATCGCGCGTGCTAAAAGTGTATTTGAAAACGACGTAAACGTCAGTGTATCACAATAACCGTTCCAGGTTTACGAACGGTACCAGTGCAAATTCCTTACCGCCCAGGTCAACCTGCACCCCCGGCAGGCGCGCGCCGGTTTCCAATTGAATCAGGCTTTTGGGGATGTCAGACACGACCCCGGAGGCCCCTGTGTAAGGTCCGCGCAGCACGCGCACCCGGCTGCCGACAGCGACCGGGGTCTCTGGATTCACAGGCATCGCACCGCGCGCCGGCATGGGCACCATCACGTAAGGCCGCTCAGTCCCCCAACGGTACCGTATCCGCCCGCAGACTGAGGCCTCGCGCCCATCCAGCGAGCGCAACAGATCGAAGAACGCCTGGGACATCGGCGCCGTGCTGATGCCTTCGGTGGTGACGACGGGGAAATCAACGTTTTCGAGCCGGGGGATCATGGAAGGCGGAATCCCGCCCACGATCATCCCGCGCACCTGCATCTCAATGGCCTGCTCCAACGTCTCCTCATCAAAATAAGAACCACCGACCAGGATCGCGCCTTGAGCAGCAGCGTCGATGTTCTTGGTGCGGATGGGATGGCGTGGCGCACGCACCACGACGCGCAACACGCCAAAAGCTTCCTTGCCGTTCCCCCATCCCATCTGCATAAACGCGCCACTGGCCTCGATGACCACGCCCTCCGTCGGCGAAGCCTCGACAACCAGGCCGGGAACCAGCGCCGCGACGTGAATCGTCTGCGGTTCGGCCTCCAACAGCAGTCGCCCACGCCCGCTGCCCATAATTGCGCCGCTGATGGGCGCGCGGCACACCTGCCCGCCAAGTCCGCCGCGCGAAGCCAACACATCGCCCTCGCCGACCGCCGCACCGCGCGTAACTTTTATATAGTCCTTGACCTTTTTGAGCGGCACATTCAACTCGCGTGCCACATCAATGATGCAGAAATCGGCAGGCTCCACCGTCTGCGCGACGACGCGCGCCTGTTCGACCGACTCACCGGGACGTACTAATACTTCGCCAGGACGCGGCAGTCGCCGCGGGATGCGCACCGTTGTCAACGGATTGACGATACTGTAAGGGATGAACATCCTAACCTCCCACGTCCCAAATCCATCCGTGCAGCAGTCGCCGGCGGTGATCAGGATCCTCAGGCAGGACCAGGGGCCGCCCACGGGCGTCTACGACCAGCCCCACCAGGCCGCCGATGACATGCACCTTCTCAGGACGGCCAAATCCCTTGCCCACATCGAAGCGCCGCGTAGGACGTAATTCCAGAGTCGCCTTCTGCCCCGGCAACAACGGCCAAATTTCCATTTCACCGTAGCGCGCTTCGACGTTCAATGTGCCGCCATCCTCATACGCGATGCGCATCTTCATCACCAATTCGCCCGGGCGCGCTTTGCCTATGGGCGAAATCACGGTCCCCAAAGAAATCAACGTTCCCGCCTCCAACGCCGAAGCCGCAGCCAACGGCTTGAGGCCGGCCACCGCTCCCAAAGCGGGCGCGGCGCGGTTGACATCGAGCAGGATAGTGGAAATGCCGGCTGGCTGGAGACCGTCCAGCGTAATCAGCAGCGCCTGTCCGGGACGGGGCATGTGCACCAGCCCACCCCCGGAGATCAGGATTGGATCAACACCCGGCAACGTTCCCGGTTCGGTACTGACCTTACCGGCATCCCACGTTGGCAACGCCACGTCCAGCGCCGAGCGCAGCATCTCCCGCACTACGGCCTGCTCCACCCACAATTCGCGCGGATCCTGTGGAATGGTCCACGGGCGCAACCCGCGGTTGTGCAGGAGCACCAACAATTCTTCTTCTTCCATTTCCTCGGGCAACCACTGCAACAGCGGCGCGGTGCCATGCTCCTGGACCCAATCCAGTGGGCCATAAGCGACACCCTTATCGTAAATCGTCACATACGAACGATCCTCAAAGCTAGCGGCTACCGTCGTCGTCGCCGCACCCACGTCGATGCCCAGGACACCGCGGTCGGTGTTACCCTCCCGGTGACAGAGATAACTCACAACGCGCGCGAAAGCGGTCGCCGTAGGCAGCAGCGGGAGACGGCTCCAGGCCAGCAACGTTTCCGCACCGGGTGCGGTATTCATCCGTTCATCGATGTAGAACTGCTCCAACGCACTTTGCGCCGGCCCCAGATGCTCCGTATCGACCGTCGGATGGACATTGTCCACGACTTCGACCTGTGTGATATCGCCCAGCAGCTTGGTGATTTGCGGACGCAACCCGGCATTACCGGCATAGAGCATCACCGGACGCTGATCGCGTTCCACCATCGACGCGGCCAACGCGACGGCATCGGCAAGCTCCATCACTGGGCGGCGCGCTCCACCGTCGACGCCGCCGACCAACAGCACCACATCGGGCGAAATGTCGCGCAGAGTGCGTGACCAAGTCGTCTGCGGAGAATTGAGGCTCCCCTCCCGTGAAAGAATTGTCTTGATATTGGCGTAGGTTCCGCTGGCCGCACGGCGCGCGCTTTCCAGGCTCATTTCCCGTACCAGACCGGCGATAACGAGGCTCAACGGCTCAGGGGCGCTCAAAATGACCACGAAAGCATCCACACCGCTTAGCCCGTGCTGCGGCGTGATCAGGCGTCCCGCCCCATAAAACGTGCGCCCCGTAATTTGCTCAAGCTCCTCGATGGCGTTGACCACACCCACGCTCAGGTCATTCCATGGTGGGTTGATCGTCGTATGTGTTTCTGCCTGCGCCACAAAACGATAAGATCGCCCGGCTGTCCCACCTTCCACACTTTCCAGAAGCAGCAATTTAGTGAAGACTGTGCCGCAATCCGCGACGAGGATAGATTCAATGGTACGCTCTTCGGCCATCCATCAGCCCCCTATGAGATCAAGCGCCGTTCTGAGCAATGTCGACCACCGTTCAACCCACAGCGTCAATCCCGTTGTGATGGCGCCGGAAAAAGCAGCCGCCAACGCGACAATGATGAAAAATTCGCCTATACGGCGCAACCATAATCGTCGGGCAAGCACAGCCGGTTTGGTCTCGCCGTCTTTGCCAAGCGGGCGTGAGGAGAAAACCAGCAATGCCGTGATTGCGCCCAGCACCATCACAACACCCCGTAGAATTCCCCACGGCAAATTATCCAACGTGAGCGCCGCACCGGTCGCCCCAATTTGCGGAAACAGCGTCCCAAGCATTGCTCCCCCAATCGCCACGCCCGCCCCAGTGCCAAGCAGATACCCCATGGAGATATTGCCAAGTACCGACAGGCGGCCCAGCAGCTTGAAGGAGGAAAGGCCTTTGAAGAGTAACAGGACGCCCAAAAAGATGGGGACGAGATGGTAAATCTGGAGCTGTACCGTATCTGCCGTGAGGGCTTCCTTGAACCAATCGAGCAGCACTACATTGATGACGACGCCCATCACGTATCCCGCGCCACTGCCCACCAGCAAAGCCAGCATCCAGCGGTAGAGCACGTTATCGCCAAGCAAGTAGCTGAAGATGGCCAGCGTCACCACCGCGCCCACAACCAAACCGATGATATCGCCCATGGTGTTATGAGGCCCCCTTCTTACCCAAAGCTAAATAGTAGAACAGACCAAAGAGCAGCAAAGCCAGTGCTGCCCAATGGGTCAACATCAACGCGTTGAGTTCGCTGTTGAGGTCGCTCGTCAATCCCCTGAATTCCTGATAGGCGACCGCATCGGAGAATCCCGCGATCCAGCCCACGACCGGCGACGTCTCAAGGTAAGGCAGCGCCAACGGGGCAGCCGCAGCATTGACGGCCACATTCATCGGGAGCGCAGGTGCAGACGCAGTGGCTTGCGCATTGTTCTGCTCCACCCACCAGCGCAGACGCTCGGCGCGGCCGGCCAGAACGATAATCATCTTAGCATCCGTTGGTTCGGCCAGGAATTGGGCCACGCCGCTCGACGAACCGGACAAATAAGTGTTCTGCCCCACCGGCAAGCGATTGGCAAGCGCCCTTGGCGCGAGCAAATCGTGAATCAGACCAGCGCCCTCGGGTAAGGTGCTCACCATCATCACCTGCGCATTTTGATCCGCAAGGTGCTGCACTACAGCCTGGGCCAGGGTCGTCATTTCACCCGCTTCCGCCGGGCCGTACTCCACAGCGACGATCACCGTGTCCTCATCCTCCAACGCGTCAATGGCCCTGCTGAAAGCCTCCATGTGCCGGTAATTGAGAGCCTGCGATAGTGGCGCATTGCTCCAGAGCAGTCCAAGCGCGGTCACCGCGAGCAGTACCACCGCTACAATCCAGCGCATCGCCATTTGCCCCCGACCCGAACGGACGTGGTGTTGTGCGACCGGACGCTGTATACTGCGGGGTTGTTCGAGCAATCGCTGCCAGAGCTGCGCCTGAGCTACAATCGAATCTGGGATTCCCGGCGGTGGCACAGGCTCGAAATCCACGGGCATATCCGCCAGCGCCTCCGCCGGAAGGACACCACGCAAACCAGCCAGCGGGCCTTCTGTTTCCGCCGGCTCGAGAACGCGTGTCTCGCCGGCCTCACCCTCAGCAGAAGGCGCAGGTCGCAATTGCTGCACCCAATCGGGAATTTCGGCACGAACCAGCCCACCTTCTTGCGGCAGGGGAACCTCCGCGCCAGGCGTCATTACTTCAGGTAAAGGTGGCAAAGGTCCTGTACCGGGTGGACGCAAGCCCTGCAGCCAACTCGGCACTTCCGCCCGTACCAGGGATTCGTCCTCAGACACGCGTTCGATGAAGGCAGCCTCTCCCTCAACCGGGCTCGGCCCAATAGGAGACAATCCCTTGAGCCAGTCCGGTACTTCACCCTCTTCGAGTACCGGTTCTTCGTATTCTTCCTCCGAAGCCTCAGGAGCCGCCTCACCAGCAACAAAAGGAGGCTGTACCGGTTTAAGCAGGTCCTCATCCACCGGCGCCATACCTTTGAGCCAGTCCGGTGTGGCAGACATCGTAAGCGACGGTTCCTCTGAAGCCACTTCGGTGAAGACAGGGCGGTCGGCGGCAAAGGGGTCTGGCGGCTCTTGCTCGGCAGACGGCGCCTCCGTCGCCAGCCCCGCGAGCCAGTCGGGAATATCCGCCGCAGACGCGGCGACTTCTTCCTCAGAAGGCACTTGCGGCTGCGCCGGAACAGGTCCCTCGGCCATAATACCTGCCAGCCAATCCGGCACGCCTGCACCAGGCGCGGCTTCTTCTCCCTCTAGCTCTTTGGCGAGGGTAGACGACGCTGGTTCGGCCTCTTCCTCACTGTAGATGCCCGCCAGCCAATCAGGCACACCTGCCTCAGACACGCCTACCCCAGACGCTGTCACTTCTTCTGATTCGATAGCGGGAGCAGCAGCCCCCGGCTCAATCTCTTCTTCATCGTACAATCCCAGGAGCCAATCAGGGGTGACGACCTCAGACGCACCTGCTGCAGGCATAGTAGCTTGTGGTTCGACCTCTTCCTCGGCATATATCCCCAAGAGCCAATCAGGCGTCACCTCGACTGGCTCTTCCTCCGATTCTGCTGCCGAAATCATAGCCTGTGGCCCAAGTTCTTCTTCAGGATACAGATCTGCGCGCCAATCGGACGCGTCGGCCCCAAGCGTATCGGCCTCAGGCGCTGGCTCTTCCTCCGGTTCTTCGACAAGTAAAGGAAAAGGTTCAGCTTCTGCAACCGGTGCGCCCGGTTCTGCACTCTGCAACAACCAGGCCGGAATCACTTGCTCACCGGCCTCCCGATCTGACGTAGGTTCCTCGGCGTTTTTCAGCAACCAATCGGGGACAGGCCGCGAAATGGGTACTTCGTCGGACGGCGTGGGCACAGCGGAAGCGAGCAGCCAGTCCGGGATCCCGGCGCGCATGGGTATAGCGGAATCAGGTTCGCGGCCTACAGTTGCTGTCGGCGCGGGAACCTCCCACATCGACGGCGATGGTTCCACAGCGAAGGTATCTACTTCCAGTGCGGCCGCTGGCTCTTCGGACGGCACATCGGAAAGCCAATCCGGCAATGCTTCCAGGGCCGGTTCCTCTTCGACTTCAGCCATACCCCCTACAACTGGCACTTCTGCCCCGGCGAGGTCAGGCGCTTCGTCTTCAAGCAAGTCCGTGAACCAATCTACTGTCGCTTCTTCCGGCTCGACCACCGCCGGTGCAGCTTCAGGTTCTTCGGACGGCACATCAGAGAGCCAATCCGGCAATGCTTCCAGGGCCGGTTCCTCTTCGACTTCAACCATACTGCCTACAACTGGCACTTCTGCCCCAACGAGGTCAGGCGCTCCGTCCTCAAGCAAGTCTGCGAACCAATCTGTTGCCGCGCCGGCGACAGGTTCTTTCGGCTCGTCCACCGCTGGTGTTTCCACACTGGCAGCCAGTTCGGAAAACCAATCGGGTAATTCGACCGGTGTCTCTTCCGCTGCTGCCACGGGTACAGATTCTGCCGTAAAAACGTCCTCAGGTTCATTGGCTATGTCTGATAGCCAATCCGGGAACTGTTCTGCCGATTCTGCCACATCGGGGAGGCCGGCCGATTTGCCGGGCGATTGCTCCGTCAATTCCACCAGCCAGTCCGGTAGTTCCTCCGGTTCGAGGACGCCCTCTTTGGCCGCCGGTAGGGTGGGAAGTGAAATACCCTTCACCCCAACCGATGTTTCCTCTACAGGTTTAGGCTCTTCGGGCAACTGCATTTCGGTAGAAAGCAGACGCGTATTGCACCGGCTGCAGAAAACATTGCCGATTGGGTTCATAACACCACAGTTGGGACAGCGAATACGCGTTTGCGGTAACGTCGCGCCGCATTGATTGCAAAAGCGGCTGCTATCCTGATTCATCTTGCCACATTTAGGACAACGGACCATATTCACACTCACTCATCGCTGTACGGCCGGTCAATGCCTAAGAGAACCCGCAGGCCGGTTAATGTGACACCCAGAGCGACTCCGATCACAAGTCCGCGCATTCCCGCCGTCGCCAGAGTGTCAACGCCCTGCCGGAGCACGGCAAGAACGCTCGGATACACGCTGTAAGCGATGGTGGTCAGCAGGATAATAGCCGCGGCGACCACAAAAACTATCGCGCCGACGGTCCGTCGGGCGCGCAGGACACGCATCCCCGCCACAATCAACGTCACGGCAGTTAAAGCCAACAGTGCCGATTCGCCAGGGATCAACACGGCGTTGAGCACTTGCCGCGTCCACACCCCCTCGACGCCCTGTACAACCACCAATATCAGCGTACCAAGCGCCGACAGGATAATCAACAGGCTGGCAACCTTTTTCTTACCGGCGCTGGTCATCCGCAAGAAGTGGACACCCAGCAAGCTGCAATAAGCTAAGAACAGGGCGAAAGCGGCTACAACCACGGCCCAGCGCAGCAAGATCACGTCGCGCAGCATGGCAAAGAGTTCAACCGGCAGCAAGTAGCCAAGCAGAACCAGAATAGCTGCCAGCATTGCTACAACCGTGGGGAGAAAACGTTTGAACATCTAGGCCCCTCCTGACCTGACGAGCGAGATCAGCGCCGTGCCAATGATACCGAGGATCGCCAACCAGCGCAGTATATCCTGCGCTTTCAGGCTGGCCAACGCCGAGGAAAGCGACGATACAGCCGCACTGCCAGCAAACAAGTCCTCGCCTATCACTAACTGCTCCTGGTCCAGAGCCGGGTAGAGCGCACCTAAGCCCTGTGGAGACGTCGTCCCGCCAGAAGAGTGGATGCTGCGTTTTTCCGCCGCGGTCGTCAACAAAGTGACCTCTTGAGTGAATGCGCCCAAGACGACGTTCGAACTGATCCCGCCATCGGCAAGATAGGTCGCCGCCGTCGCCGCATACGTGATGGGGGAGGCAGCCGTAAATTGCACTGCCGCCGGTCTGTACAGGTCAGCACTGCCGAGGCGCGAATAAGCGCGGCGCAACCAGTCTCCTGCCAGCAAGTAGAGCGTGGGATCGCTGGTGGTGATGAGCGGAGGAGTGTCGTAAACTGCCGACAAATCGATCAGCCCGCTCAACCCTTGCAGCGCTGCCACGGACGTCATCGCATCATCGCCAATAAGACTGCCGTTGCCCAACGCAACGTGTATGGACGCACCCTCCTCGGCCACACGCCCGACTTCGTCGGACAGAGAGCGAAAGACGGGGACCTGGCGCGTCGCCATTGGCTGTTTGCGAGAGCGCATCCCGTAGACCGCGAAAGCAATCGCAGCCACAAGGACAACGCCGAAAGCCATCAACTGCATTAGGGTCTGGTTCATCATCTACTGCACCTCACCCGCGCGTAAACTGTCTTCAAGCTGGCGTAGCACTTCCGGTTGCTCCAACGCCTCAGCGAACGGCACGAGGTTCTCACCGAAAAAAGGGGCCAACATCCACAGCATCTGCCCACCGACAAATCCCCACACCTGAAGCACATCCAAGAACGGAAGCGCCACATCCGTGAGACCGCGTTCTCGGATCACGGTTGCCCAGCGCGCGACCTGTTCTGAAAGGCCCCGTTCATGCTCCATCGAGTATTCCTTCCATCTGCTTTGCGACATTCGCCGCATCACTCACCAATAGTAGTTTATGTCAGATAGAGTTATTGTATCACAACGCAGAAGTATGTGCAACTCAGCTTGACAGTGTGTGCAACCACGTTATAATGATGGCGATAAATCTTACATTCGATGCAGGCAAGCTTGATAAGGCTTGTGGGACAAAGTCAGGAGGTGGCATTATGGCAAAGAAAAAGGGCGTTCGGCTTTTGATTAAAATGAAGAGCACTGAAAGCGGGCACATGTATCTCACGGAGAAAAACCGCCGCAACGATCCGCAGCGGTTGGAGCTGCGCCGCTACGATCCCTTTGTGCGCAAGCACGTCATTTACCGCGAGACAAAGTAAGAGACGCTACCAGCAGCGAGGCGCTGCAAGCAAAGTCACGTCCATCACAAACCCGGTACACCCAATGTACCGGGTTTGTTTTTAGAGATCACAACAATCTGTTTCATCCGTTCAATCCGTTGACTGTTTTGAAAGGAGACCACGATGCCACTGACCAAGATCGTCTGTACGCTCGGCCCGGCGACCGAATCCCCTGAAGTCTTGCGCGGGATGATTCGTGCGGGCATGACGGTGGCGCGGCTCAACTTCTCGCACGGGAGCGCCGAAAACAAACGCCAGACCGCCGCGTTGGTACGCCGCATCACCGCCGAGGAAGGCCGCCACGTAGCACTGATGGGCGACCTACAAGGTCCCAAAATCCGCGTGGGCACGTTGCCGCCGGAAGGTGTCTGGCTCGTGGAAGGTACAGAAATCACGCTGACAGCAGACCCGGTACAGGACCCGCTCACGGAAATCCCCTTCCCACACGCTGACATCATTCCCGATGTACGACCCGGTAATCAAATCCTGTTGGACGATGGCACACTGGAATTAGAGGTTCTTGCTATCACCCTCACGCGCTTGCACTGCCGCGTGCACGTGGGCGGGCTGCTCACCTCGAACAAGGGCGTCAACCTGCCGGGCGCGCCGCTAAAGATTCCGGCGCTCACTGCGAAGGACAAGCAGGACGCGCTGCTGGCACTAGAGCTGGGATTGGATTACTTGGCACTGTCATTCGTGCGCCGGGCGGATGATGTGCTGGCGTTGGAGGACTATCTCAACGCGCACGCAGACACCCCTGATGAACGGCAGGCAGGTGAAAATCCGCATTACACTCCCGGCATCGTCGCCAAAATCGAGAAGCCCGAGGCATTGGGTGACTTAGAAGCCATCGCCCAGGCCGCTGATGCCGTTATGGTCGCGCGTGGTGACCTGGGCGTGGAAACCCGCCCCGAGCAGGTGCCGCTGGTGCAGAAAGAGATCATCCATCTGTGCAATCGCCTGGGCAAGCCGGTCATCACAGCCACACAAATGCTGCAATCGATGATCGACAACCCGCGTCCCACACGCGCAGAGGCTTCGGACGTCGCCAACGCCATCCTCGACGGCAGCGATGCCGTGATGCTCTCTGGAGAGACTTCGGTGGGCAAATACCCGGTGGAATCGGTGCGCATGATGGCGAAAATCGCCGAGAGTGCGGAAGGCTCCCCGTATTTCCCCTACAATCAACTGCTGGATATGGAGAAGGAAGCTGCCGAAGCGCCCAATGCCGTCATCATTTCTAGCGCGATCAGCCGGGCAACGGTAGCGCTGGCCGAGGCAGCACACGCGACAGCCATCATCACCTCGACGGAATCCGGGCGCACGGCGCGCATGGTGGCACGCCATCGACCCCAAACAACATTGTTGGGTATTACGCCCTTCGAGACCACTGCCCGGCGATTGCAGTTAGTCTGGGGCGTAACCCCGGCTGTGGTCATCCCTTTCAACGATACCGACGAGATGATCCAGACGATGGTCTATGGCGCAGTCACACAGAAGTATGCTTCCGTCGGCAGCAACGTGGTTTTGACAGCGGGCATCCCCTTCACGTTCCACGGCGTCACCAATATGATCAAGGTTCACACCGTACGACCGGAGGACGTGCACCCTCAAGACGGAAAAGGTCCCTTAGGGGCTTGACACAAAGACAAAACCCCCGATCTCTTGCCAAAATCGGGGGTTTTGTGATTTAGTCTCTATCCGAAAATTATGCTGGCGAGTGTTTCTGGTGCGTCAACGGCGAATTTTCGGATAGGTTCTTAGCCAAGTTACAATTGCGAGGCCGGGGCGACGGGCATCTCCACTTCACGATCCATCACCGGCTCAACCACCTGGCTGCCCTGCGGAGCACCACAATAGGGACACAAGTTCCAGTCCAGTTGCAGGACCTTGTCACAGACAATACAGGACTTCCGCAATTGCGTGTGGCAATACGGACAATAGAGAAAGTCGTTGCGCACCTTGCCCCCGCATGAAGGGCACGCTTCCGGCTCCTCGATGGCTTGCAGCAGCGCCTCCTGCTCCAGGGCATGCTCGTAGGCTTCGGCCAGCGTCTCCCGCGGGCGGATGAGAAAATAAATGATCAGCCCCGGAATGGTCAGAATCCCTACCATGATAGTCGCCAGCAACTGCACGATAATATCGCGCGTGCGCGAGCGAATGTCGCGGAAGGTCCAGAGCACCATCCCAATCCACACACTGGTGACAAAGACCGCCGTCACCAGCGTCAAAACCGTCACGACCTGCGGCAGCAGTTTTAATAGATCATCGATCATTTTCGTCTCCTAGAAGTAGTCATCAACTACGCTGAACGTCGTTATCAACAAAGTAGTTGTAGGTGGGACTATAGTCAGCCACAAAGTTCCACTTTACCCCTGAATCTTTGGTATATAATGACAGCATCGAGTCAATTCAACAGAATGTCGAACAACAACATCAACTGCATCAACTTTGAGATTATACCATTGCCCGCAAGAGAGGCAAGGATTCACGACAAGGAGTTTTCTATGCACAAGTGGTTGATCTACGCGCTCATAGCAACAGCCATTTACGGTTTTTGGGGATTCTTCCCCAAACTCGCCAGCGAGTATCTGGACCCTAAAAGCGCGATGGTATACCAATCACTGGGGACTATCGTAGGGGCGCTGGTGATTCTGGCGACGATGCGCTTTCGACTGCCGATGCAAATCAAAGGCATCACATTCTCCATGCTCGCGGGGATTGCCGGTGTGGTAGGCACACAATTCTTGCTTATGGCGCTGACCGAGGGCAAGGCATCGGTGGTCGTGCCAGTGACGGCACTATATCCGATTGGCGTGATTCTACTGGCGGTCCTCATTCTGAAAGAAACGTTGACGCTGCGGCAGGTGTGCGGCATCCTCCTTTCGCTCGTGGCCATCTATTTACTGACGGGGTGAGCAATGCTTGCATCTTCGTTCAAAGAGCTGTTGGTAGCAGTAGTGCTGCTTGCCGTTTTGCTGCTGACAGCCTGCGCGCTTGCCGGGAACCAGTCGCCGGCTGTATCAGAAACGCCACTCGCCACTCGCACAGGTGTCCCCACCCGCACGCGCCAACACACGATTACCCTCTCCCCTTCACCCTCTCCTTCCCCTACATTCACCCCCACCCCTACGCCACTCGTCGCGCCGCCGACAAACGGCATCCCGCAGGTCGAGATGCTCATCGTCCTGAACTACGCCGACAAACGCATGACGGTGACACAGCAAGTCACGCTTGTCAACGACAGCCCAGATGCTTGGGATGAACTGGTCCTCGCCGTTCCACCAGCCTACCGTCCGGGCGTCTTTGCACTGCGCACAGCGACCCTCACCACCCCCTGGGAAAGCTCTCTCACGACGACAGTGCTCTCAAACACCATGTTACATGTCGAAGCGCCGGTTCCCATCGCGCCAGGAGAAGCCGTTGCCGTCGCCCTGGTCTATGGTGTCAGCATCCCACCCGTAGATGCTGATACCTGGCTGCCGTTAGGCAATCTAGGCGCGGGCGAGCGGTTGATTCAGGCTGGCGACTGGCATCCCACGCTCGTACCCTATCGTGCCGGGGAAGGCTGGCAGACGTGGGAATACATCTTGATCGGCGATCCCAACATCTACAGCATTGCTGCCTATAATGTGACGCTACGCACCGATACTGCCGTCGTCGTTGCTGCGCCGGGCTTCGTCAGCCAGAAGGGACAGGAGCGGCGTTACCGGCTCGACCAGGCACGCATGTTCGCCTTCCTCGCCAGCCCCGAATACCGGATAATCCGGGCGGTAGCCGGATCAACGCTGGTGCAGGTCTACTCTCTGCCGGAATACAGCACGGCGGCACAGGCCGTGCTGAAGACGGCAGCACAGGCCCTTCCACTATATGTGGAACTCTACGGTCCCTATCCCTACAAAAATCTGGCGATCGCCCAAAACGCCTACTATGGCGCGATGGAGTACTCCGGTCTGGTCAGCATGAGCAGCCGGGCCTACGAAGGGTATCAGGAAACCCCCGCCGCGGGATTGGTCAGCCTTACCGCGCACGAGATCGCGCATCAGTGGTGGTACGGTGCAGTCGGCAACGACCAAGTCCACGAACCATGGCTGGATGAATCCTTCGCCAAATACAGCGAAGTGCTCTTCTACGAACGTTACTACCCGGATTTCGTCGAATGGTGGTGGAAACACCACATCGGCAACCGCGATCGTGGCGGCGCGCTCGACAGGAGTATCTACGACTTCACCGACACGGCCTCGTACATCGATCAACTCTACGCGCAGGGAGCGCGCTTTATGAAGGATCTCCGCGCGCTGATGGGCGACCCGGACTTCTTCGCCTTCGTCAAAGCCTACCGCGAGGCCAACGAAGGGCGCATTGCCACGCGCGACGACTTCTTCGCCGCCGTCCGCGCCCACACCGGCGCCGACCTGACCCCGTTGCTCGACACCTATTTCCCCGAACCACAAGTACAGCCCAAATAACCCAGATTACAAAAGTCTCAGCAGAGGTCCGTACGTGGAATCCTGCCGTTTAGTGCGCGCATCTGCCCAACCGACTTCACGTGAGACTTTTGCAATCTCCACGCGATTTTGGGAACTTCTCGCAGTCTTTCGGCGTCATCATAAGTGTGAGAGGCAAACTCACACATAAAAATCACAAAGGGAGGCAATACAATGTTTGGCAAGAAAGTTCGTACAGGGTTATTGGTGTTGGTCGCAGCCGGGATGCTCGGGTTACTGTCGGGATGCGGCGCGCAGGTGGAGGCCGGCGGTGGGACATACGCCGCAGTTGGGGGCGAAGCGCTCTATACTATCAATGTCAGTGGTTCGGGTATGGCAAGCAACATCCCCGACATCGCCGATATTCAACTCGGTGTGGAAACCGTCAACGATGACGCGGCGCAGGCCATCAGCGAGAGCACTACAAAGATGAAGGCGGTGCTCGACGCGGTGAAGGCGCTGGGCATCGAGGACAAGGACATCCAAACGGTCAACTACAACATGTGGGTGGAGCAAATCTACAATCACGAGACCGGTATGCCAACCGGGCAGGTGCGCTACCACGTCACCAACCAGGTCAGCGTGCGGCTGCGCGATCTCACCCAGGCAGGAAAGCTGCTGGAAAACGCCCTGGCGGCCGGCGCGAACAACGTGGGCAGCATCACCTTTGGCGTGAACGACGCCACGGAGCTGCAAAAGCAGGCTCGCGCAGCCGCTCTCGTGAATGCGCGCGCCAAAGCCGACGAATTGGCCGCCGGGTTGGGCATCCGTGTAGGCAAGGTACGCCAGGTGAGCGAGTACGTCTCCGGCAACAACCCCGTTCCGGTCGTCGCACGGGATATGGGAATGGGCGGCGGGGGGGAGGTGCCCATCGTCACCGGTGCCTATAACGTCACAGTGGAAGTCCAGGTCGTCTTCAACATCATTCAATAACTGGCTGGCACCTCCGCTTTCGCTGGAAAAGATCCAGCGCCTCCACAACCGCCGAGAGGATAGACCTCTCGGCGGTCCGTTTTCATTTGTCACCCTCCTGTGGACGGACTATAATATCGCTATGCCTATCCATTATATCGACGATTTGTGGTGAGGTATCCAGGAAAATGAGAAAATCCCCTATCTTGATCTTTGTGGATACTTGGTGGTATCCTGGTTTAGCAATACTTGTCGCAATCCTGGCACAAGTTATGTTGAGCACTAACCGTCTTTGGCCGGGTTTAGGTCTGTATGTGGTTTCAGTCGGCCTGTGGTTATGCAACAAATCCATATATTCATTACGGTCGGATAAAACCGGCGGGAGCGCAGGCGATATACAGTCGTGGAAATTGTCGCGAGCGCGACAATTCTTGCTTAACTTAAGCATATTTGCCACATACATTAACATAGGTGTCACACTCGGGTATAAGGGATTTACATGGATTGGCGTGATTGCCTGGGGAGTTAGCGTTAGCGCGTTTATGGCTGCTTTCTGGCAAAAACGGTCACATATGAAAGTGGTCGGATATCACTTAACTTCCAGCGGCATACACTTAACCTGGCACGGCCTGGCCTTCATTGTTATCATCTTGTTAGGCGTGTTTTGTAGAATATGGCGCTTGCAGGAAGTTCCACCGGAGATGACACTAGACCATACACAAAATCTGTTGGACATCCGTGATATTGTAGAAGGTGGGTTGCGCCCGTTTTTCTTTAATCGTAATACCGGGCGTGAACCACTCCTGTTTTATTGGACTGCTTTCCTTGTCTGGCTGACCCAACATCCCATAGACTTTGCAATTCTCAAGGTAGGAACTATTTTACCCAGTTTGCTTACGTTACCCGGCGTATACCTATTGGCACGCGAGCTATATGGCCGCACGACGGGTTTATGGGCAATGGGATTTGCTGCGATTGCAAGTTGGCTGGTGATTCTGAACCGTACTGGGCTGCGATTATCGTTTGCTCCTATGTTTAGCGCATGGGCATTCTATTACCTGATGCGTGGGTTAAAGAAAGGGGAACGGGAAAGTTTTTTATTATTAGGGCTATGTCTAGTGCAAACACAGACAAGAATCTCGGTATGGTGGTAAAATAGGCGGCATGAGA
>DAIUDK010000029.1:0-6553 GCA_036845725.1 Chloroflexota bacterium
CCACTACCCCACCGCGCTGCGCGAATCCGTGAACCTCGGACTTCTTCGCGTCCAGGCCCAGGTCGAGTCCGACTTGGGCAGCGATGTCTGACGCGGTCAACACGCCTTGTCCGCCAACGCCTACGAAGAGCAGGTTTAATTTCTCAATCATTATTTTTCTCCTGTAGCAGCGCGGAATCGTGATCCCGCGCAAGCCTATGAAGTTGAGGCTGGGAGTGTGGGGGCGGGCGCGCCCGCCCCCACACTCCCAGCCAAAGCATTTATTCTTCCTCAATAGGCGCAATCGCCTGAGTCGGGCAGACTTGCATACAAACCGTGCAGCCGGTACACAACAGTGGATCAATAGACGACTTCGGCTTGTTGTTCGTCGGGTAAATCTCCTCGCTCTTGAGAATCGCCGGGCAGCCGACGCGGAAACACGCGCCGCAGGCGACGCACTTTTCGAGATCGACCTCCATGCGAGGCTGGTAGTGGAAGTGCGGGGTGAAGACGCACGCGCCGCGCACGATAAGCACCGCCGGGCCGTCTTCGTGCTTCAACGCCGCGCGGATGGCCTTGTTCATCGCGTCCACCTCCCAGGCGTCGACCTCTTCGACGTAGGTGACGCCCATCGCCTTGACGAGGGGCGCGATGTCGATGTGCCGGCCTTCCTCGCCCTGGAGCGTCGTGCCGGTGCCGGGATTGTGCTGCTGGCCCGTCATCGCGGTGATGCGGTTGTCGAGTATGGCGACGACGATGTTCGCCTTATTGTAGACGGCGGACGCGAGCGGCGGCATACCCGCGTGGAAGAACGTGCTGTCGCCGATGACGGTCACGACGCCCTCCTGCCCGCCCGCCTGTTTGAAACCGTGCCCCATCCCGATGCCCGCGCCCATCGAAATCAGCATATCCATCGCCTCGAACGGCGGCAACACGCCCATCGAGTAGCACCCGATGTCGCCAGGGAGGACGACTTTGCGCTTGTTGCGACTCAGCGCGTAGAAGAACGCACGGTGTGGGCAGCCTGGGCAAAGCGCGGGCGGTCGAGGCGGCACGGTGACTGGTGAATCTTGATTCATGATTCTTGATTCATGATTCTCAATCAATCCGGCTTTTACTGCGCCCTGTCGTACCTTCGCCAGGGTCAGTTCGCCGCAGAGGGGGAAGATGTCTTTGCCGTGGGCCACGGCGATGCCTGCGGCTTTCAATTGATCTTCGATGAAAGGATCGAGTTCTTCGAGGACGATGAGCGTTTCCACCTGCGCGGCGAAGTCGCGGATGGCTTGCAGTGGCAGCGGGTAGCTCATCCCCAACTTGAGGATGGAAGCGTGGGGCAGCACCTCGCGCGCGTACTGGTAGGCGATGCCGTTGGTCACGATGCCGAGCGCTTTGTCATTCCACTCGACGCGGTTGATGCCGCGCTCGAACGCCGTCGTCTCGGCCCACTGCGCCACATCCAGCAGCCGCTGCTCGATGACCGGATGCCGCATCCGCGCGATAGCGGGCAGGATCACACGAGTGATTTCCGCCTCGCGCTCGAACGGCGGGAGGGGCTGGAACTCGCGCGTGCCCGGCACGGTCGCTTCCACGGCGGACTTGGAGTGCGAGAGCCGCGTTGTCGAGCGCATCAGCACCAGCGTTTTGAACTGCTCGCTCACGTCCAACGCCGCGCCTATAAACTGCCGGGCCTCTTCGCTGTCGGCGGGATCGAAGCACGGGAACTTGCCGAAGCGCGCGTACTGGCGGTTGTCCTGCTCGTTCTGCGACGAGAACGCGCCGGGATCGTCGGCGCTGATGAGCACCAGCCCGCCCTTCACCCCCGTGTACGACACCGACATCAGACTGTCGGCGGCGACGTTCACGCCGACGTGCTTCATCACCGCGATGGTGCGCGCCCCGCCGAACGACGCGCCGATGGCGTTGTCCAGCGCCACTTTCTCATTGCTCGCCCATTCCGCCTTGATGCCTGGATAGCGCGCGAAGTTTTCGAGAATCTCTGTGGAGGGCGTTCCCGGATAGGCCGAAGCGTACTGCACGCCCGCCTCCCACGCGCCCAGGGCAAACGCTTCGTTACCGGAAAGTAATCGTTTCATGCTGTGCCTCCTTGAGAAGGGGTGGGGGTTTGGGGGCGGGCACACCCACTCCTAAACCCTCTTCCCTCTATTTGGGATCATTGTAGTGACAAAGTGCGTTCAGTCCAGCGGAAACAAACCGCTCTGTAGCAAATGTTACCTTGATTTATAATCTATGGACAAGTGATAGGTTGCGCCTTCTGTTACAATAGATATAATCAGTTTGTATGGGATAACGTTGAAACGTGCGAGCTTTCAACGTTAACGTACTTATCTTGCTCTTCTGGTTACCGAAAAATGGCCTTGCGCACACTTTACCAAACGCTTCTCGACAGCGATCTAGCCCGTCTGCACGTGATCGCCCTACAGTGGAACATAACCTTAGTCGCCGAGCGCAAGCCTGATGTCGCGGCGGAACTGGCGGATGCGATGGCGCGCGCCAAAGCCGTGGAGCACGCCGTCGCCGGTCTTGATGACGCCGCGCGCGCAGCTCTGGATGATTTGCTGCGGCTGGGTGGGGTGATGCCGTGGGCTATTTTCACCCGCCGCCGTGGGGAACTCCGCGCCGTCGGGCCGGGTCGTCTCGAGCGTGAAGAACTGTGGCGTACGCCGGTCTCGCCAGTCGAGCAATTGTGGTATCTGGGATTGGTGCAGCGCGCCTTTGCCACGTGGCCTAACGGGCAGGTGGAGATGGCATTTGTGCCGGAAGAGTTGAGCCTGTATATGCCCATCCCTGCGCCTTTGGGCGTCGCACCGCCGAAGTCTGCCGCGCCGCCCACACACCAGGCCTCTGGAACCGACGTGCTGGCTGACGATCTGGTGACGTTGTTCGCGGCGCTGCAAATGGAGACGCTCAGCCCCGTTGCAACGAGCGAGCGAACGACCTGGATGCGACTGCCGCAGGCGAGCGCCCTGCTCGAAACGCTGGCGTTGGAACAAGGCTGGCTTCAGCGAGACGAGCGGGAATCGTTGCGTCCGGTCGCCGAGCCGATGCTGGCGTGGCTGCAAGCAGATGGTTGGTCACAGTGGGCGACGCTGGCCCGCGCGTGGATGGAGAGCGCCCGCTGGAACGATCTCGCCGCCATCCCAACGCTGCGTCCCGATCCGGTTCGCGAGTGGCCCGCCGACCCGCGTGCTGCGCGCCAGGCGTTTCTCGATCTGCTGCGCCACTGCGCGCCGGAGTCCTGGTACACGTTCGTGGAGTTTACCGCCTTTGTACGTGAACAGAATATGGATTTTCTGCGTCCGGATGGGGACTACGACGTCTGGGCATTGCGCGATGCGACCACGGATAAGCCCTTGCGTGGCATCGAAACCTGGGATGTTGTCGAAGGCGCGTGGATCGCATTCGTGCTGACCGGCCCGCTGCATTGGTTGGGGATGATCGATCTGGACAATGAGCCGGCGACCTGTTTCCGGCTGAGCGCGGCAGGCGCAGCGCTATTGACGCCGGGTGGTCCGCCAGTTCTGCCGGAACCACCGCCGCTGCGTTTGAGCGACGATGGCGTGATCGCCGTGCCGTTGCGGCGTCGCTATGCGCGCTTTCAAGTGCGGCGGATCGCGCGCCCATTGGCGTGCGGTGAGGATTATCGCTACCGGCTTACACCTGCGTCTTTGACGTTGGCGCGGCAGCAGCGCATCCCGCTGGCACGCATCCTGGCTTTTCTGGAAGAGGCGACCGGACAGGCGCTTCCAGCACACTTGCGTGCTGCTATCGAAAGCGCCTATCGGGGTGCGGAGCCGGTGCGATTGGAGCAGGTGTGGTTGTTGCGCTCGCCCGATCCGGCGCTGTTGGAGCACCCGACGCTGCGGCGTTTCATCCGCGAGTCGCTTGGGGAGGGGGTGGCGCTCATCCACGCCTCCGACCGCGATCACGTGTTGGCGGCATTGGCGCGCAGTGGCGTCTTGCCGGAATTGGATATCGCGTAGATAATATTGTCATCCACACGAATGGGAGATTGAATGGCGAAACACGAATTATACAAAAAGGTGACAAAGGCCTATACGACTCGTTTCCAGCAGCCGCCCCAGTTGGTGGTGCGCGCGCCGGGACGGGTGAACCTCATCGGCGAGCATACCGATTACAACGACGGGTTCGTGTTGCCGGTCGCCGTCGATCAGGCAGCGTGGATGGCGGTTGGCCCGTCCGAAGGCTCACTGACGACGGTGCGCGCGCTGGACATCAAAAACGACGAAGCGATCTTCTCGACAATCGAAGTGCCCTCCTCTGCGGGTGGCTGGGCCGACTACCCGAAAGGTGTTTTGTGGGCTTTCCTCGATCGTGGATTGCACCCTTCTCCCATCAACGCGGTGCTGGCGTCTGACGTGCCGGTTGGTGCAGGGATGTCCTCTTCGGCGGCCATCGAGCTGGCGTTCGCTTTTGCTTGGGATACGCTCGGTGAGTTCGGCATCTCCCTTTCCGATCTGGCGCTGTTGTGCCAGAAGGCGGAGAACCAGTACGTGGGCGTGAATTGCGGCATCATGGATCAGATGATCAGCGCGTGCGGCAAGGCCGGCCATGCGATGATGCTTGACTCGCGCTCGCTGGAACGGCGCTACTTCCCGATGCCGGAGGGGGTCGCCATCGTCGTTGCGGATAGCATGGTGCGACGCTCGCTGGCGGCGTCGGAGTACAATGTACGCCGGGCGCAGTGCGAGCAGGCGGTAGGCCATTTGCAGGCGCATCTGCCGGAGATCAAGGCGCTGCGCGATGTGTCGTTGCGCCAGTTGAAGCAGTTTGGCCGCGATCTGCCGGAAGTGGTGTACCGGCGCGCGCGGCACGTCATCACGGAGAACGACCGGGTGGTGAAGTTCGCCCGCGCGCTCCATGCTGGCGACATCGCAGCGGCCAGCGCATTGATGATCGAGGGGCATCGTAGCTTGCGCGATGATTACGAGGTGAGCGCGGTGGAGCTGGATGCACTAGTCGAGGCGGCGATGGAAGTCCCCGGCTGCTACGGCGCGCGGCTGACCGGCGCGGGATTCGGCGGATGTACGATTGCCCTGGTGGCCGAAGCGGCCGTCCCCGAATTTAAAGCGCACATCACCGAGGCTTACGACGAGCGTTTCGGCAAACGGCCGGCTGTCTACGTCACGCACCCGGCTGACGGCGTTGCTGCCATCCAGTAATACGCTTGCGACAGCGATTGTTGAAGGCTATCTGACTATCGGGCCAAAGACTAACTGACTATTTTCAAAGGAGCGGAATATGAACATAGGCATTCCTAAAGAACGACTCTGTGGAGAAGAGCGCGTCGGATTGACGCCGGCCGGTGTTGGCCTGTTGACGAAGGCCGGTCACAAGTGTTTTGTGGAAGTGAGCGCGGGCTCCGGCGCCGGTTTCGATGACTACGACTACGAGCGCATGGGCGCGACGATGCTTTCGACCGGTGAGGAGCTTTATGCCAATAGCTCGCTGGTGCTCAAGGCGCTGCGTCCGACGATGGAAGAAATCAAGTGGATGCCCGCCGGCCAGACGCTCATGTGCTTCCTGGGTTTGATGTCGATCCCCCAGGCAGAGGTCGACGAACTCAAAAAGCATAAAGTGACGGCTATTGCTTACGAGATGATTTCCAAAGACGGCCGCAACTTCCCCATCCTCAAAACGATGAGCGAGATTGCCGGACGCATGGCTCCATACATCGCCGGGACGTTGCTGATGCGTACCTACGGCGGGCGCGGCGTGCTGTTGAACGGCGCGCCGGGTGTCTCCGCCGGTGAGGTGGTGATCCTGGGTGGCGGGACGTTGGGTATGAATGCCGCGCGCGCCTTTGTCGGTATGGGCGCAAAGGTCTTCATCCTCAGCCGCTCGTTGGATCGGTTGCGCTATCTGGAGGAGTACTTCCAGGGGCGCGTAACGACGATGATCGATCACGATTTCAACGTGGCTTACACTACGCGCTTTGCCGACGTGGTCATCGGCGCAATGCGCAATCCGGGCAAACGTGCGCCGGTCATCATCACCCGTGAGATGCTGCGCACGATGCGCAAAGGTTCGGTCATTATGGACTTCGCTATCGATCACGGCGGCTGTGCGGAGACGAGTCGTCCCACCTCATTTGACAACCCAACCTATATCGAGGAAGACGTGGTGCACTACTGTGTCCCCAATGTGCCCGGCGGCGTGCCGCGCACTTCGACACATGCTTTCAACAACGCCGCATGGTCTTATATCCAGCACATCACCAACGTAGAGCCGGGTTTAGCCTTCGCACAAAACGACGCTTTGCGCAACGGCGTGGTCATTCGCAACGGCGAGATCATCGAACCGCAGTTTACCCCACGGCACTAAGGCACTTGAAAACCGGGATCCGTCGAAAATCCCGGTTTTCTGATTTGTTATTCGTAAGTTGTAAGGAGGTGGAACTTGTTTCACGCACTTGTCGCCGTTAAGCAGGTGCCGGACACGACCAACATCCGCATCGATCTCGAGACGGGCAACCTGGTGCGAGAGGGCGTGCCGGCGATTATGAACCCCTACGACGCGCACGCGCTGGCGTCCG